>CAZMFF010000009.1:11805-57760 GCA_964565505.1 uncultured Acutalibacter sp. | reverse complement strand
TATTGAATTCCTGGCCTCCTTCTCTGTCCAAGATCATTGACAAACTTACAATTTTGAACGATTGAAAAAATAAATTGGAAGCTTCTGCAAATGAAAAGGCTCCGGAATACCATTTTCCAGGTATGCCGGAGCTCTTTTTTATAGCTTCTTCACCATGACGAAATCATCCATTACAAACCCGGAGCCGATCCCGGAGATCACGCTGTCCGTCACTTGAAATCCACAGTGAGAATAGACTTCTTTCGCGTGAAGATTCTGTTTATTCACCGTAAGGCGTATCTCTCGAAGTCCCAATTCCTTTGCCCTGTTTTCCGCAAACGCCAAAGCTTTTCCGGCAATTTTTTTCCCGTGAAAAGCGCAGAGCAGATAGAGCTTGCTTAAAAAGAGCTCCTCCTCTTTTTCCGCTTTGGGGGCAATGCCCAAAAACCCTGCTGCCGTTTCGCCCTCAAAAATCAGATAGTATTCATATCCTCCATGAGCCATCTGTTCCCTCACAGCGGCGGGAGACTGAAATTTTTCGATCATATATTCCGGCTGTCCTTTAGGCAAAATCCGGTCGTAGGTCTCGTGCCAGGCAATTTTTGCCAGAGCGCAGAGCTTGTCGATCTCCTCTTCGGTATTTACCCTATGAAAGGTCACTTCCATTCTTTTCTCTCCTTCTCAGTTTTCTGTATAATTGCCCAAAAAAGAAAAGCGGGGCAGCTCGTCGTGGAGGGAGCAAATCAGCTCCAGTGTCTCCGTGTGATGGATATTTCCGGTAAAATCCAGATAAAAATCGTATTCAAAATTGCTTTCCGGGATCGGCCGGGATTCGATCTTCGTCAAGTTAAGCCCACTCATGGCAAAGCGCTCTAATACCCCGTAAAGAGAGCCGGTGGAATGAGGAAGAGAAAAACAAAGGCTGATTTTCCCTGCGTCTTCCGGCAAAATAGGCTCTTTTGAGATCACGACAAAGCGGGTGATATTATTCTTGGCATTTTGAATATTCTGATCCAGCACGACCAGGCCATATTCCAAAGCGGCTTCCTTGGAACAGATCGCAGCTGTATGCTCCGGCTTTTCCTCAGCCACATATTTGGCCGCCGCGGCAGTATTGGAAAACTCTATCTGGCTCAGGCCGTGAGCTTCAATATACTCTGAGCATTGAGAAAGCCCCTGGGGGTGAGACACCACAGTCGTGATCTTCTCTTTCGTTCCCGCAGCCAGGCAGTGCTCTACTTTGACGCTTACGGCGCCCACAATATAAAAGCGGTATTTCATCAGCAAGTCATAAACGCCGCTCACAGACCCCGCCGCGGAATTTTCTACCGGCAGCACGCCAAAATCGGCATTCCCCGCCTGTACCTCCTCAAACACCTCTTTCCAGGAAGCCCTGAAGCCGATCTCAGATTGACTGAAAAAATCCAGAGCCGCCTTTTGAGAGTAGGCCCCGGGAACCCCCTGGCAAAGAGCGCGCACTCCTGTTCTGGGCATTACTCGCGTCGCTTTCTTCTCCATCTCTCTGAGCTTGCCGGCCCGCATCAGCATCTGGTGCTGCTTTGCCCGGCTGATCGCCATGACAGCCGAATAAAAGGAAACCGCGCTGCCGCCGTATTCCCCCGCTTTTTCCCGTACACGGTCAAGGATCTCCTGCTCTCTTGCGGGATTCAAAACAGGGGCGTTTGCCTGCCTTTTCAAGGCTGCCACCCGCTCCGAGCACCGCATCCGATTTAAAAACAAAGGCAAAAGCTTTTCATCGATCTCATTGATCTCCTCCCGGATCTCTGCAAGCTGAGCCAGATATTCTGTCTCCTCCATATTCTCTCCTCCTTTTTTACAGCTTGCCGCCTTGAGCCAAAAGCTCTGTCACCGCGATTGCCGCCGCCGCCTCAATTGCAGGTACCGCCCGCGGTACGATACAGGGGTCATGCCTGCCGGTGACAGAGAGCATTTCACTTTCCCCGGTTTCTAAATTGACGGTCTCCTGTTTTTGAGCGATAGAGGGCGTAGGCTTCACAGCAGCTCGGAAAATCAGAGGCATACCGGTCGTGATCCCGCCTAAAATCCCTCCCGCATGATTTGTGCGGGTTTTTACCTTCCCGCTTTCATCATAGTAATAGTCGTCATTATTTTCATGGCCCATCATCCCGGCAGCCTGAAACCCTGCTCCGAATTCCAGCCCTTTTACCGCCGGAACGCCAAACACGATAGAAGCGATCAGGTTTTCCACTCCGTCAAACATGGGATCGCCCACTCCGCCCGGCAGACCGGTCACTCCGCATTCCACGATCCCTCCCAGGCTGTCTAAAGCAAGCCTGGCCTTCTCAATGGCTTTCTTCATCTCTTCCCGCTTTTCGGGACACAGCACCGGAAAATACTGGCTGCTCAATCCCTCCAGGGTTTTTCCGTCCAGCAGAACCTCTTGGAACGGCTCTTCCCGGACATTTCCCACCGAGAGTACATGCCCTCCGATCTCGATGCCCCGGCGCTTCAAAATCTGCCTGCAAATCGCCCCGGCAAACACCAGAGGCGCTGTCAGCCGTCCGGAAAAATGCCCTCCGCCCCGGATATCGTTATGGCCCTGATAGCGCAGATAAGCCGGATAGTCCGCATGCCCCGGCCTTGGACGAAAGCGGAGCGTTTCATAATCTTTGGAATGCTGACTGGTGTTGCGGATCACCGCTGAAAGAGGCGCCCCGGTCAAGATACCGTCCACCATGCCGCACAGGATATGAGGAAGGTCCTTTTCCACCCGGCTGGTAGCGCTGGGATCCTGTCCGGGAGCGCGCCTGGACATTTGTGCCAGTACCTCCTCCCAATCGATGGCTTCTCCCGCAGGCAGCCCATCCAGCGTAACCCCGATTCCCTGTGCATGGCTTTCCCCAAAAATGGAAAGCTTGATCCTTTCACCCCACATTGACGACATTTAAAATGCCTCCCAACTTTTTCAGATCCTCAAAAAAACGAGGGTAAGTCTTACGAATGCTCCAGGCATCTGTCACAGTGACCGGATTCTTGCTGCGAAGGGACGCCGCTGCCAAAGCCATGACAATACGATGATCGTTTTCTCCCTTCACCTTTCCTCCCAAAAGCTCCGGAACGCCATGGATCAAAAGCCCGTCCTCCGTCTCCTCTGCGCGGCCGCCCAGGCCAATGATTGCTTCCCGCATAGCATGAAGCCGGTCACTTTCCTTTAAGCGCAGGCGCTCCGCATGAGTAATCCTGGTCTCACCCTGGGCCAAGGCAGCGCATACTGCCAGCGCCGGGACGAGATCATTGATCTGAGAGGCGTCGATCACCGTCCCTTTTAGCCCCCCAAAGGGTTTTTGTCCATTGGGATTCCATGCTGTGAGCACATCGTTCTCCCAACAGGTACTCAGCCCGAATTTTTCAAAGCAGGAGACACAGGCTTTGTCCCCCTGTGCCGAATTTCGATTCAAGCCGGAAAGATAAATTTTCCTGCCATCATGGGAAAGCGCCGCCATAGAGAGGAAAAAGGCCGCCTGAGACCAATCTCCTTCCACCGTGTACTGTGAGGCGGAATATTTCTGGCTGCCGGGAATCTTCCACCCCTGCTTTGTCCGCATACAGGAAATTCCAAAGGCTTCGAGAATACTTAATGTCAGCTCTACATAGCCCTCCGACTCCAAAGGAGAGGTCAAAACGATCTCACTTTCGCTCTCCAGCAGCGGAAGCGCAAATAAAAGCCCGCTGATAAACTGAGAGCTGATATTTCCCGGCACCCTGAAAACGCCGGGCGTCAGTTTACCGGAAAGCTTCAGGGGGAGATTTTCCCCGGGCTTCGATCCCGAGGGAGCGTAGATCACTCCATGCTGCGGCAATATTTCCTGATACACGGACATCGGGCGCTCAGGAAGCCTGCCGCTTCCGGTAAAGATCCACTCTCCGCCCAAAGCGGCGGCCACAGGTACAATAAAGCGCAGGGTATTTCCGGACTCCAGGCAGTTGATCTCTCCTCCGTTTCCCGGATGCAGACCTGCCTCGCTGAAAGCGGCCCTCTTTTTCTCCTGCTTATAAATAACCTCAGCTCCCAGGGCGGAAACGGCGCCCAGCATAGCTTCTATATCCTTGCTCCCGTCAATTCCGGAAACCACAGTCTCCATTCCGGAAAGCGCCGCGCAAAGCAGCGCTCTGTGAGCGGCACTTTTGCTGGAGGGCAGTTCTACCGTACCCTTAAGCGACCCTCCTCGATAAATTACCTCCGCCATACGATCACCCTTCGATTATCTGAATAAACTACAAAAGAGCAGGCAGGTCCTCTCTCTTGACCGGATAGATCACGCTTTGTCCAATCTCTGTAAGGAGGATCAGATTCAGCGTGTCTCCCATAGTCTTCTTGTCAAGAGCAGTGGCTTTGACGATCTCTTCCTTTGAGAACTTATCCTCAATAGGCAGGCCGTAGTGCTTGAGCACCGCTTGGATCCTCTGGGCGGTCCCTGCGGCGGTCACCCCCAGCTTCTCTCCGGCCCCAGCCGCCATCACCATACCGATCCCCACTGCTTCTCCGTGAGACAAGCCTTCAAAATGGTGAAGCTTTTCAAGAGCATGTCCAAAGGTATGTCCGAAATTTAAGATCATCCGTTTTCCTTTGTCCCTCGTGTCTTCCTCAACAAAAGCCTTCTTGCTGAGCACACAACGGGAAATGACTCCCGGAAGATCGCAAAGCGCTCGGCTTTCCTCCAAAGCGAGAAAAAGCTGTTCCTCCGCAATACAGCCGTATTTGATCACTTCCCCCATGCCATCGTTGAAATAATGCTCAGACAATGTGCGCAGAGTATCGGGATCAGCAGCCACCGCCCTAGGCTGATAGAAAGCGCCCACAAGGTTTTTCCCAAAAGGGAGATCTACACCGGTTTTGCCGCCCACGCTGGCATCTACCTGAGCCAAAAGGGAGGTGGGAACCTGGATGAAATCAATGCCCCTGAGAAAGGTTGCCGCCGCGAAGCCTCCCATATCTCCCGCAACGCCTCCTCCCAGGGTAACGATGAAATCACTGCGGGTAAACCCCTGATTCCCCAGGGCTTCATAGATCTCACAAACGGTAGACAGCTGCTTGGAGGGCTCCCCGGCGGGAAATACAAACCGCGATACTGAAAATCCCGTTGATTCCAGCGAAGCCTTCAGTCGTTCCCCGTAAAGTGGAAATACGTTGCTATCACTGACGATCATTGCCTTTGAACCCGGCTTCTCCACCTGCCGCGCGATCTCCCCTACCCGATCCAAGACCCCGCTTTCCACTATGACCTCATAGGCCGGGGCAGTTTTGATTTCGATTTTCATCGCCTTTCCTCTCTTTCTGTGAAAATCAGTTGGGAAGCCTTCACTCATCCCTCTTCCTCTTTGATTTTGGCCGCCTGTCTGAGAAGAGCACGCAGCGTCTCCTCGCTGCCTTCCTTTACAGCGTCCCGGATTTTCCCTAAATTTTCCGTCAGGGTGTCCAGCTCTGCTACCAGAGCCTCCCGATTATCGAGGAAAAGCCTGCTCCAAAGCGCATCATTGATGCGGGCCACCCGTGAGACATCCCGGTAGCTTCCGGCGGAAAACCCCTTGTGTTCGCGGCATCGGGGACTCATCACATAGGCGCAGGCCAGGGCATGAGGCGCCTGAGAGGTAAAGGCGATCACTCTGTCATGCTGCTCAGGCGTCGTCATAACAATTCTCCCAAAGCCCATTTTGCGGGCCAGGGAGGCAACCTCCTCCACTGCCCACCCAGGTGCGCCGCAGGGAGCGATCAGATAGGAAGCGCCGATAAAAATGCTTGGGTCGCTGGCGGAGAAACCGCTGAACTCCTTTCCCGCCATGGGGTGTCCTGCCACAAAAACAAAATCCCGCTGTTTTCTCAGCAAATCCATCCCTTCGCATACCGCGCTTTTGATGCCGCAGGTATCAGTAATGATACAGTCCTTTTTAAAAAGCTCCATATGCTGCCGAACAAACTCTATGGCCGCTTCCGGATAGACGCACAGATAGATAAGATCTGCTTCTCTCAGATCAGCGAGGGAAGCCTTCCCGCGGATGGCCTCTTCCGAACAGGCGTCCAGCAGAGTCTCTTCATCGGTATCGACGCCCAGCACCTCGTAATCTTCCTGTGCCTTCAGCGCCTTTGCCAGCGAGCCGCCGATCAGCCCTAACCCTACAATAATGATTTTCTTTTTCATAAAGCGCTCACGGTTTCAAATACCCGATTTACCTTTTTGGACAGGTCCTCAAACTGCGCGGGAGTGATAGACTGAGCACCGTCGCAAAGGGCATGGCTTGGATCGTTGTGGACCTCGATGATCAGACCGTCCGCCCCAATAGCGGCCGCGGCAATGGCAAGAGGCTCGATGAGCCAGTTGATCCCGGAGGCGTGGCTTGGGTCTACGATCACAGGCAAATGAGAAAGCTTTTTGATGACGGGTACAGCCGAAATATCCAAGGTATTTCGAGTGATCGTCTCATAGGTACGGATCCCCCGCTCGCAGAGGATCACCTGCTCATTCCCCTCTGCCATGATATATTCGGCGCTCATCAAAAGCTCTTCGATGGTATTGGCAAGACCCCTTTTGAGCAAAATGGGCTTGTCAAGCTTTCCGAGCTGCTTTAGAAGCTCAAAATTCTGCATATTTCTTGCCCCAACCTGGATCACATCCACATCCTCAAACAGCTCCAGATGTTCTATGCTCATGATCTCCGTAACGATGGGAAGGCCGGTAAGCTTCCGGGCTTTTTTCAAAAGCTCCAGACCCTGGGCCTTCATTCCCTGAAAGGCATAAGGAGACGTGCGGGGCTTAAAGGCGCCCCCACGCAAAAACTGCGCGCCGGACTTTTTCACGCTCTGCGCCACAGAGCAGATCTGCTCTTCGCTTTCCACAGAGCAGGGGCCGGCGATCAGTGCCAGAGTTCCTCCTCCTATCCTCTGCCCTCCCGGCAGGGTGATCACCGTATCGTCCGGATGGAACTTGCGGTTTGCCTTCTTATAGGGTTCCTGCACCCGTTTGACGCTTTCCACAAAATCCTGGGCCGCCACATACTCGCTGTCGATCACGGTGGTGTCTCCGATCAGCCCCAGTACCGTGCTGTGCGTTCCCACCCAGGTGTTCACCTGCACCTCGTACTGGGAGGTCAGCTTTTTGATAAAAGCGTCTATCGTCTCCTGTTTTTGATTGGGTTTTAATACAATGATCATTTTTCCTGCTCCCTTTCTTCATAAATCCTTAACGGCGGTCTTTTGACAGTCGATCCATGCCTTTTTCCGACATAAAAAACGGAGCCCCCCGGCTCCGTTTTTCCTTCTTCCAAAAAACACCGCTCTTTTCAAAGCCGCAAGGGCATTGGAAAGAAACAAACTTCCGGAAACGCAGCCGCCGTTATTTCCACACAGGACAAAAAGCCCACGAATTCATAAATCGTGAACCGGTAAAGCGGCTAAATCGTTTTGCGTCTAAGGAAACCATAAGTTCCGTATCCTCCGGATCGTTTTCTTTATCTTACCCCTTGAAAAAGCATTTGTCAAGAATTTTATACTTTAAAGCGGCAAATCAGAATAAAGCTCCGCGATTTTTTTAACTACCGCCATTCGGGCGCCCTGCGCGTCCACCACTCTGTCCGCAGCCCTTTCATAAAGCGGACAGCGCTCACGGTACAGCCTTGCAATGACCTCTTTTCGGTCGGGCCGCTGCAAAAGAGGACGCTTTTTATCGTATTTCAGCCTTTTCTGAAGGAGCGCAAGGGGTACTCTTAAATAGAGGATCTCAGCGCCGTTTTCATGAAATGCCGCTACATTTTCAGGAAACAGCACCGTACCTCCTCCGCAGGCGACCACCATTTCTGCTTTTTTTGAAAGCTCCCGGACCGCCTTTTGCTCCCGCGCCCGAAACCCCTCTTCCTGAAATCTGCTGAAAATCTCAGAGACAGTCATTCCCTCCTGTTCCTCGATATATTGATCCAGATCGCAGAATCCTAAAGATAGCTCCTTAGCAAGGCGCTTGCCGATGGTGGACTTTCCACATCCCATAAATCCGCACAGTGCAATACAGTTTCTCATTTATTCATCCCCCGAAACAGCGCTCCAACTCTGCCTGCGCATCCTGGATGAGCTTCAAAAGGTCGCTGTTTTGAAATTCCGTGCCGTACCATACCTTGTGAGAATAAGCGGCCTGACACACCAGCATACCCATGCCTCCCACCGTCTTTATCCCCTGTTTGCGCGCCAGTTTCATAAGCTCTGTCTGCGCGGGATTGAACACCGCGTCAAACACTGCCGAACACCTGCCGATCACCCTTTCGCTTACCGGGCTTAAGCCGGTGTTGGGGTACATTCCGACACTGGTGGTATTGATCAGGAGATCATAGCGGTTACCGGCGGACTCCAGCTCTTCATAGGACTGCACCGTGATGAGAAAATCCTTATCCCCCCGGGTTCTGGCGTATTCTGCAAGCCCTTCCGCCAGAGCAGCCGCCTTTTCATAGGAGCCGCGGCGGTGCGCCAGCGTGATATGAAAATCGGGATGCTCCGCCGCCTGGAAAGCAATGGCCTTCGCAGCGCCGCCGTTGCCCAAAATCAAGAGCTCTCCCTGAAGGCTCAGGGAATGCACCGCCAGAGAGACCGCCGCGCCCGGGCCGTCAGTGGTAAAGCCGAGCAATCTGCCCTGCTCCACCTTTACCGTGTTTACGGAACCGCACAGCTTCGCCCGGTCGTCGATCTCATCCAGATAGGGAATGATCGCGCTTTTATGGGGGATCGTTATATTGAAGCAGTCCAGCTTCTTCAGTTTCGGCACAGCCGCTTCCAGATCCGGCACGTCCAGCACCTCATACTCCATAGGGATCCCGGAAAGGCGGAAAAGACGCTCCTGGATAAAAGGAGACATGGTGTGCGCAATCGGATGGCCGATCACGGCCGCTTTTTGAGATTTCATTGAAAAAATGCCTCTTTCTTTCGGGATTTCTAAAATATTTCCATTTCCCATATTGACAAAGCAGAATCCAGTCAATAAAATGTAAATAACAAATTCCCGCACGGTGATAAAAGCTTCGTGCAATGGATTGTACCACAGGCAGGCCGGTTTTGTCCATACCGCCGCCTGGAGGCAAATTCAGAATAGAATTAGGAGGAACAAGAAATGGTGTTAGAAAAAGTCAAGGCCATTCTCTGCGAACAGTTTGATGTGGACGAAGACTCCATTACTCCGGAGACTACTTTGGCTGACGATCTGGGCGCCGATTCTCTCGACGTGGTGGATCTGTTGATGTCCATTGAGGACGAGTTTGAGGTAGAGATCCCCGATGAAGATGTGGAGAATATCAAGACCGTAGGCGCTTTGGTGGAGTACATCGAAAGTAAGTCCAACGCCTGATTTTCACGGCACAATTCTTTTTCTTTGCAAAATTTAAGCGTCTGAAACCGGTTTCAGACGCTTTTTTCTTGCAAAATACTCCTGTTCCCGATATAATTTACAGAAGATAATTTTTGCCCGAAAGGATTGTTTTTTATGGCGCAGCAAAAAAAGATGGTAGAGAGTATCACCTCCATGGAGGAAGACTTTGCCCAGTGGTACACCGATGTAGTTAAAAAAGCCCAGCTGATGGAGTATTCCAGCGTGAAGGGCTGTATGGTGATAGAGCCTTACGGTTACGCTGTTTGGGAAAATATCCAGAAGGACATGGACGCACGCTTTAAAAAGTTGGGCGTGGAAAATGTGTACATGCCTCTGCTGATCCCCGAAAGCCTTCTGCAAAAAGAAAAAGATCACATTGAGGGCTTTGCTCCGGAATGTGCGGTCGTCACCCAGGGCGGCGGAGAAAAATTGACGGAAAAGCTTTTTATACGCCCTACCAGCGAAGTGCTTTTCTGTGAGCATTATCAGAAAATAATCCATTCTTACCGCGACCTTCCCAAGCTTTATAATCAGTGGTGCTCTGTGCTTCGCTGGGAAAAGACCACCCGCCCCTTCCTCAGAGGCATGGAGTTCTTGTGGCAGGAAGGCCATACCATGCACGAAACAGCCGAAGAAGCCCAGGAATTCACTTTAAAAATGCTGCGGGTCTATGAGGACGTCTATCGGGAAACCTTGGCTATTCCTCCCGTAGTGGGCAGAAAGACAGAGAAGGAAAAGTTCGCAGGTGCACAGGCTACCTATACCCTGGAGCCTATGATGCACAACGGGGTTGCCCTTCAGGGCGGCACTACCCACTATTTCGGAGATGGTTTTGCCAAAGCCTTCGATATCGCCTTTACCGGGAGAGACAATTCTCTTCAGCATCCTTTCCAGACCTCCTGGGGCATGAGCACCCGCCTGATCGGGGCACTGATCATGGTCCACGGAGACGACAACGGGCTGGTGCTTCCCCCGAAGGTCGCCCCCGTTCAGGTAGTTATCGTCCCCATCGCCCAACATAAAGAAGGAGTTCTGGAAAAGGCCAGGGAGCTTGCTGTCCGGCTGCAGGATAAATTCCGAGTCAAGCTGGACGAAAGCGATAATTCTCCCGGATGGAAATTTGCCCAATATGAAATGCAGGGCGTTCCGCTGCGGCTGGAGATCGGCCCCAAGGATATCGAACAGGGACAGTGCGTTTTGGTGCGCCGGGACAATCGTGAAAAGATCTTCGTCTCTTTAGACAGTCTGGAAGATACTATCGAGGATCTCCTTTCTTCCCTGCATCAGGATATGTATCAGAGGGCCCTTCTCAATCGGGATTCCAAAACCTTTACAGCAAGAAACTATGAGGAATTCCTGGACATCGCCAAAAACAAGCCTGGCTTTATCAAGGCTATGTGGTGCGGCGACAGCGCCTGCGAGGACAAGATCAAGGAGGATACCGGCGGCGTAAAATCCCGCTGTATTCCCTTTGAAGAGGAGCACCTTTCCGATGTTTGCGCCTGCTGCGGAAAGCCTGCCCGCCACATGGTATATTGGGGAAGGCAGTACTGAGGCTTCTTTTTTGGAAAATACTCACTTTTTCTTGATGGAAAACCTTTACATTTTTGCACCAATGTAATAAAATAGAGTTGTTTCCATGGCAAGCCCTTCGGCGGCTGTCATCATTTCTGAATTTTTAGGAGGAAAAAATATGGCAAAGTTAAAAATCGGTTTCATCGGCTGCGGTGGAATCGCTAATCAGAAGCATCTCCCCGGCATGGCTCAGCAGGCTGAGTATGTTGACCTGGTTGCTTTTTGTGATTTGATCCCTGAAAGGGCACAGAAAGCGGCAAAGGAATACGGCACCCCCGATGCCAAGGTCTATACCGACTATCATGAGCTTCTGGCCGATCCTACCATCGACGCCGTTCATGTACTTACCCCCAATATCGCCCACTGCGAGATCACCATTGCGGCTTTGGAAGCCGGCAAGCATGTGCTCTGTGAGAAGCCCATGGCCGCCACCACCGCAGACGCGAAAAAAATGCTGGAGGCCAGAGACCGTACCGGTAAAATGCTGACCATCGGTTATCAGTACCGCCACTTCCCCGCCAATCAGGTGGCAAAGAAAGTGGTAGACGAAGGGTGGCTTGGCGACATCTATTATGCCGAGGCCTCTTATCTGCGTTACCGCGGCGTTCCCACCTGGGGTGTATTTACCGATAAATCCAAGCAGGGCGGCGGTCCGCTGATCGATATCGGCACTCACACTTTGGACTTTACCCTGTTCCTGATGAACAACTATGATGTAGAGTATGTAGTAGGCACCTCCTTTGAGAAGCTGGGCCGCATTCTGGATCCCGCTCATCAGGGCCAGTATGACCATCACGGAAATCCCAATTCCTGGAATAACGAGACCTACGATGTGGAAGATTCCGCTGTAGGCCATATCAAGATGAAGAACGGTGCCGTCATCAACCTGCGTGCCTCCTGGGCCATCAATATGGCGAAAGAGACCGGCGCAAACAACGAAGCCTACACCACTCTGGCCGGTACCAAGGGCGGCCTTGACACCAAAGAAGACCGCGTTCGCCTGAACCATATCATTGGCGGATATCCCACCGTTTCCTGGGTTGGAGACAAAGTGGCCGGCTATATTCCCGGCTTCAGCCAGGGCCCTGCCCCTATCTCCAAGGAGCATGAGATCTGGGTGAAGGCTCTTCGCGGCGAAGGCGAGCTTTTCGTCACGGCAGACCAGGCCTTCTGTGTCACGAAGATCCTTGACTCTATCTACTACTCCTCCAAGCACAACAAGCCTGTCTATTTTGACAGTGAGGGTATGCCGATCTTCGACTAAGTCTTTTCTATCTCTGATCTATCCTGTGCCTTTGCCTAACCGCAAAGGCACAATTTCTATCGCACTCTCTCTGGTTCACAGCAGCCCTTTAAGAGAAATATTTCAGGACTAAACAAAAGGAAGGATCAATACCATGAATGACATCAATTTACAGCTCTACTCTTTCGGCCACGAATGTACTCTCAGTCTGACAGAGAAGATCGAGACCGCCGCCCAGATGGGATTTTCCGGCGTAGAATTCGCCAGGGGGTATGAAGATCTTCCCGTCGAGACTGTTAAACAGGCTCTGGAGGGATCCGGCGCAAAAGCGGTTTCCGCCCATGTTATGCTGGAGTTCATGGAAGAGGATATCCCCTACCTTGCCAAATTGGGGGTAAAATTCGTATTTTGTCCCTCCGCAAACTTCTGCAGCAAGGAAGAGGCAAAAGAACTTGCAGAAGATCTGAACCGTTTCGGAAAAATGGCAAAGCAGTACGGCATGATGGTAGGCTACCATAACCATACCGGCGAGTTTTATGAGGACGGCGGGAAATATCTGATGGACTGGCTCATCGAATACAGCGATCCGGACCTTGTCGCCTTTGAGATCGACTGCGGATGGGCTTCTGCAGCGGGCGTTGACCCCGTTGCCTATATCCAAAAGCACGCCGGACGCATTGCGGCCATTCACATCAAGGAGAATAGTGGTGTCATTGGGGCGGATCAGCCTCGTTCCCGTTACGACAACACGCCCCGGCACAAATTTGAGCTGGATGAAAACGGCAAGCCCATTTTCCCGCCGGAATTTCTCAAAATGATGAAAGAGCGGGAAAAGCTGAATGTGGCTCAGGGCTCTGGAATCGTGGACTGGAAAGCTGTTAAAGCTGCTGCTGACGCTCAGCGCAGCGACGTGCTCTATGTTGTGGAGCGCGAGGCGAACTATGGCGGGAAAGATCGGATCTCCTGCCTGAAGGAAGACATTGCCTGGCTCAAAACAAACATCTGAACAGCGATAAGATAACGAAGAGCGGCGTTTATAGCCATAAGGCTATAAGCGCCGCTCTTCGTTTCCGTTCTTTTTTCTGAAAGAGCCGTTCGAGATCGATTAGCCCAGGAAAAGCAGCTCCAAAAGCTTTGTGCCGGTCTTTGTGCGAAAAATCGTCTCTTTCACTTTTTCCACTGCACTGCGTTCCATTTTCCCTTCAAAGATATTCACAAGAAAATCTGCCTCGATAAGCGCCTGATGATCCGGCCCGTCGATCTTATCATAGGTGTGATGATGGCCCACCAGGAAACAGACGCGCTCCACCATTTCTTTTGGGTATCCCAACTGCAGAAGGATCCTTTCTGCCACACCAGGACCCTCTTTTTCCTGGTGCTCTCCGGCGGCGCTTCCGTATTTTTCCAAACTGGGCTTGATACCGATATCATGCACCAAAGCCGCTGTCTCCGTAAGCTCCTGCAGCTGCCGGGGAAATTTCTCTCCTTCTCCGATCGCCTTGGCAAAAGCATATACTTTCAAGAAATGATTGACTCGTTCCACGCAGCCCGCCTCATACTCTGCCATTTTCAAAATCAAAGCTGACTGATCCATTTTTCTTGCTCCCCTTTACAGTGTGATCCAATAGCGGCGAAAAATCTCCCCGTCTTCTTCTATCTGGTTTTTCAGCACGCCGCCGCAGGCCTCTATCACGGCAGCAGAGGCGTGATTTGCTTCCAGACAGGTGATCAGTACCCTTTCTATTCCCAGTTCTTTTGCTTTTTTCAGGCACAGCGCCAGCATGCAGGGCGCATAATGCTTTCCCCGGCAAGAAGGCCTGATTCCATAGCCAATATGACCTCCGGTTCGAAGCAGGGGATCATTAAGCCGGTGGCGCAAATCAATTCCGCCCAAAAGCGCCCCGGACCGATCAGTCAAAAAATAGGTGTGAGAAGTGACAAACCGGGGATTTTCCTGATAATACCGCCCGGCAATACTGTGCTCCAGCCAGTGAGCAAAGCTTTCCCCCTCTTTCCGCTCCAAAACGCCGGGAATGATCCGGCTTTCTCCCCATTCTCTCCAGTAAGCTTCGATTTCTTCTCTCGCCGCATTTTCCGGCAGAATCAGAGAAAGGCCTCGCTTTTTTGCCTGCCTTAGATAGTATTCGGCCGCTGTCATAGAGTAGCAGCACAGATCGCGCACATCGCCGCTGTAGAGTATAGCAGCCTGAGAAAGCGTTCCCTCAAACCGAAATCCGCACTTTTCAATGACGCGCCGGGAACGATTATTAGCCGGATAATGAGCGATAGACAAGAGGACAGCTTTGCGGGTTTGGAAAACATAGCCGATCATGGCTTCAGCCGCTTCCGTCATCAAGCCTTTTCCCCAATAGCTTCTGGAAAGCACGTAGCCCAGGCTCCACGCAGTTTTTACACCGGGGCGCCGTCCGTCCGGCCCAATGCCAATAGAACCGATCACCTTGCCGCTTTCCCGATCCTCTATGGCAAAAATCATTTCCGGTTTTTGCGGATCGGTAAACATGCGGATCACCTCGCGGCTCTCTTCCTCATTGTCATGAGGCTTCCATCCGGCATTCGGGCCCACCTGCGGATCCTTCGCGTACTCAAACAGATCTTCCGCATCCTCTATTCGCCATGAACGAAGAAAGATACGCTGTGTTGTGATCGTATCCTCAAAGACCATTTTTGACCCCCCTTTTACGGTCTCATTTCCTTATCCGGAACATCTCTCACGCTTTTTTCAGGCCGAGGGCCATCGCGACCCAGCCCTTCTCCTCCCGGCGCTCTAAAACCGTGAAATCCTTTTCTATCGCGTTGAGGACATCCTCTTCTCTCTGGTCGATGATCCCGCTGATTATGTAAATGCCATTCGGCTGTAAGAATTCAGAGATATTCTTTGTCAGCTCGATCACGACATCCGCCACAATATTGGCGGCTGCCACCTGGAATTTTCCCGTTACCTTCTCCGCCAGGTTCCCGCAGATCCCGGTAAATTTATCCTCTACCTGATTATTTGCCGCGTTTTCTCTTGCCGTTTTCACGGCCAGCGGGTCAATATCCACGCCTACCGCGCTTTTTGCGCCCAGCAGTAAAGCCGCCACCGATAAAATCCCGCTTCCGCAGCCCACATCCAGAAAGTCTATTGCAGGAGTCATATACTTTTCCAACAGCTCCAGACAAAGCCGGGTCGTTTCGTGAGTGCCGGTGCCAAAGGCGATCCCTGGCTCAAGATTTAAAACGATTCGCCCCTGTGCTTCAAAGCTTTCTTCCCATAAAGGCCGGATCAAAAGCTTCTCTCCCACGGGAACCGGTTTAAAGTATTTTTTCCAGTTGTTGATCCAATCCTCCTGCGCACAGCTTGCACAGGTGATTTCAAAAGGAATCTTTTCTGCCGTACAGCGCTCCCGTAAAAAAGAAACCGCCTCGCCGGGATTCTCTTCCGGGCTGATATACACATGGATCCATGCCTTTGTACGGTCCTTTTTTAAAAGCTCTTCGTCGATCAGGTCAATGTGAGCGATCTCCATGGCCTCTTCTTCTAAATTTGAATAGTCTTCCATATAAATTCCGTAGGGTACTGCCATATTGGCAATACTGGCAACCGTTTCAGCCTGCTGCGCCGGAACTTCCAAAATGATTTCTGTCCAATTTGTCTCCATCTTCCCTATCACCCTTTTCTGCGGCGCTGTCTCAAGAACCGCCGTTTCCAGATATTCTTTCAAGACTTCTGCTTTATTGTATCCTACTTCCCGCCGTTTTTCAACCCGAACCAAGAAAGGGAACTTTGCCATGACGAAAAGGAAATTCTTGATCCAGGGCGCTTTGCTTACTCTGGTTTCTCTGTTTCTGCGAATCACCAACATGGGATACCGCTCTTATCTTTCCCAGAAGATCGGCTCACAGGGAATGGGGCTTTATCAGTTGGTTTTTTCCATTTTTATGCTCACCGTTACGCTCTCCACCTCCGGTATCAGCCTGGCTGTCACCCGGATGGTCTCTGCAGCCATTGCGGCCAACCGCAGAGAGACGATCCGTTCCATTGTAGCCCGCTGCTTCGCCTTTTGCCTGTGTATCAGCCTCTGTATTGCGGCATTACTTTTTTTCCTTTCCGATCCGGCTGCGGAGATTCTTCTGAATAATAAAAAAGCGGCCCCCTGTTTGAAGATCTTAGGTTTTGGACTCCCCTTTATGGCTCTGTGCACCTGTATGAAGGGATACTTCTTGGCGGTGGACGAGTCGCTCTACACCGCCTCTTCTGACGCTCTGGAGCAGATTTTGACTATCCTTGCCACCGTATACTTTTTCTGGCACTTTTCCCCAAAAGGAATGGAAGCTGCGTGTCTTGCCGCTATGACGGCCTCCTCTTTGGGAGAGGCCGTCTCTTTTCTCAGCAGCTTTTTTGCCTATCGAAGAAGTTTGAAAAAGAACACATCCAAAGAAAGGAAAAAGGCCAATTCAGTCCTGAAGGGACTTGCGCATATTGCTTTGCCCTGCACGCTGAGCTCTGCGGCAAGGAGCCTTTTGAATACAGGAGAAAACCTTTTGATCCCCCGTGAGCTGCAGCGCTTTGGTCTGAGCTATTCCGCTTCTCTCTCCCAATACGGACTTTTGCAGGGGATGGCTATGCCCATGCTCTATTTTCCCTCTTCTTTCCTCACCTCTTTCGCTTCGCTGCTGATCCCAAAAATTGCAAAGGAACGGGAAAGGCGCCATGAAAAGGCAGTTGCCCATATCACGGCAAAGGCGGTCGATTACGCCATCGCCTTCGGCTTTTTCTTTTCAGCGATTTTCATCTCATTCGGGAACAGCTGGGGCCAGGCATTTTATCACAGCGAAAGCGCCGGAAAATACTTGATCGTGCTGGCGCCCATTGTTCCTCTTATCTACCTGGATGTGGTGGTAGACAGCTTGCTCAAAGGGCTGGATGAACAATTCAATTCCATGAAATACAATTTCTCCGACTCTCTTATTCGAGTGATCCTGGTGCTCTGTCTGCTTCGCACCTTCGGAATGGAAAGCTATGTGGGGATTTTGTTTTTCAGCACCATTTTCAATGCGGCTTTAAGCCTTCACCGCCTGTTAAAGGTGGCAAAGGTACAGCTATCTCTGTTTAAAACCGTACTCTCCCCTTTGATCTGTGCATCGCTTTCTGTGCTGATCTGCCGGCTCCTCCTTTCCGGATTCTTTGTTTCAAACCCGTTTCTTCAGATCTGTTTACAGCTGTTATGTGCGGGAAGCCTTTTTGCCGCCGGATACTTCCTCATGGAAAAGGTCTTCTGGACAAAAAAAGAGACCGCAAAAAGCCGTTTTCACCAAAAAAGGCTTTTTGGGTCCCTTCCTCAATAGTTTTCAGCCGATCAGCATCCGGCCCTCCGGCAAAATAGAATCGCCCTTGGGCTTTTTTCTCATCATAATGGAAAGTCCAAAAGAAATAGGCCCTACCCGCCCGATCAGCATCGTAAGGATCAGGCATAGCTTTGAAACAGGCTCCAAAGTCGATGTTATACCGGCGGAAAGCCCAACCGTACCAAAAGCAGACACCGCTTCATAAAGGCTGTTCAAAAGGGATACCTGTGGATTGAGCGCCGTGATGACCCAAACATTCAGCAGCACCAGCAAAAGTCCTAACACGGCAGCCGTAAAGGATTTGTACACCTGCTCTTCGGAGAAACGGTGCTTCAGGGTCACAGGCTCCCGCTCGCCGCGGATCGTAGAGCGAAGCGTTACAAACAGCACCACAAAGGTAGTCACTTTGATACCGCCCGCCGTTGATCCCGGACAGCCTCCGATAAACATCAGAAAAGCAGAGAGCAGCTTTGTCATATCGCCCTGGGCGCCTATATCCACAGACGCAAATCCGGCGGTCCTGGTATTGGCAGATTGAAAAAAAGCCGCGTTGAGCTTTTCAAAAAAGGAAAGGTCTTTCATAGTGTTCCCGTATTCCAGGATGAAAAAGCCCAGTGTGCCAAACAGAAGAAGTCCCAAAGAAATGCGAAGACAGATCTGTGAATGAAAGTTCAGCTTTGTGCGCTCCAACCGGCGAAATCGCGCTTTCAGCTTGCTTTCGTAGATATTCGCCACCACTACAAAGCCCAGGCCGCCGATAATGATCAAAAAAGATACCGTCAGGCTGACTAAGGGATCTCCCGCAAAGGCACTGAGGCTGGAATTGCCGGGGATGAACCCCAGAATGTCGAAGCCTGCGTTGCAGTATGCCGAAACAGCAATAAATACTGCGGGCCACACCCCTCTTTCACCATAAAGCGGCACAAAGCGCAGCATTAAAAGACCGGCTCCGATCATTTCGCAAAGGAGAGTAAAGCCCAAAACAAGCCGCAGCAGAAAGGAAAGCTCGGGAAGCTTTCCACCGGAAGTCTCACTGAAGATCAGCATTTCCCGGATCCCCATTTTGCGGCGGATCAACAGGGAAAAACCGATTGCAAAGGTGGCTAGCCCCAGCCCGCCCACCTGGATCAGAAATAGGATCACGCCCTGCCCAAACAGGCTCCATGTACAGTAGGTATCCCCAATAGACAAACCTGTTACACAGGTAGCGGAGGTGGCGGTAAAAAGGGAATCCAGCAGAGAGACGCCGCCCGATTTTTGAGAAATAGGGAGAGACAGCAAAGCGGTTCCCGCCACGATCAGCAAAACAAAGCTGATAACGATCAGGCGTACCGGTGGGATCTCTTTTTTCCTTCCTTCCGCCCTTTTTTTCGCCATAAAAAACGCAGCCATTCGATCCTCCTATTGTCAGCCATTGAAAGGCTGACACCTCAGGCAAAAATTTTTTGAGAAATCGGCGCCTTCTGCAAAGCTAAAATGAGCGGGAGGCCCAAAGCATAGCAAACGATGAGCTCCCCTGCCCCAACAGACAGAAACCCGGCGCCAAACGCAGCAAGAGAAAAATTCCCCCAGGAAAATCCTCCGGCGTCAGATAGGCACGCGATCTCCAGCCCCACAACCAAACCGTTTGCCAGCACGGGAGGAAGCGGCGCTAAAAGGGGCACGCCCCTTATGCGGACTTTTGCCGCCGCCCTCGTACCAAAAGCCGCTAAAAGCGTTGCCCCCGTTCCGAAAACCCAGTCAACCATTCCCAGGGGACTCGCAAGATTTGAGAGAAAACAGCCCAATGCAAGTCCGGGCACTGCGGCCGGTGTAAATACCGGAAGCACGGTAAGCGCTTCCGAAAACCGAAACTGCACCGCTCCATAAGCTAAATTCATTGCCGCCGCCACATAGGTCAGGACAGCGTAAAGCGCCGCGATCACAGCGCCCTGCGCCAGAAAGCGGACTTTCCTTGTCGTTCTCATATTCAGTTCCTCCTAGTATTTTTTAAGGTCAGGATGTCGCGACTGACCACGGCGAAAGCGCGCACAAACGAAAAGTGCCGCGCAGAGCACGCCGTACTTTATAGAATACTATTTCTTTCGCGGAAAATCAAGACATAGACCGATCAAGAACAACATTCGCCGAATATTTTATTCCCAGCACCGCGTAAACCGGAAGCAGGAAAAGCTCATCAAAAAACAGGATATCCAGGCTCATCCAGGGCATTCCCACGCCGATACAGACAATGATTATAAACTTGATCACTTTTTTATAGCCTCTGACGCCTCTGAGCCGATTTTTAATCTGATAAAACATCCAAATGCAGACAGGCAAAAATCCCAATATGCCAAATTGATAAATGCCCTGGATCAGCGTGTTATGAGACGCAATGCGGTTCAGATTTACATTTGTATATCCTTCTCCGAACAGCAGCAGTAAGGGGTTCCGGGCGAATTCTCTGAGATAGCTCATCCATATATCCGTTCTCTTTGTTGTGAAAGCCGATACGCTGGAGGAATTGGAAAAACGCGCTTCCAACACCTGAAGAGGCTCGCTGAACACGGAGGAAAACAGCACAACTCCAAGGATACAGACAATTCCCAAAATCAGCTGCATTTTATTGGTTCCAAGGCTGCGTCTGTCCAGCAAAGTCGTTATCCAGATACCAAGCATACAGAGCACAACTAAGACAAAAGCCTTTGAGCCCGATATCAGCCCGCAATAAACCAGCACCACCGCCAGCACAGCCAGCAATAGCTGCCAGCGGATCTCCTTCTCCTTGGAAAGAAGGATCATAATACCCGTCAAGCACGCTGTAATATGAGCCGAATAGAAATTGGGATCTCCGTAGTAGCCGCACAATCTTGTGATATTCAGATAAGAATCCACCTTGATATACTGGGATATATTGGGACTGCCCGCAAATCGCTGGGCAGTCAATGCGGCTGATATGATCCCGATGGCGAAAAACAGGGTCAATCCTCTGAACATCATGGGATCGCCCCCGCCCTTCTCAATTAAAGGAAACAGGAACAGCAGGATCAGGAAGAAAAAGTAGCTGTTTTCAAGAGGATTATCCTGGATCAATTTTGCGATCAGCGTAAACACCGCAACGATCAGGGCACATGCCGTTTGGTGCACCTCAAAGGAAAACCTGCTTTTCACACAGGCAATCACACAGGCGCCCAATAAGGCGAGGGTAAAAAAGGATATTCCTCCGCTGTGGGTCTTCAGCAAAGTGCTCCAGGGCAGGAAAAACAGCAGCACATGCATGGTTAAACCCTTTCCGCCCGCCCATAAGGTAAACAGCAAAAAAGCGAAAAGACATCCTGTCACCAGCAATGTCCTACCGCTGATTTGAGTATAACAAAGGGCCGCCGCAAGCAGTACTGCTCCCAGCGCACAAAGCCTTATATTCTTCTTTCCCACATTGCCAGTCTCGTATCCCATAAATCGACCTTCAGCTCTCACGCAGCAATTTGGTAAACTCCATCAGAGCCGCCCTATTATCAAATTTCGTATTTTCAAGCACAGCTTGACATTTTTTCATCATTTCCGGATGCTCCAGCAGCACTCGGATCCCGTCGCAGATCCCTTCAGAGGAGTTATAACAGACCCAGCCGAAGCCGGTTTTCTCCACCATTTCAACCGCAGAAGAAGTAGCGGTGGTCAAAATCGGAGTTCCCAGGCTTGCCGCTTCCCCGATCACCATGGGGGCCGCCTCGGAAATCGAAGGGATCAATAACAGATCAGCCGCTGCCATATACCCATAAGGATTTTTCTGCTCTCCCATGAGCGTTACCGACTGCTGCAATCCAAGCTGTTCGATCAGAGCCTCGGCCTCCCCATACTCCACACCATCGCCGATCACATAGTAATGCAGCTGCTTCCGCTTTTCTCCAAGCTCCGCGATCCCTCTTATTCCCTGAAGGATCCCCTTCTCCCTGCCGAATCTTGCCACTGTCACAAGATTCAGCTTGTCCCGGTCAAGCTCCGGCAGGGAAACCTGTGCCAACTCCCGTATCCTTTTATAATCGTGACAATTTCTGACCGTAAGAGTTTTTTCGGCAAACTGGGGATAGACCTCTAAGAAAGCCTGTCTGCATCCCTCAGAGCAGGCGGCGATCCGATCAAACTCCTGATAGATGACCTCGTTATACTGACAAGCAGCGTTTATCTTTCTATAGTCACAATGAAGAAAAGAAACCTTCACAGCAGCGTCCACACGCCGTAAAACAAATTCATTGCAGCCACCGTAAAAGGTATGGGGAGCGCCGCTGTGCAGAAAGGAAACAGCCGCGTCAAACCCTTTCAGCCTCTTTGTGAAAAGCAATGAAATTCTCACGGCCCATTTCCTGCCAAAAGCACGGGTCACCGCCGCGAAAAAAGCCCTAAGAAGGCGTTGCGGCAGTTCGATCGCATCACGAGAAGTCACCCCCCAGCTCTGAAAGCATTTTCCCGCCGTAATGACACAGACGCTTTTCGGGATCTCGCTGAGCAGCTCTCCGCCGGGATAAAACAGCAAAAGGGTAATTTCATACCGGGAGGCAAGCTCCTTCAAAAGATTCAATAAAGCCTTTTGTACGCCTCCGATGTGCATATTATTATTTACGATCAGGATCTTTTTCTTTTCGGTGTCCCCCATGCCCTCAGAAAAGGCTTCTCCTTTTCCAGAGACATCCGGCCTCTCCTCTGTTATCCCAGCCTCTCTCAGGATCCGCGCTGCCGGCAGAAGCACAGCCAGAACTGCCGCCGCCACTGCCAGAAACACCAACACGCCCCAGAAGATCCATTTTAAGAAGCTGTTGATGGAAAGGGCCTGGGTCACGCTGCGTCCCGCCCATATAACGGCACAGAGCAATCCCCCGGAGCTAAAAAAGCCCAAAAGCAGCTTTCGTGACGGGAAACGCAAAATCTCTTTCGCCGCATAAATCATATAAAACAGCCCGTTGAAAAGAGTGGAGACCAAAGTCCCCAGCGCAACGCCTAGAAGCGGATTCCACCTGATCAAGCAAAGAGACACTGTGAGATTGATGATCGTTTCTCCATAAGCGCCCCATCGCGTTTCCTTCAGTCGATTTGCCGCGACGGAAAGGCTGATACACGGAAGCATCAGGCAGTTCACCGCTTCTGACAGCAATAAAACAACCGCAAAGGCCGGCTGGATATAATCGGCGTCCGTAATGCCGCGGGTATAGAGCTTCACAAAGGGTACGATCAAAATCCCCGCACAGCCAAACAGCACTACCACTACGGTGGAAAGCATCAGCTTATATTTCAGATACAGTCTGCGAAGCTTTTCCGTTTCCCCTTTGGCAATCAGCCTGCCGAAAGCGGCCTCCATTCCGCTGGAAAAAGATTGAGCTATGGCACGAACGCTGGTGATGACCAAATGATAGACAGAGTAAACTGCGATCATGCGCCCATCAGCAAACAGCGTGAGCAATATCATATCGATATTCGTATGCAAAAAAAAGGCGATATGCTGCCCAAGTCCGGTCCATTTCTGCGTCAATACTTTTTCCTTAGACGCCGTCTTTGGAAGGGAATAGTGCTTTTTCACATAGCCGGCATACAAAAGAGGACGCAAAAGATAAACCGCGCTGCTGCCCAGCTTAACATATAAAAGATCACAGTGCAGATGGACCAGAACGATCACCGCAGCCGTATTCAGTAAAGTGGCAAGGATCAAAATATTGTTGTTGACATATTGCTTCTGATCTGCCGCGATCAGATTCAGGTTTGCCAGGCCTCCCACATACTTTGACAATGTGGTCACCCCGATCGACAGCACGAGCAGGAAGGTAAAAGAACGGGAAAAAGCAGAGACATGGGCGATGTCGTAATAGCAAAAGCTTAAAACAAGCGCATAGCCTATAAAAGCCAGTGAAACCCACCGGAAAAACTTTTTTACCGCATAGTAAACAACGCTGACCTGCCGGTCGTCATTCTTTGCCAATCCCCCATAGAGCTCTGCTCTTGCCACACTGCAGATCCCCCCCTCCAGCAGGGAAACATATGACAAAAACTGGGTGATAGAGACGGTGATCCCGTACACCTCAGACCCGAACGCCCCTATCATAACTCTGGGAACGATAACGCCGCAGACGATCGCCACCACCTGATAGACCAGCGTTGTTCCAATATTGATTTTTGTTCTCTTTTTCCTTGATTCTTTCATGGCTTTTCTCACTGTAACAGAGAAGGTCCGGCATCTTCTTTCCCGGCCCCGGAGCTTCTCTTTTTATCCCCTATGAACCCGACCGCGCCGGAAATCATATTCCTCAATGCGGGGAAAAAACGCATTTCCCCCCGGTAACGGCTGCGGTAGCGAATCAAATATCTGAAAATATAGGCAGGCCACAAGACCCGGTACAGACACGCGTAAAGCGCCCCTTTATCCCGGAAAAACACAGGCGTGTACCCGTGAAACCATGTGGAGTCCGCGCTTTGGTCAATTTCTGCCAGAAAATACGGGACCGCATACACCTTCAGGCCTTTTCGGATGCAGTCTCGCAGAAAAATCGTATCCTCGCCGGAGCCATAGCGGGCCCCGCCGCCAAACAGTAAGCTGAATCGGATTCCGGCATCCGCCAGCCTTTGACGGCGCACAACCAGCCGCGCGGCGCCGTATCTGGCATAATTATACCACCGGACTCGACTCGTTTTCCGAATCAGATAACGCTTGGGCTTCTTCTCGTACAAGTTGAAAATAAAAACATCACCGTCAGGACATTCCCCAACGACCTTTTCCACTGTCTGAGGATAGTCATCCAGAAAACACATATCATCATCGGCAAGCACGCAGAAATCAGCGGAAGAATTCTGTAAGATAAGATTACGATTCCGCCCGACTCCACGCTCTTCCGTATTGAGATAAGTAATTTTCAAGCCGCCTCTGAAAAAGGCGTCTACAGATTTTTTTACTCCCTGGTTGCCGATGACCGCATCCGTGCGCAGGTTCATCCGGTCCGCCAAAGAGCGATCCTGCTGACCGACGGTTGCAACTAATGTTTCTATCTTCATCATTTTGCCTATAACCATGCGTGTAGATCCATGGAATCCATGGATCTACACACCGTTTACCCTTTGAACTTTTTATTCTGCTGTCATCTTTCCATCAGCGCCGAAGCGATACATTCCGGGCGCAACGCCGTAGGGATTCGCTCCTACCCACATATCGGCTTCCTTGTACATCTTTCCGCTTCCGGCGTTGAACAGGTAATAGTCGTCTCCTACTTTGCTAAAGCCCTTCAGCAGCTTGCCGTTTTCGTAGTAGTAGGTCGCTCCTCCTCCGGTGACAAAGCCTGTCTGCGAGAGCTTACCGTCCTCACCGAAGTAACGCCATCCGGAAACGACCTCGTAAGCATTCCTATCTACCCACACTGCCTGGCTGACCGCCAGGGCGCCGTTGTACTGCACATAGTAGTAGTCGCCGTCCAGCTCATACAGGCCGTTAGACTGCTTGACGCCGTCGATGGTAAAATAGAGCTTCCCGTTTTCTTCCACGATCTTCTTGATACCGGTTTCCAGATTGGGGACATACATCTTTCCGTCCGCCTCAAAGTGGTGGATCCCCTCTTCTACTCCGTAGGGGTTTGCTCCTACCCACATATCGGCGTCTTTGTACATCTTTCCGCTTCCGGTATTGAAGAGATAGCAGCTGTCGCCGATCTTGGCAAAGCCCTTTATCAGCTTGCCGTTTTCGTAGTAGTAGGTCGCTCCTCCTCCGGTGACAAAGCCCGTCTGCGAGAGCTTACCGTCCTCACCGAAATAACGCCATCCGGCAACGACCTCGTAAGCATTCCTATCTACCCACACTGCCTGACTGACCGCCAGGGCGCCGTTGTACTGCACATAGTAGTAGTCGCCGTCCAGCTCATACAGGCCGTTAGACTGCTTGACGCCGTCGATGGTAAAATAGAGCTTCCCGTTTTCTTCCACGATCTTCTTGATACCGGTTTCCAGATTGGGGACATACATCTTTCCGTCCGCCTCAAAGTGGTGGATCCCCTCTTCTACTCCGTAGGGGTTTGCTCCTACCCACATATCGGCGTCCTTGTACATCTTTCCGCTTCCGGCGTTGAACAGGTAATAGTCGTCTCCTACTTTGCTAAAGCCCTTCAGCAGCTTGCCGTTTTCGTAGTAGTAGGTCGCTCCTCCTCCGGTGACAAAGCCTGTCTGCGAGAGCTTACCGTCCTCACCGAAGTAACGCCATCCGGAAACGACCTCGTAAGCATTCCTATCTACCCACACTGCCTGGCTGACCGCCAGGGCGCCGTTGTACTGCACATAGTAGTAGTCGCCGTCCAGCTCATACAGGCCGTTAGACTGCTTGACGCCGTCGATGGTAAAATAGAGCTTCCCGTTTTCTTCCACGATCTTCTTGATACCGGTTTCCAGATTGGGGACATACATCTTTCCGTCCGCCTCAAAGTGGTGGATCCCCTCTTCTACTCCGTAGGGATTTGCTCCTACCCACATATCGGCGTCTTTGTACATCTTTCCGTTGCCGGCATTGAAGATATAATAGTCGTCTCCTACCTTCACAAAGCCCTTCGCGCGCTTGTAATCCTGGAAGTAGTAGGTAATGCCTTCTATATCGGCGAACCCGTTGCCTACAATATATCCGTTTTCATCGCACCAGTACTTTCCGGGCTCCAGCTCACAGCCCTTCATGCCGGTGGAGGCGTCAATATAGCAGCTGGTATTTACATACAGCCGTCCCTGGGTCGCAGAGAAGACGATTCCTTTATCGGTCTGAATGGCTCCGTAAAATACCTTGCCGTTCTCATCGCAGTAGTAAGGCTTGCCCTGATAAGTGATCAAGCCGCTGCACAAGCCGGTAAGAAGGCCGGTCTCCTCGTCAAAGTGATACCAGGTGATATCCTTGACATTGGTGGTGACCGTGTGAGCGTTGCCGTAGGCAACATATCCGTTTTCATTGAGCCAATAGGTACCCTCTTCCAGGGTGACAAACCGGCGGAACCAGGATTCGCCCGCAACAAAATACTTCGTGCCGTCACTGGTGGTGCGGAATGCGCCGCGGGTCATTCTGCCCTCATCATCAAAGGTGTAAGTCAGGCCTTTAATGGTCCGCACGCCGGTATACATGGCGTTATCCTTCTCATCAAAATAGTAGAAGTAAGATTCGCCATCCGCGTCCGTAATGGACTGCCAGCCGGAAACCAGCTCGCCGAGACGGGAATAATAGCGGTTCCCCTCATAGGCAAAGATGCCGGTGAGCTTTCCGGTACAGCTTCCATCGGTTCCCAGATCGTACCAGAATTCCCCTGCTTCCCCTTCCTTAAAGCTGGGCAGCTTGTGGGCTCCGGTAAGCGCGACTCCATCCTGATAATAGGACCAGGCATCGTTTTCCTTGATCCAGCCGTTCTTATTATTCTTCTGCAGATTGAAGCTGTCTTCAAAGGAATCCGCGTCATTGAAGAAATGGGCGCCGGAGTCTCCCGGAATGTTGGCCGTATTGTTATAGGGGTACAGGCCGTATTTCTGCTGATATTCTTCCTGCTGCGCAAGGGATTCCAACACATGGAAATGCGCATAGATATCATAGCTCAGCGTACCGTTCAGTACACAGGACGCCTGGCTGTTTTCATCCCATACGCTATCCTCGGGGATCAGCTTTAATCCGCTCAACACGCACAGCGGGTTTGCAGAAGTTGGGTTGATGGGCTCAGACTGTTCAATGAAATTACAGATCACTACCAAACGGCCGTTCTTGACCTCGGCAGACTTCAGTGCAAAGTACTCGTTTGCCAGCCGGAGATTTGAGAGATCGGCAGAAAAGCCCTCCGGAAGGTCTGCGGTGATCGTAACCGTCGTCAGGGGGCTGACGCGCTCTGCCAGCTGCAAAAGGAAATCCCAGGCTGTTCTGCCCTCCTGGTCTCCTCCGGGCAGCATATAGAGCAGTGCGGTCAGTTTTTCCGGGATCGCAACCTTTGACATATCCACAGCAAAGGTGTAGCCCACCTCCATGTCAGCGGAGGGGTCGTTTTGATAATAGGTATTGTTCAGATCCCGGTAAGAGGAATTCGAAACCTCGCGGCGCCACGCGATCAGATTGCTTCCTCCGGTTTTCTCGTTGAAATCGAAATTTGCCTCATCATCGCTGTAGAAGAAGATCTTCAGCTGGGCCGCAAGCTTCATCGCCTGACCAACAGCCGCAGACTGAGCATATGCCATAGCATCCTGCTGCGTATAGCCGTCGACGAGCGCCTCCTGAAACACGCGCTGGAATTCCTCGTTGATGACCGCCTGGAACTCATCCAATTTGTTGGTCAGGATACCGCCCATGTTCAGCGTTCTCAGTTTGCCGGCCGGATTCGCCGTAAAGCTGAAGTCCTGAATCGTGCCGGCCTCCGGATATTCAAAGACCAGTTCCTGCTTTGTAATATTCAGCGAACCGCCCTCCAGGTTTCCAATAGACTGCAGGGAGATCTTCAGGAAGCCGAAGGTCACATCTCCGGGATTCACTTTTACAAGATTCCCATGATAAGAAGCCTCTACAGGGAGCTCTACGGATTCTCCGTAAACCGCGTTGATGGAGCTCTTAGTAAATTTCAGATCGGTAGGCTCAACCACATTCAGGGTCTTGCTTCCCAGTACGGTCCCGTCACTGTCGATCAGCTGCACCTGTACGGTTCCCAGGGCCTTAGCCGTAAACACATTCTCCTCAGACAACTCGCCGATGCTGTCGTCTGAAAGCTGCAAAACGGCATCCTCGGGAAGCTGGGCAGCTCCGCCGGTGACCGTAACGCCTCTGGTTTTAATGGCCAGCTCTGTACCCACCGTGAGATAATCATATCCGGCGGAAACCACTGCATGGTCAAAGGTGTTGGAGGGCTTCGCAGTGGATACGATCATCAGAGAAGAGCTGACGGAACGCTCATAGCCGTCTGAAGGCCGGTTGATGACCTGAATGGTCTCAGAGCCTTCGCCCTTTGCCGCGTAAGTCGTCGATCCGCCGCCGTCCAGGTTCACAGCCGTCACGCACCCGGCCTCCAGCATGATCTGCGCGATCTCGATGGCACTGCCGCCCGCGGAGAAGGGCTCCTGCCGGCCGTCCAGCACCATCAGGACCACACGCCCGTCATAGGTGATGCCCACGCAGGTGCGGGAAGCACGATCGTTGTAGTAATTGCTGGAAGCGGTAACTGCCAGCTTGCCGTCTTTGACAAGCGTGATAGAAGCGCCCACAGCCTCCTGGATATTCTCCCTGTTTGCATTCCATTCGGCCTTTCCGCCGATTATGGGGGTCCCGTCCTTCAGAACTCCAAAGAAGGTACCGCTCCCCATGCCGTGATATTCTACCCCTTCCATTACCAGGGGGCCGGAAGGAGCGCCGTTGCTCATATTATAGAAGTCTGCGTTCACACCGGCGACCACATTGTAATTCTCCACATAAGCGGGGGAATTCGGGTCGGAATGGCGCTTCTGGGCCGCGGCCATCTGATCGGATACCCGAGCCATCGCCCAGGCAGAGCCGTCGTTATTGTTATAGTTGGCATGTACGCTCACATCATCGCGAGAAACATCCGCGATGGCGAGATAGTAAACCAGCTGCTTGTTGTCCCTGGCGGTTGCCTGCTTGATGACCTGGGTCACGCCGGGGGCCAGCATGGAAGTGGATGTGGAAAACACCTTAAAATAGGAATTTTCCAGCTGATCCTTGACGGTCTCATACAGATAGTCCGCAAAGGCATAGCAGCAGGCAGTGCGTAAATCGCCGTTGACACCGCTGTCGATATAGGTGCCCTCCAAAGTCCGGATGCCCTCGTTTGCGCAGTAGGTCTCGTAAACGGCCGAACGGATATCGGCCTTTGTCTCCAGGCCGTCAAAACGATTTTTCAGGAAAAAGCTTACACGGATCTCATCGGTGAGATTTGCCGTAAAATAGTTCTTCATAATAGAGCTGATCGAGGCAGAGCCGTCCAGCTTTTTCAGGATATAGAAGCTGTCCAGATCCGCATACAGGTCTCTGACTCCGAAAGAATGGGCATCGGGCTCGTCATGGAGAAAATACCGGTCGGTATTCGTGCGGATCTCCTCCGCCATTTCCTCCACCGTTCCGGTGACCCCGGCATTGGTCGTCAGCTGCAATAAATCGCAGATATCCCCTGCCCAGCTGCCCAAGTCGGCCGTGTTCTGGTTGCCGGTATGATAGGCCATATCCAGGCATCCGAACATATGGGCAAACTCCGCTTCGTCCCCGTTGGGAAGCTGGAAGATCTCCAAAGAGCGAAGACGCCCCGCGCCGGTACCGTTGGCAGCGTCCTGCTGGGCAACGTAGCTGGTGAACGCGGTTTTTTCCTCTCCGCAGAAGGTCTTCCAGGTGCCGCTGGTATACTTTTCCACTCCGCAGCGGATGTAGTTGATGACCAGCGCGACAGACTCCTCCTCAGGATGCTGGCTTACATAATCTCTTGCGTACTGCTCCAGCTGCTCAAGAGAGGTGATGAAGTCGCTGTAAGCGGCAATGGGCTCCACCTCTGCCTGTAAGGCAGCGCCTGTCTGAACAGACGCCTGTTCGGAAGCCTGCAGGTCCGCTGCTGGCGTGGCGGCGGGAGCCTGCGAAGGCTCCTGAGCGCCGTCCTCCTCCGGCTCTTCCGGCTGGGAGGATTCGTCCGGCAGGCCGGATGAAGGCTCATCCAAAGGATCGGCCGAAACAGCTTCTTCCGGCATTTCCCCCTCTGAAGACAGCGGCTCTGTCCCCTGGGCAAATGCGGATACCGGCAGCATGCCGAGCACCAGGATCATTGCCAATAACAAAGATAAAATTCTTACGCCGTTTGATTTGTTCATTTGGGCATTATCCTCTCTGTTCCTTAAATTCGCCAGCACAACCGGAGCCACGCTGAAGAAAGCCCTGGTCTGCGGCTTTTTAAGCCGCAGACTTCAGCTTGATTCTGTTTTCCAAGTACCGGCCGTGTGCAAAATGCCGTCAGATCATCTTTCCGTCAGAGCCGAAGGTGTACATTCCGGGCGCAACGCCGTAATTGTTGGCGCCTACCCACATATTGGCGTCCTTATACATCTTTCCGCTTCCGGCATTAAAGAGATAATAGTCGTCTCCCACCTTGGTAAAGCCAAGGGACAGCACAGCGTCTGCATAGTGATAGGTCGCACCGCTTACGGTCAGGAAGCCGTCCTTTACCATCTTGCCGTCCGCGCCGAAGGCTCTCCAGTTGCCCTTAGCGCCTTCGCCCAGAGCGCTCAGATCGTCCAGCCACAGGGTGGAATCGGTAATCAGCGCTCCGTTGTACTTCGTGTAGTAATACTCGCCGTCGATCTCATAGAGGCTGCGGGGGGCGCTGACGCCGTCGATCATAATATACGCGTGACCGTCGATCGTCTTCAGCACTGCCTTTCCGTTTTCCAGGTCAGGCACAAGCAGCTTACCGTCGGCACCGAAGGTGTACATTCCGGGGGTAAAGCCGTAATCATTCGTTCCTACCCAGAGGTTTACATTCTTGTACATCTTCCCGCTTCCGGCATTGAAGAAGTAGTAATCTTCCCCTACCTTGGTGAAGCCGGTGGAAAGCACAGCGTCCGTATAGTGATAGGTCGCTCCGCTTACGGTCAGGAAGCCGTCCTTTACCATCTTGCCGTCCGCGCCGAAGGTTCTCCAGTTGCCCTTAGCGCCTTCGCCCAGAGCGCTCAGATCTTCCAGCCACAGGGTAGAATCAGTAATCAGCGCTCCGCTGTACTTCGTGTAGTAATACTCGCCGTCGATCTCATAGAGGCCGCGGGGCGCGCTGGCTCCGTCGATCATGATATACACATGACCATCGATCGTCTTCAGCACTGCCTTTCCGTTTTCCAGGTCGGGAATGAGCATTTTGCCGTCAGAGCCGAAGGTGTACATCCCGGGGGTAAAGCCATAGTCGTTCGTCCCTACCCAGAGGTTTACATCCTTGTACATCTTCCCGCTTCCGGCATTGAAGAAGTAGTAGTCTTCCCCTACCTTGGTGAAGCCCTTTGCAAGCACTCCATCCAGATAATAGTAGGTAAAGTCTCCCTCCTGCCAAAAGCCGGTAAGCTGCAGTACGCCTTCCTCGTTGAAGTAGTAAGTACCCTTCTCCACAGGGATGCCGTTGGTCTGGCTTACCAAATAGTAGCGTCCACAGATGATCTCTCCGTTAGAGGTTCTGGCATAGTAGAGATTCCCGTTCTCTTTGAACAGGCCAAGCCCCACCTTTACGCCGTCCACATAGTAGAAGCGCTTCCCGGACAGATCTCCCTCGCCGAAGCAGATGCCGTTCTTGCTGGTATCGCTGTCGTGGAGGATCACGCCGTTTTCATCAAAGGGATACTGGAAGGCAGGCAGCGGCAGGCCGTTGTTCTTTTCTACCTTGTAGTGCTCCTGCTGTGCTGTCTTCTTCACCGCCTTGCCGTCTTCGCCGAAGTAGTAGTAGTTGACCGCTCCTTCCTCGGTGACAACGCGCTTGAGCCCGGGGAACTCCTCGATAATGCCGTTATTGATCCAGTAGAGGTCAGCGCCGCTGGCGTACACGCCGGTTTCGTCTTTGAGGAACACGCCGTTTTCATCAAATACGCATCTTGCAGCGTCCTGCGCTCCTTCAGGGGCCACCTCATAAATGCCCTTTACAATATAACCGGCCTCGTTGAAATAGTAGGTGCTGCCGTCGATCACGGCCCACGCACTGTGATAGGCCATCTCGCCGTTCAGATAGTAGGTGGTTCCCTTCTCATCGGTAAACCATCCCTTCTCCAGCTTCCACTGAGCATAGAGCGTCAGATCCTCTTCCAGATCGACGACTGCGCTTCCCGCTTCATAGGTGACGCCGGAGCCATCCGGCTTGGTGTTCCAGCTTGTGAAGCTGTAATTCTCGCGGGTAAAGAGATTCTCAGAAAGCTCGGTCTCCTTGCTCTCTACGAACAGCTGGCTCTCCATCTCTCCTACGCCGCCGTTGGCGTCAAAGGTGATGGTGTGCTTTTCAAGAGCTATTGCTTCATACTGCGCGGTATAGGTCACATCGCCGGTGACAGGTGCGATCTCGTTGTCCCAGCCTGCGAAGGTATACCTGTGATCCTCGTCGTTGTCTCTGGTGGGATCGGCGGGGATCAGCGGCTCTTTGCCGTACTCCACTCGCTGTTCTGAGAGAACTGTGCCGTCATGATCTTTAAAGACGACCGCATAGGCCTTGATCTCCCACACGGCATAGAGGGTGACCTCTTCCGTTACGGTTACTTGGGAAGCGTCTGTGCCCGTGCCGTCCGGCTGGGTGTTCCAGCCCTTGAAGATATAGCCCTCACGAATTTCAGGGGTCTTGGGATCCAGCTTCCCTTCATATTTCGCAGAGGTCTTTTCCACGGTTTCCCCGTTGACCCAGGTGATCGTGTACAGTCTGTCTTCCTGGGTAAACACCGCGGTATAGGCAGCGTCCCCGGTAACCTCTGCAAGCGTTCCGAAGTCCTTGAAGGTGTAGACATACCGCTCATCCATGGGCTTTTGAGGAGCTTCGCCGCTGTAGGCAGGCATGCTTCCGTATAGATAGGTTTCAGACTTGATCTCTGATCCGTCGAAATTGAGCCAGGTGACGGTATACTCCCTTACAGTGGCGTCATACAACGCAGTGAGGGTGATATTGCCGTTTTCATCGGTCTTGCTGTTCCAGCCTGCAAATTCATAATCATACTGGGCAGTGGAGGCCTTAAAGGGCGTTTCCCCTGTGTACTCCGGAGTTTCGCCGAAGGCGACCGTTCCCTCAGAAAGCAGCGTGCCGTCTTCATCCTGCCAGATAACGGAATACAGCCTCACGGCCTCCTGATAGGTGGCGGTATAGGTCTTTTCGCCGTCTACCGCCGTAATCTCCGAATCCCATCCGGAAAAGGTAAAGACCGTGTCATCAGTAGGAGCCTTGGCGGGCGTTTTCCCGGTGTAGGCGGGATGCGTACCGTAAGCCACCTGCTGGGTCTCAAGTACAGTGCCGTCGTCGTTTTCCCAGACGATCTGATAGGTTTTGACTTGCCCTTCAAACAGGGCCTTATAGGTCACATCGCCGGTGACAGGCGTCACCTTCGGCGCCCAGCCGGCAAAGGTGTAGGTGTACTGGGCGTCCTCCGGCTTTATCGGAGTTTCTCCCTTGTATTCCGGTGTTGTGCCGTACTTGACCTGTTGAGTCTTCAGCACAGTGCCGTCTTCATTCGTCCAGGTGACCGTAAATTTCTTTGCCTCCCACTGGGCGTAGAGAGTCAGGTCAGCGTCGAGGCCTTTGATTTCCGCGCCGACTTTATAGCCAGTTCCGCTGCCGTCTGCCTTGGTGTTCCAGCCTGTGAACTCATAGCCCTCGCGGATGAAGGAACTCTCAGGCAGATTTATTGTGTCATTCGGCTTGAGCTCTATAGAGAACATCTCACCTTCTTCGCCGTTAGCGTCAAAGGAAACCGTGTATTTGAGGACATCCCATTTGCCGTCTTTGTAAGCAAACTGATCGCCCCCTTTAGCTTCAGCCGTTTCCGTGAAGGTGCCGTCGGCATTCAGTAAGCGCGCGGGGGTGATGGAGATCCCAACCGCTGTCATGGTAGAACCAGATTGTGTATTCTGATAAGTAACTTTTGCCGTGCCGGGAGCGCCAACCTGATTATAAACGCCGGTGCCCTGGCTGGAGATAACCTGTACTCCGGTGACCGGGTTGCCGTTTTCATCGCCATGATATGTGGTGTAAATCCCACCCTCGGCGTTCACGGTTCCGTTTACATCGACAATAACATCTTTCAAATCAGCTTGTGTGCGGGTATAGCTTCTTCCAGGAACATTGACTGCCGCCCGGAAATACCGCCCCTCGTTGACAAAGCCCTTCGTACCGTTCCATTCTGCCGCGCTGTAGAAATAGGCGTTCTTGCCGCTTGAGACCATAAATTCCGCACCTTCGGTCACGCTCAAAGCCGTACCCGCCAAAAACGCCACATCCTGGTTGATCGCAGCCTTACCGGAATTTACATGGATGGTGATATTGTTGGTAATGGGAAGGACATAGTTGGCTGAATTAACAGAAACGCCAGCCAGCTTCAGAGAAAGCGGGTTTACCGCCATTTTTCCATTCACATTCAATACCAGCCGATCAGTAGACTCGTCGTAGTCCTTAGTTAGGCTACCGGAGATCAGGTTAAACATTCCATTTTCCCCGATAAAGTCAATGGCCATAGCGTTAAGCTTGCTCATCGCATAGACACCGCTAAAAACCTTTTCAGTGGCGCCTGCCTCCAAAGTCATGGGAACTTCTACATTCTGCACATAGTACTGAGAGAATGGGAAAACGCCGTTTTTCATGCCGCCGGAGGCACTTCCGCCCCGGAAGTCGGCAATCTGGAAAAACTCCGTGACCACAGCGCCCGACTTAACTGTCACTGCACCGGAGCCGGAAATGAAGCCCAGAGCATAGAGGGTCGCGGCGCTTTCAATGGTAACCGAGCTGCCCTCTTCCATCATGATTTGGCCGTAATCTCCGGTAACCCGTCCTTCAACATTGGCATTCGCTCCGTAATACCGGCCGCCCACATTCAGACTGCCCTGTACATCGATATGTGCGCCGGAAGCCATTTTAAGCTGCCGGTAAAGCTTAAAGGTCGAGTTAGTCGCAGTCACAGCACCTATATTCGTATAGACGGTATTTGCATCGTCAAAGGGGATCAGCAGTGTAACACCCTGGGAAATAGTATACTCTCCGGCAGGGATTTCACCGTCATATTTCTGTACGATCTTTTTATTGCCGCCGGAAGCAGCGGTATTTGCCTCATTCAGGTCGAGGAACAGCTTCCCTCCCGTCTCGAAGACTGCTTTTCCTACCTCTGAAAACTTCGCCGTAAGAGTACAATCACTCTCAATATTAAACTCGGCAGGAGTAGTATAGGAAATAAATTTTTCCTCAGTCTCATTATACCAGCCTAAAAACCGATAGCCTGCCGCCGGAGTGGCTGCCAATTTATAAGCGACAGCGGAGCTGCGAGCCTCGCTGTAGCTTTCTGTGATCTGTTTGCCATCCACTGTAAAGGTGCCGTTCTCCGACGGCGTAAAAGTTGTGGTAGCAGACAAATCAGCAACCAGCTTCACATTAGTCATATTGATTTGCGTAGCAGCAGACGTGCTGCCGGACTTAAGGGATACCTTGATAGTCCCGCCAGATTTCAGCTCTTTGGAAAAGCTGCCATTCGCTGTAACGCTTTTGTCGTCTACCTGAATGGTGCCATTATTCACCGTCACAGTATAATCAAAGGACAGGGTGGCGGGAATATTCTTTTCGTTGGTGATGGTCAAAGCAGTTTCGTTCGTCGTATCGCCACAGGTTCCAGGTGTTGTCTTGGCCTTTCCTTCAATTTCATCCACAGTGGCCGACCATGTGGCGTCACCCTCATTTTTAGTCGCACTCAAGCCAATGCTGTCATCGCTAAGGCCGGTGACCGCCGCCGCTGCCGCCGACACAGTCAGGCTGCTGAGAGGCACAGCTGTCAGAAACAGCAGCAGCACCAGTACCAAAGACAAAAAACGCTTTAAAACTCCTTTTATCATGTTCTTTTCCCTCTCTCTCTTTGTTTTTTGCTTCTTTGCGTCACCTCAGCGTAAAAACTGATTCCGAGAACCAGAGAAAGCAAGGCCCAGATATGAGCAAGATGGAATATGCCGATCCGGGTAGTGTATTCCTGTCGGAACCACTCGAGTATGAACCGCAAAGCTCCATAAGATATTAAATAAACCGGATAGACCTGGCCACAGGTCTTCCCCAGTATAATTTTTTTGCAGAAAATTGCCAGAAAGGCAAAGTAAAAAATCAGCTCTATCTCCCGCAGGGGCCAATAAAATGCTGTTCCGGGAATCCGCGTTCCCCTGCAGCATCCGCCTACCAAACAATCAAAGCGGCCACATATCAGCCCAACAACCAGACAAATCGCGGCGATATCCATCACCAGCGAAAGATCTTTGTGAGTAAATTTAGCCCATGCGTAATAGAAAAACGGTAAAACGAAAACCGCTCCAAACAACCGCATATTGGCGGCCTTTTCCAGGTTTCCTCCTACCTCAAGTATTGCCATAAGCCGCATACTTGACCATCCGATCACTACATGAAGGATGGCCACCAGCAATGCCGCTTTCCAGCTCATTTGAAGCTTTTCACGAAATTGCAGCAACCAGATAAAATTCACTACTGCAATCGCGATGGCAAACAAAGGCAGGGCGTGCTCAATAAGCCAATCCACAATCATTTATGGCATCCCACCTTCCTGCAAAATTTTTCACTTTCACGGTTTCGCTTCACCTGCCCGCTCACCGATTTTCCGGGCGGGCACGCCGCCCACAATGGTGTAGGGAGCAACATCCTTTGTCACAACAGCGCCTGCGGCGATAATACTGCCGTCTCCTATCTTCACACCCGGCAGGATGACCACACGGTCCCCCAGCCAAACGTCGTTTCCAATGGTTACCGGCTTTTCCTCCTCAAACCCCTGCTCCATCATGGGGATATCCCTTCGGTCATGCCGGTGGTTTCTGGTGATGACAGTGACATCTGCCCCCATCATCACATATTTTCCGATATGCACCTCTCCATAGAGCTTCGCATTGACTCCGATACCGGAATGATCCCCCAGGGTCACCTTGGGAGAAAAAACCGCGCCCTGCTCAATATTGACCTGTTTGCCGCACCTGGCCAGCATCAGCCTTCCGCAAAAGCCGCGAATGGCCTTCTGCCCCAGCTTCAGGCCGCTCCAGGAGGGAGGCAAGCGCTTACCGATGGTAACATACAGCGCGGCGCCCAGCTTTCTTTTCAGCCTTTTGCCCATATCGTTATGCAGAGGGAGGCTCGAAGCCTTCTATTCCGTTGATCTGCTCGATCAGGTGGTTTACGCCGGACTGTAAATTGGTGATCCTGGCGTTCTCCTCTTGTGACCAGGCGCCTTCAATGGCGCTGATGTCAAGGAAGACGCCGTGTCTTGTTCCCTGAGCGTCCGGGGCTGCCCCAAGGCTGTAGCCCTCCCCCTTTTCGCCGATGGTCAGCGTAAAGAGAAGCACCTCTTCCTTTTCAACCTTAGCGGAAGCTTTGACTGTGTAAACACCGTCAGAGGAGGCTTCCTTCACATAGACCTCGTCTGCCCACTCCTCCGGAAGATCGAGCTTTCCGATGGGAGTATCCAGCCCGGAGCCGGCAGTTACCGGAGCGCTCCGGCTTCCGGAACGGACAACAACGATCCCCGTCACCACCGCCGCCACGATCAGGCAGGGCAAAACGACCAAAGGCCATTTTTTTCTGCGAGGTCTGCCTGCGGGCGGCCTCTTTTCCGGTTTCCCGGCATAATGCCTCATAACATCAACCTCTTTCTCTATATCGGCTGTCCGTGCGGGAAAGCCGCTACCGTATGCTTCTGGTATGAGTTTCTATCTGCATCTCCTGCTGTTGTTCAAGATACTCCTCATAGGAGCGGTGCAGGTCTAAAATCGCGGCGTGGACCTTACAGGCCCGCTGCTCCTCCGGCGGAGGCGTCCGGTAATCGCCGTAAAGCTTTGTCAGCAGCGGGTCCCAATGGGCGGAAATAGGGAATTCATGACCCTCAAATAAGACAGGACAGCTCTCTGTAAACCAGGAGCGGGGATACACATTTTTCTGATATTTGGAGCCTGCGGCAAAAAAGGTGTGGACCATCTGAGAGCCTGTATCCCTGCGTCTGACACAGAAGCGGTGCAGGGGCTTTCCGGGAAGCAGGCGGCACGCCTTTAGAAATATCTTTTTTACCGGGCTGGAGGTTTCATAGCCCCGGGCATAAAGCGCCTTGGCTATCACAACCTTGGAAGCTGCAAACTGCAAAAACCTGAGGACGGAACGGTCCGCCAGATTGTCGCAGGGAAATATATCGATATACACACCCTGGTGCATTGCCTTGTCCCGGGCATGGTATTTTTCAATACAAGCCGTTTGATTCAAACGGAGTTTGGAAAACTGCATGGGCCAATGAGGGGAAAATTCCTTTTGTACAAAATACTTTTCCGGGTCAAGCTCACGCCCGGCGATTTCCAGAAGCCTCTCATATTCCTCACGCAGCAGAATAATGTCAAGATCGTCATCCCAGGGAATAAAGCCCCTGTGACGAACCGCGCCCAGCGCGGTTCCTGCATATAGCTGGTAGGAGATCCGGTGCTTTCTGCACAGTGCGTCCACATCCAAAAGCATGGAAAGCATGCACAGCTGATGTTCTCTCAAATCGTGTTCCCTGTCCTGCATGGCTGCTCACATCCCTGTAGAAGGCTTTCGCGCGGGGTGAAGTCCGCGCCGGAAAATTTTTTCTTCACTTTGAAAAGATCCTTCTGTATTTGCGCAGGGAACGCACAGCGTAAAACACGAAATAATAAGCTGCCTTGAGGCTGTTCAGCCCCACATGACGGTAAGTTCTCCACTGCATTCCGGCCGCCCGCAGCTTGTTGGCGGACTTGCTGGAGCCGTGGATCCGGTAGATCAAAAGCGGCTCGTTGAGCCCCGCGGCGCTCCCCTCTGAGCGCAGCACGCTAAGCCATGTGGCAAAGTCTTCATGGATCCCGGCTGCCTCCTGCATCGGGTGGCAAATAAGCGTTTCCCGCCTTGCCAGAACAGAAGAGCAGGAGATCAGGTTCTGCTTCAAAAGCTGGCGATAGGTGATATGCTCCGGTACACAGAGCTTGTGGGCGTATCGATTCCCGCTTTCATCCATAAAAGCCGACCCCGTAAAAAAGAGAGAGCTGTGAGGGTCCTTTTTCAGCAGCGTCAGCTGCTTTTCAAGCTTTTCCGGGGCCCACATATCATCGCTGTCAATAAAGGCGATATACTCAAATCCCGCCCTTTCGACCCCAAAATTTCTGGACCCGGCCGTACCCAGATTCCTGGGGTTTTTGAAACAGCGGACCCTGGGATCCCTGCGGGCATATTCCGCTGCGATCTCGCTTGTGCGGTCAGTGGAATTGTCGTCTACGATGAGCAGCTCTAAATTCCTGTGAGTTTGCGCCAGGACGGAGGAGATCGCCTGTGCCACCGTCTTTTCCGCATTGAAAGCAGGCATGACTACCGAAACTGATATCTCAAGGGAATCGTTCATGCTCCCTATCTGACCCCCTCGCGCGCAAATACGATCTTCACCGTTAAAAGCAGCAGCTTCGCATCCAGCAGAAAAGACCTTGTACGGATATATTCCATATCAAATACGATCTTTTCCTCCGGCAAAAGATCATAGCCACCGTTAACCTGGGCGTAGCCGGTAAGCCCCGGCTTGACCAACAGGCGGTTGCGAAACTCCGGAATATAGGTCTCAAATTCCCGGTAAAAACACTCTCGCTCGGGGCGCGGGCCAATCAGGCTCATGTCCCCTTTGAGAATATTCCAGATCTGCGGCAGCTCATCCAAGTGGGTGTTTCGCAGGATCCTGCCGAACCTGGTGCACCGCTTATCCTCTTTATCCGCCCACTGAGGACCGTTTTCTTCGGCGTTGAGCCACATAGAACGGAACTTCAGAATAAAGAACGGATTCCCATTGGCTCCCAGCCTTTCCTGCTTGAAAATCGCAGGGCCGGGAGAATCCAAACGAACCAAAGCGGCGATCACAAGCATCGGCAGCAGCAGCAGCACTCCGGCAATCAACGCAAACAGCACATCAAAGCACCGCTTTACAAATATGTATCCTCTGCTTCCGCACACCGTCAGCTTTGCCTGGGGCACCAGTTTTGAATACCGTGCCGCCTCCTTTTTCTTGTACCCTGCCTGTGAAACAAAAGATTCCACAGCGCTATCCCTCCATCAACTGATCAACCATTCCTCAATGTCATTCTTCATCATCGTCCGCCGGGTCATAGAAAAGCTCCATTACCAATGCCTGAAGCTTTCTCTCGTCCGGATAGAACTCCACATAGGTATCGCTTACCTTTGACTCGCCCTCCAGCGCGCGATACTCCTTCACCCCGTAGTCCTCCAGCCATTTGGAAAAATCTGACAGCTGCTCTACGGAAAAATCGGAAACCATATATTCATTCAATTCCATCAAAGCGGAAAGGGTAAAATCTTCACTCTTTCTGCCTTGAGAGGAAAGCTGCGCCTGCAGAGCCTCAAGATACTGGCGCTGACGCTCCATACGATGGGTATTGCTGGCGTCTTCCATCCCTCTTCTGGCCCGCACATAAATGAGAGCCTGATCGCCCTTCAGGGTCACTCGCTCTCCCTTCACCAAAGCGCTGTCGATCCCGGAAAAATCGTCCATGACCTCTACGGTCACGCCGCCTGCCAGGTCGTTGAGCTTTGCCACGCCGTCCATGGTAAGGGACAGGTAGTGGTGGATCTCAATGCCGCGCAGCAAACCGGACACAGCCGTAACGGTGTTTTTACACCGGATCTCTCCTGTGCCGCCATAAGTATGGGCAAGGGTCAGCTGGCCCTCAACAGTCTGCGCCAGCGCGCCTGCATCCGTCAGCACCTGAATCTGTGTCATGGTGTCACGATTCAGGTGCAAAGCGGTTGCAGTTTTGGCTTCTTTATCCAGTACCAAAAGCAGCAGAAAGTCTGCCTGCTCATAAGCGCCCTGCACATCGGTCCGTGTTGTATCCGCGTATTTATCCAGGCCAAGGACCAGAACAGTTTCCAGGTGCTGCTTCGGCGTATACCAGCCGCCGTTATACTGTACCCGCTCCTGTTCCTGCCTGGCTTTTTGGGCGTCCAGTACAGACTGAGGCACCTTGGACTGCCGCTCCTCCCAGGCACGGACAACAAACACCATGGTAAGAAGGACGACAGCCAGCGCCAGCAAGCCTGCCGCGGCCCTTATCAAACGCGTGTTTACACGAACTTTCATGCTATCAACGCTCTCCCCTTACGCTTTCCGGGAAAGAGACCTCTTGAAAGGCTTATTTCCCGCCGGCTCAGTTCTTGTTCTCGTCGTCTTTCTTATCCTTCTTCGTGCCGCGCCCAACAGCGATGCCCAGGATCAGACCACCCAATACGCTGAGAATCAGGATCAGCCAGCAGCCAAGGTCTCCGAAGTGGACATGAGCTGCGTCAGCCCTGCCCAGGTCTGCGGCAGCTTCCTGTGCAGCGCCGCTCACTTCATCGGGGAGGTTCGTCAAAGGCACTTCATTTTCGGGGACATACTCGTACTCGGGGTTCTCCGTGTTCTCTGTTTCAGGCGTGGGAACACGATAGTAAGTTCCCGGCTCATCCTCGCCGGTAGGATCTTCCACCGTCACCACCGGAGGAGCATCGGGCTCGTTGGCGTCAGGCAGCTCCGGCACGACCACCGGATCAGGACGGCTGACACTGGGTGCATCCGTGGCAAAAGCGGGCACTGTGAATACCACAGCCAACAGAAGCATCATCAAAATCGAGACTGCTTTTTTCATTCTTATCATCCTTTCTCAAATTACCCCCATACTTAATTCAAGCATGGCTGTTTCTGGATCTATCTATCAAGCTCTGAAAGAGCAAGATATTCTAACTAGAAGCCTGCCCCGGCAGCTGGGGAACATAGGCGCGCTGCAAAGCCCTCAGCCGCATTCGTTCTCTTCTGTCCATCAGGGCAAACGCCTTTCCGAGATTCGGAGGGCGAAGCTGCATATTATGGCAATCGGAAGCGACAAAATGGATCCTTCCCGCCTTCAGCATCCGCATGGCTTTGCGCCTGGTCCTCCAGTTAAGAAGGAAGCCCGCGTTGCACTGCATCAGCACACCCGCCTGTATCAGGTCTTCCCATACTCTAGTCTCCTGAAAGCCAAGATAGCGTTCAATATGCGCCAGCAGCACCGTGATACCATCGTGAGCCTGAAGCTCTGTGACCTCCTGCAGCATTCTTTTGGACCAGGGCGAAAAAGGCATTTCCAAAAGCAGAAGCTCTGTTCCTGCTATTCGCAGGTCATCTATCGCCCTTGTGCGGTTGATCCCTTCAAAATAATATACCTCAGCGCCCATTCTCAGAGCCGGAAGCCCAGAGGGCAGGATCCCCTCTAATTTTTCTTCCGCTCTTGCCCTGCGTTCCAAAAAAACCTCCGGGCTGTTTTGTTCCGGGTAGAAATGAGGGGTCGCGGCCATCTGCATGATCCCCTGCTGTGCCGAAGCGCGCAGCAGCTGCACGCTTTCCTCCACCGTTTTACTGCCGTCGTCCATGCCGGGCAGCACATGGCAATGGATGTCAATCACTGTCGTTCACCTGCGGCTCGCTTACCGCCACCCTGGCGCCTCTATGCTTTCGCGTCTTTTTCTTCTTCTTTTTCGAGTTGTCATATCCATAATAGCCGCCGTACTTTTTATTCTTATATCCGCTTTTGTATCCGCCCTTGGTCTGCCCGCCCGCACAGGTCACTACAAAGCCCAATACCTTAGCGCTCACATAATCCAATTGCCGCAAGGCATCTCTGACCGCCCGGCGGTTGGCGTAATTCTGCCGCACGACCATGACCATCCCATCGGAAACCTTGGAGACGACCAATGCGTCTGACACCTCGCCCAGCGGCGGAAGATCCAGCACGATGAACGAAAAACTCTGCGACATGGCGTCTATCATGGTTTTCATCTGGGAAGAGCCTAAAAGCTCTGAAGGATTCGGGGGGATCATCCCGGAGCTCATGACAAAAAGATTCCCATGGATCCCGGAATTCTGTATTACACTTCTGTCTGTCCTCACACTGGCCAGCAGATTGGAAAGCCCAGGCTCACTTTCGATCCCCAGCCGCTTGGCTATGGTGGGAAGGCGCATATCCGCCTCAATGAGCAGCACCTTTTGCCCCAATTCGGCCAACATATAGGAAATGTTCAGGGAGGTGGTGCTTTTCCCCTCGCCCTGAAGGGCGCTGGTCACACCGATCACCCGGCACTTATTCTCATTCGGCAAAGCGAACAGCAGATTTGTCCGCAAAAGCTTATAGGCTTCCGCTGCCGCAAAGCTCAGGTTCCTGCCAAAGCTTTGGTCTGGCTTTTCTTTCACCGCGGTCTTTCGCATATGACGCTCACTCATCTTTTTTGCTGTCCTCCATCGCGGCCGCATAATAGGAGCCATAGCTGTATTTGCTCTTTTGTTTCCCGGAGACAGTCAAATCGGGAACCATGGCCAGGATCGGCAGCCCGTAGCTCTGGGTCAGATAGTCTTCATCATGGATCTGCTCGTCTAACAGCTGCCGCAGGGCGATGATCCCACAGCTGATCAGCAGCCCGAGCAACAGGCCGATCGCCGTGTATTTGGTAATGCTTGGAGCATACTTCTTTTCCGGGATCACTGCAAAATCCACCGTGCGAGCAGAGCTGCCGTCCATGATCTCCGATATTTTCTCGGGCAGCACCTTTACGATCGTGTTCGCGATCTTCTCTGCCTCTACAGGATCCTCGTCCGTCACCAATATCTCAAAGATTTCAGTGGAATTGACCGCTCTGGCATCGATCATATCGCAGAGCTCTTCATAGTCATAAGGAAGCTTTGCCCGTTCAATGACCTCATTTAGGGTCAGGCGGGTCTTCAAAATAACAATGTACGTATCCACCAGCGTCTGGGACGCGGAAAGGTCTGAAAGACTTACCGAAGTGGATCCCACCGAAATGGAGCTGTTATTGACATACATCAGCGCCTTGGCCTGATATGTGGGGACGACCAGAAAATAGGCATAGGAAAACAAGCCTGACCCAAACAAAAGCATACAGAGGACAACCGCCCACGCGCGATGCCACATCGCTTTCAGCAGGCTGACCAGGTCAATTTCCACATAATCATCTTTCTGCGCCGCCGCTTTCTTCTCTCCCTGCATTTCCCTCTCCCATTCACCGCACTTCAGAAACCGTCTGAATTAGACGGAATTATCATTCTGTGGCAACTATAACAACATTCTGTGTTCCGCACAAAGGCAGACATACTCTCTATTGAGTATTCTCCTATTCGTATATAATAGCACTACATTCCAAAATATGCAAGAAGAAATCATTTTTCAAAGCAGATTCTGAGAATGCGTCCTATTCTGTGGAGATTTCAAACATTTGTCGTAAATTCAACCATATTTTCATCGGTATCCCAAAATTATTTCTACACTACAGAATGATAATTCTGTCTATTGGACCAGGCAGAGCCGTTCCATCTGCCTGATATGCTCCGTGCCTGCCGTGCACAGATAGATCCGTGTCGTCTCCACAGAGCTGTGTCCCAGCACATCTGCCAGCTTTACGATATCCTTGGTCACCTGATAGAATACGGTGGCAAAGAGATGTCTCAAATTGTGAGGGAACACCTTTAAGGGTTCCACAGCCGCATCACCGCACAAATTCTTCATTTCCTGCCATATTTGCTTTCTGGATAAACTTCTGCCGCTGCGGGTAACAAACAGCTCCCCGCAGCGGATTTTCTGTTTTCTGGCAAATTTCAAAAGCTTCCGGCAAAGCTTTCCCGGAAGCAAGATCACTCTTATTTTCCCCTTCAGCCGAATCTCGGCCCTGCCAAGCTCTGCCGCCTCTGCGGTGATATAGCGCACCTCGGAAACCCGGATACCTGTAGCACAAATGGTTTCCAGAATCAGCGCAGTACGCTCTCTTCCCTGCTTGCGCGCCGTCTCCAGCAGGCGTTCATACTCTTTTTTGTTGAGCTCTTGCTTTGCATCTCTGAATATTTTTCGCTGTATCCGCAGAAATTTCGCCCGGCATTCATTCCACCCCATTTCCTGAAAAAAACCGTTGAGAGCCGAAAGCTTGGCATTGACCGTGGACGGGGCGTGTCCCTTCGCGCACAGCGCCTCACGCCATTCAACCACCGATTCCCGAGTAACCGTTCTTTCCCCCAGCCAAAGAGAAAAGCCTCGGATATCGCGGGCATATTTTTCAATGGTGGCCTGTGCCCGCTCTTCGGCATAGAGTTTGTGAATAAATGACCTTACAAGGCTTTCGGTTATCTTTCGTTCCTGCATACGAATTCCTCCTTTTAATAGGTGCCACTATTGTATCGAAATTCTCGAGGCTGTGCAAAACAGATCTGCGAACCAAATTCGCACATTCGTCACAAAAAATTCTCCGGCTGACAGATACCTTCTGGGAAAGCGATTGAATCGAGTGTCCCGGCTCAGCAGATGAACTTTTCACCTCTTGCGATTTTTTGCAAAATCGCATATAATGAGTTTCGTAATTCTGCGGGCATGGCGGAATTGGCAGACGCGCCAGATTTAGGTTCTGGTATCTTTGATGTGCAGGTTCAAATCCTGTTGCCCGCACCAAAGAAAAGAATCATACCCGAAGGGTGTGGTTCTTTTCTTTTATATCGATACAGGATTTGAACCTGAGAAGGTCGGCGCGTGAAGAAAAAGCCCCGGCGGGGCTTTTTTAGCGCAGAGCGGCGAGCCCGGTACCGCGCCGAAGGCGGGGTGCGGCGAGCTATCAGCTGCAAAGCAGCTGGTCAAATCCTGTTGCCCGCACCAAAGAAAAGAATCATACCCGAAGGGTGTGGTTCT
>CAZMFF010000009.1:0-11705 GCA_964565505.1 uncultured Acutalibacter sp. | reverse complement strand
GGTGCGGCGAGCTATCAGCTGCAAAGCAGCTGGTCAAATCCTGTTGCCCGCACCATACCTGCGGTGAGCAAGTCGCGAACCGCAGGGTTTTCTATGCTTTTACTGCGCGGCCTGCGCTGAAAATATCATTTTTGTGGTAATACCACAAAGGAGAGAGCCGCACCTAAAAGGTGCGGCTCTCTCCTTTTATGTTAATGCAGGACTTGAACCTGCATCTATTAAGAGAAGTTTCCCTTAAATAGATCCCCGCTCACCATCCCAGCGCGTTCGCCACAGCGGCTTTGATCCCCTCGGAGGAAATGGTGGCGCCGGTGACCGCATCCACTTCTGTAGATTGGGCCGACAGAATAGAATCGATCACCTCTTCCGCCCGGGAATAGTATCTGGGCGTTTCTGTGTGGTCGATCACCCGGATCTCGGTGATCTTCCCGGATACGACCGTGACATTTACTGTGATCGGGCCATTGCGCCCCGGGGCGGATCCGGTATAAACTCCGTCTGCAAGGCCCTCCTCCTGTGAAGAGAGTGCCGAACTCTCAATCTCTGATACCGGGTCCTCTGTCTCCTTCGGAGCCGGGTGAGAGCTTTCTGTATCCGGCGGCGCCGGAGTTGACATAGCCCTTGACGGCGGGGCAGGCGATTCACGGTCAAACAAAGGGGCAGACGGCTCTTCTGCCGCCGATGAACTTTCGTGTTTTTGTTCAGCCTTGATAAAGGCATTGCCTGTCCATCTTTCAGGCAGGTGGATCCCCACATCCATCAAATGAAAAATCAGGAAAACCGCCATCATCACAGTCAGAACTCTATGTACAGGCATCCAATATCTCCGAAGGCGTTTTCTCAGCAGATAACTGGCCGCTAAAAAAAGGGAGGAAAGGAAGCAGGCGCTTCCCCAGTTTATGGTAAAAAGAACCGGTGCAAGTTCTATTTCGCTCCAAGCGGCATCGGGGAAATTCCCCGCCAAAAGGCCATGAGAAATCCCGACCATTAACAGCAGAACTCCGCAGGGAATATGAATTCTGTGAAAAAAACGGTTCAGGCTACCTATCCGGCTGATCCTTGCCGCAAACCGCAGGACCTCCAACAGGCAGAGCATCACGGAAATCCAGGCAAATATCTGACTTGCCAGCATATCTTTCTTCCTCCTCTCTTATTCTTTTTTAATACGAATGGAACCATTCAAATCATTCAAAAGATCTAAAATTTTCAGACCTTATCAGCTGGCGATCCATAATTGATCCGCGAAATACAAAGCGGATTTTCTCAGAGTCCATCTCTGCTTGTCAGAGAGTCCCACCTGTGATAGAATAACAGACAGTAAGCCCGTCGTTGCCTGAAAGGCGCGGTCCGCAGGTTTTTAGCTTTCAAAAGTGCCGGTTTCCCCTTTTAAAGCTATTTTGTGAATAAAGCTTTCCTCTTGGAAAAGACGCGGACCGGTAAACGGCCTGCAGCTGAGTGAAACGCTGTGGGATATGTGAAAGGAGGGAACGCTTATCAGAATTGTAGTCTTAGACGGAAAGAGCACTAATCCCGGAGACCTCTCCTGGAAGCCATTGGAAACGCTTGGAGAACTCACTATATACGACGACACGCCCTATGAGCAGATCGTCTCCCGGGCAAGCGACGCAGAAGCTGTCATCTTAAACCGCTGTGTGATCGACCGCCCCCTTCTTTCCCGCCTTCCCAAGCTGCGCTTTCTGGGGACGCTTGCCACCGGCTATAACTCCATTGATATCAAAGCCGCCCGGGAACGGGGAATCCCGGTATGCAACGCGCCTGACTATTGTACGGATTCCGTCGCCCAGCACACCTTCTCCCTGCTGCTTTCCCTATGCGGCCATTGTGAAGGCCAGAGCAGGAACTTGAAAGAAAACGGATGGAAAGCGGCCGAACATACGGCTATGCTCAATCCCATACCGGAGCTTTCGGGGAAAATCTTCGGAATTTTAGGATTCGGCAGTATTGGGCAGGCTGTGGCAAAAATCGCCTTAGCATTTTCTATGAAGGTAATTTATTTCAACAGAAGTTTGAAGAGCTTTCCGGGGTGCACCCAGGTTTCCCTGAAAGAACTGTTTCAAAAGAGCGATGTGCTTTCTATTCACTGCCCTTTGACGGATGAGACCCGTGGTCTGGTAGACAAAGCTCTGCTCTCTTCCATGAAGCCCAATTCCCTTCTGATCAACACTGCCCGCGGAGCCATCCTTCGAGAGGAGGACCTTGCGGAAGCTTTGAACGAAGGGCGCATCGCCGGAGCGGGCCTGGATGTGCTCTCGGAGGAGCCTCCCAAAAAGGAGCATCCCCTGCTTTCTGCCAAGAACTGCATCCTTACCCCCCATATTGCCTGGTCCTCCAAAGAGGCCAGACAACGAGTGATCGAGATCGTGGCGGACAATTTAAAGAGCTTTTTATCAGGACAGATCCAAAACATAGTAAATCCATAATATCAAGCCATAAAAGAAAGGACTGGTTGCTTCTATGACAAGCTTTACGTATCAAGCTCCCACAAAGATCCTGTTCGGCGAAGGCACCGTCTCGCAAGTTGGAGCTCTTGTGCGGGAACAGGGCGCGAAAAAGGTGCTGATCCATTACGGCTCAAAAAGCGCAAAGGAAAGCGGACTGCTGGACAAGGTGTGCAAATCCTGCGAAGACGCGGGAATAGCCTTTGTCACCCTGGGCGGCGTGGTGCCCAATCCCCGGCTTTCTCTGGTTTACAAGGGGATCGAGCTATGCAGAAACGAAGGGGTAGATTTTCTGCTGGCCGTAGGCGGCGGCAGTGTGATCGACTCCGCCAAAGCCATTGGCTACGGACTTGCCAATGATTTCGATGTCTGGGAGCTTTACGACAAAAAGCGGGAAGCGCTTTCCTGTATGCCCGTTGGATGCGTGCTTACCATTGCCGCCGCGGGCAGCGAAATGAGCGACTCCAGTGTGATCACCAAGGATGAAGGCGGGATCAAACGAGGCTACAGCAGCCCTTTCTGCCGCTGTAAATTTGCGGTGATGGACCCGGAGCTCACCTATACCCTCCCCCCCTACCAGACTGCCTGCGGCGCGGTAGACATTATGATGCACACCATGGAGCGGTACTTTGTGAAGGAAGACACGCTGGAGCTTACCGATGGTATGGCAGAGGCGCTGCTTCGCACTGTGATCAAAAACGCGCTGATCTTAAAGGAGGAGCCAAAAAACTACAAAGCCCGCGCGGAGATCATGTGGGCCGGAAGCCTTTCCCATAACGGCCTGATGAACTGCGGCGGCCCGAAGGGAGACTGGGCTTCCCATCAGCTGGAGCACGAGCTGGGCGGAATGTTCGACGTGGCCCATGGCGCTGGGCTTGCCGCCGTGTGGGGCAGCTGGGCAAGATATGTTTTTGAGGAAAAGCCGGAACGCTTTGCCCAGTTTGCAAACAAAGTTTTTGGAATTCCTGAAACAGGGGACCCAAAGAAAACCGCCCTTCTGGGGATAGAAGCCATGGAGGACTTCTACCGCTCCATTCAGATGCCCATCAATTTGCAGGAGCTGGGACTTTCCGTCTCAGAGGCGCAGATCGAAGAGCTGGCAGAAAAATGCGCCTACGGCGGGCGTACCATCGGAAGCTTCCGAGAGCTTGACCGAAGCGATATGGCAAAAATCTACCGGATGGCGCAGCCGAATACGATTTGAGAAGCGCAAAAAGAATTGCAGAAACGATTAAACCGGAAAACTCTTTTGAGTCTTCCGGTTTAGTTTTTTTCTGATTTGGAAACCAGGAGCTCCTTCGCCTTAGCTGACAGAACCTCTTTTTCATTGGCAAGCTCTCCCTCCTGCACAGCGTCCAAAAGCTTTGAAAGCGCCCTGCCGAGGCTCTCATCCTGGGGAAAGCCCAAAGCGAGAAGGTCGTTCCCGTTGACAGCAAGCTCTTTGAAAGAAAAGCACTCTCTCTTTTCTAAGATTTCCTTTGCCATCCGCTCACCCTCCAGGATCCACTGGCTTCTCTCCTCCCACAGAAACGAGGGCTGACCGGAAAGATCTGCGCGCAAAAGGGAAAAAAGACGGGACAATTGGACCTCTCCCAAGCGGTTTAGAAGCTTTTTCACCCTGCCGAAGGTAAACGGCAGCTCCTGTCCATGAAACCGGATGAGCTCGCAGATCTGTGCACTTTCTTTTTTGGGACAGCGCAAACGCTTTAAAATCTCTGCAGCTTGCTTCTCGCTTTCCTTAGAATGACCGTAAAAATGGGCCACGCCGTCCTCCCCCACGGTTTTGCAGGCCGGCTTTCCGCAATCGTGGAGAAGAGCCGCCATTCTCACCGTAAATTCTCCGGGAGAGGCATCCAGCACATGCAGCGTGTGCTCCCAAACAGTAAAGCAGTGATAGGCGTTTTCCTGTTTACAAGAAAACATCGGGGCAAGCTCCGGAAGGATCTCCGCGAGGATCTCCCGGTTTTCCCGCAAAACCCGGGTAGCCGAAGCTCCGCACAAAAGGCCCTTCAACTCGGAAAAGATCCTCTCCTTGGAAAGCACGTTCAAACGGCCTCTTTCCGCAAAAGCCGCCTGCCGCGTTTTTTCCTCAATGGAAAAACCCAGTCGGGAGGCAAACCGCAGTGCCCGCAGGATCCGCAGGGCATCTTCCGAAAAGCGCTGCCGCGCGTCCCCTACGCAGCGCAGCAATTTATTTTCAAGATCCTCCCGGCCGTGAAAGGGATCGGCAAGGCCTCTCTTTTCCTCATAGGCCATCGCGTTGATCGTAAAGTCCCGGCGGGACAGATCCTCCTTGAGGTCTGTGGAAAAGCGCACCCGGTCCGGGCGTCGGTGATCACGGTATCCCCCGTCTATCCGAAAGGTAGTGACCTCTGCCGGGCCTTCCGGAAGCAGCAGGGTCACCGTGCCGTGGCAGATCCCTGTGTCCACTGTGCAAAGTTCTTTAAAGCAGTCTTTTATTTCCCAGGGAAGCGCCGCCGTGGTCAGATCCCAGTCATTGGGCTGATCTCCCAAAAGGCTGTCCCGCACACAGCCGCCTACACACCAGGTTTCAAAGCCGTTTTCCTCCAACCTTTGAATGACCCGGCTGATCTGTGCGGGGACGGAAATACTCCATAAAGCCATCGCCCTTCTCCTCTTCTAACTGTTCTGGCCCCGCCGCTTTTTCAGCAGCAGCTCCTTTACCTGCCCCTCACAGGAAAGGGAAAGGGCTTCCTTTGTAACTTCCTTAGCCTCTCTTATGCTCCATAGAGAGATCTCTCTGCGTATGGAAAGAACTGCGCCCGGAACCACGCTGAGAGAAGCAGCCCCAAAAGAGAGGAATACCGGTGTCAAAAGCGGATCAGAGGCCGCCTCGCCGCAGATGCTCACCGGGATCCCCGCCTCTCTTCCCTTTTCCGCCGCCCACTTTACCGCCCGAAGCACCGCCGGGTCAAAATAGGAATAGAAGGACGCCACGCGCGGGTTCCCCCGGTCTACAGACAAAATGTACTGTGTCAGATCATTTGTCCCGATACTGAAAAAATCTACCTCACGAGCCAGCTGCTCTGCCATAATGACGGCAGCGGGAGTTTCGATCATCACCCCCAAAGGGATCTCTTTCCCGTATTCCTTTTTTTGCGCTTCCAGCTCCTGCCGCGCAAGAGCCAGCTGCTCTTTGACCTTTCCGATCTCCCTTAGGCTTGTGACAAAGGGAAGGATCAGCTTGACCGGGGCACAGGAGCCAGCTCGCAAAATAGCGCGCAGCTGTGTGCGAAACAGCTCCTTTTCTGCCAGAGAAAAACGGATGGCACGATACCCCAGAAAGGGATTTTCCTCTTTTTCGGGTTTCAGATAAGGGAGCGCCTTATCCCCGCCGATATCCAGAGTCCGGATAGCTGTGGGCCTTCCTTCTGCTGCCGAAAGAACTCTCCGGTAGGCCGCCAGCTGCTCTTCCTCGCTGGGAAGGGCAGACTGGTCCATATAAAGAAACTCAGAGCGTAAAAGCCCTATTCCCTCCGCCGTGTATTCTGCCGCCCTCACAGCCTCATCAAAGCCGCCCACATTGGCCTGCAGGCAGATCTTTATCCCGTCACGGGTCCTGGTCTCTCTCCCCATAAAATGCTTTAAAGCGTTTCTGCTTTTCAGATCCTCCGCCTGTTTTTTGCGGTAATCGGAAACTTCTTCCTCACTGGGCGAGACCAGGGCGAAACCCATATTTCCGTCTACGATGACCGGTTCGCCGTCCCGAATTCCCGAAAGGGGCAGCTTTACGCCCAGAACCGCGGGGATCTCCAAGGCTCTTGCCAAAATAGCACTGTGAGAGGTAGTTCCCCCGTTTCGGGTAACGATCCCGATAATGCGCCTGGGGTCGATCTTGGCGGCTACCGAAGGAGGAAGCTCATCGGCCACCAAAACCGTGCCAGGCTGCGCAAGGGAAAGGTCCCCCTCCGGCACATTCAGCAAAAGCCGCAAAATCCCGTCCCTCACATCTTTTACATCGGAAGCTCTCTGGCGGATCAGTTCATCCGCGGAGGAAGAAAGCAGCATCATGAAAGTGCCGCAAGCCGCCTCGATGGCGCTCTCCGCACATTGACACGCACCGATCCTTCCCTCGATCTGGCCGTTTAAGTAAGGGTCCTGCGCTATGGCAATATGGGTACGCATGATCTCGATCTGCTCTTTTCGGAGGCCGGAAGGCGCCCTTTCGGCCTCGCTTTCTATGTTGCCGCAGAAGCGGGCCACCGCCAGGTGATATCGCTCCAGCTCTGCCTCTATGTTCTCTACCTGGCCTTGGGGCAGCTTCCACTCACTTTCCTGATACCGCAATATCTTTCCCACAGCGATTCCCGGAGATGCTGCAATTCCGTTCCACTTCTCTCTCATAAGGGCCTCCTTAGATCACAGCCTTTATCCGGCTACGACTCGGTTTTTTTGACTTCAAGCTCCTGCTGGGGATTCACGAACACGGTTTTGTAGTTTACATAAATCACCATACCCGGCTTTGCCCCCTGAGGCTTCGATACATTGCGGATCTGGGTATAGTCTACAGGGACCTGAGACGAGTCTTTCGCTCTGCTGTATCTGGCGGCCAGAACAGCGGCTTCCTCCATCGCCTGCGAGGAGGGCTCTTTCCCCTGCGTAACCAATACGGTATGAGAGCCGGGAATATTCTTGGTATGAAACCAAATGTCTCCGTTTCTCGCCGTTTTCAGGGTAAGCTTATCATTCTGACGGTTGTTTCTTCCCACCAGCACAGTAAATCCATCTGAGGTCTCAAATTTCATAGGCGCTCCGGTCAAAACCGGCTTTTCTTTCTTGCGGCGATCGACGCGCACATATCCCTCTGCTCCCAATTCTGCCCGGATCTCCGCCAGATCCTGCGTATTGGCGGCTCTGGAAAGCGCCTCCAGCACGGTATCCAAATATTCCAGCTCTTTCCTTGCAAGCTCGATCTGCTGCGTCAATTTTTCCTCGGCAGTTTTCGCCTTTCGATATTCCTTATAGTATTTCTGGGCGTTTTGCGAGGGGGAAAGTGCGGGATCCAGCGCGATCAGAAGAGGCTTTCCCTCGTCGTAAAAATTGGCAAGCTCCACACTTTCCGCGCCCTTTTTTATAGCATAGAGATTTGCGTTGATCAGATCCCCGGCTATGCGCAAAGCGTCACGCTGGGCACAGTGAGAAAGCTCCGCCCGCTGCAGGTTGATCTTTCTGGAAAGCCTGTCGGAGGCATTGGAGAGAATGCGAAGGAGATCCTGCTCTCTCGCGCGCATCCTTTCCAACTGATCCCGCTGGGAATAAAAGCGGTCCAAAAGCTTTGAAAAGCTCTCTTCCTCACTGACCACTGCCGCTGTACCGTACTGCAGAATTTCAAAGAAGGAAAAATCCATCGGCTTTTTCTGCCGGTCCACCGCCATATGGGGAACGCCGGAGACATTTTCCAGGGTCTCCTTCAGCTTCTGCATGAAAAAGCCGGTACGAAAGTACTGTTCCTCATCCATTTGCTTGATAAACAGCTCCGCTCCTCTTCCCACCCGATGCTCCAGCTCTCTGCACACCACGGGAGACACTCCCTGCAAAACGGACAGCAGAGCTTTGGAAAGAGGCATGTCTCCCGGCAAATTTTTAATGGCGCCCGTCACCTCTTGTATGCCGGAGCTAAGCAGGCAAAGCTTGTCCTGAGCAGGGGGAAGCTGATAAGGTAGCCCTGGCAGCACCAGTCTTTGAGAAGACATTTCCGCATCCACACGCTTCAGGGCATCGATGATCTTTCCGCGCTCGTCTGTAAGGATCACATTGCTGTACCGGCCCATGATTTCCATGGTAAGCGTAAGGGTGACATGATCCCCCAGCTCGTTCACCGTATCAAAATCGAAATGGAGCAGCCGCTCCAGCCCAGGCTGGCGCAGTGCAGTCAATTTTGCCCCCAGAAGCTTTTTCCGAAGAAGCATGCACAGCATGGGAGGCTGCTTCGGGTTTTCCAGCGTGACCTGAGTAAAATGGACCCTCGCGCTGTTGGCCCTGGCAGAAAGCAACAGCTTACGGACGCTTTCCCGTGTCCGAAACGCCAAGATCAGTTCCTCCCGGCTGGGCTGGTAGACCTTATCTACCCGAGCGCCGATGAGCGCCTCTTCTATTTCCTTTTTCAAATGACGCAAAAAACCTCCGTCTAACGCCATATGATGACCCCTTTCTTTCCGGGATGCGACAGCACATCCCCGGTCTCTATCCCTCTCTCGATCCAACAAGCGGAGGGCGCTCTTTTTGAGAACAGAAAAACTGCACCTCAGGAAACCGGTTTCGCAGATATGCGGCTAATAGCCCTTCAAAAGGCTTCTCTGTCTCGTAGTGGCCCGCCTCTAAAACGGTGATCCCCAAAGAGGAAGCCAGTAAGGCTTCATGGTGGCGCAGTTCTCCTGTCACAAAGGCATCGGCGCCTTTCTGAGCCGCCGGCAAAAGGTATTCACCTCCTGCCCCCGTGCAGAAAAAGACGCGCCTGATATTTCTTTCGCCCTGATAGAACCGCAGAGATCCGCTTTGAAGCTTCCTCTTTGTAAACCGGGCAAATTCCAAAGGAGTGCAGGCCTCGCGAAGCTCTCCGGAATAGAGGATATACCCTTCTGAGCAGGGCAGCTCTCCCCTGATGTTTTGCAGCTCCAGGCAATTTGCCAAAGCGATATTGGTGCCCAATTCAGGCGAAAGATCCAGGTTGGTGTGACAGCAGAGTGCCCCGATTCCCTCCTTCGCCAGTTGATAGGGAGCACTTTGAGGCTCCAAAGTCTTCAGAGGATGAAAGATCACCGGATGGTGGCTGATGATCAGCTGTGCTTCCAGCTCTTTTGCCTCCCGGATCACCTGCCCGGTAATATCCAGCGCAAGCAGGGCCCTTCGGACCTCCGCGCTTCTTTCCCCTACCAAAATCCCCACATTATCAAACTCCATCGCGCTGGAAAAAGGAGCTGCTTTGTCAATGGCGTCCGCCAAATTTCCTATTGTGGTCATGTTTCCTCCTGGCCTGTATATTCCGAAAACAAAAATTCTCTGCGGATCTGAAGGGAAATCTCTTCCAGCTTTTCCACTTCTTCCCGCTGCTCCTTATGGTGAAGCCCCTGAATCGTCCCGGAAAGCCCCGAAAGCACCTTTTTTGCGTACTGCCGCGAAGCCGCCGTACCGGGCCGGAGCTTCCCCATATAACGGAACCTCTCGTCCGCCTGGATCGGGGCGCCTATGTACCGGGCAGAAAGGGCGGAATAGGCTCTCCCCATATCCTCCACCGCAAGTTCCTCTTCGATCATGAATCCCAGGCGTGAAAGCCCCGTGCGCAGCAGGGGCGCACAGGTCATAGGCTGAAGGACCAGGCGATGCTCTCCCGCTTTCAGCCAGGGTGCATCTTCTATAATGCGAAGGATCAGCTCGCCCCCCATTCCGGCGATCACGACCTGCTGAGCCTCCTCAGGGGGAACGCGGGAAAGGCCGTCGGAAAGCACCAGAGTGAGCCTGTCTGCCACCTGATATCGTAAGGCATTCTTTCGGGCGGTCTCCAAAGGTCCCGGCCGCAGATCGGCCCCCAGGGCTTTTGGGACAAGATCTTTTTTCAAAAGCCAGATGGGCAGATAGGCATGATCGGTCCCGATATCCGCAACAGGCTCTCCTTCCTTCAGCAGGGAAGCGCAGGCAGCAAGCCGGGGGCCTAATTGAAACAGCGGTCTCGCCATAGTAAAAGAGCTCCTTATAAAAATTTCTGCCGCGGGGCAAAAGCCGCGCGGCAGCTACGGAACTTTTCGCAAAGAAATCACTTTCCCGCAAGGTGGGCGTTGATCTTCTCCACCAGCTCGTCCGCATTTACGCCATGAACGGCACAAGCCTGCTCCAGCGTTTCACCGCGGGCAGAAGGACAGCCAAGACAGTGCATTCCCATTTCCAAAAAGAAGGGAGCGGTGCTCTGGTCTAAATCAAGGATCTCTCCGATGATCGTATCCTTTGTTACAGACGCCATAATTCAAATCCTCCTATTCAAAGATATCCTTATTATAATACCCAAACATATTTCCTGCAATAAGGAAATAAAAAGAAATCCTTTTTCAGAAAAAAGCCGCAAAAGAGAGCCCGCCTTAAAAGCGCGGGCTCTCTATGCAAATCATTCCTGCTCTTCCCGTATACGGGCAAAACACTCGCTGCAATAAACAGGACGGTCTTCCCGAGGCTTAAAGGGAATAGTGGCTTCTTTTCCGCAGGAAGCGCACACAGCCGTAAACATTTCCCGCCCGGCCCTTACGGCAGCCTTGCGGGCATCACGACATTCCTTGCAGCGCTGCGGCTCGTTTACAAAGCCCTTAGCAGCATAGAACTCCTGTTCGCCGGCAGTAAATACAAATTCCTTGCCGCATTCCTTGCAGATGAGAGTTTTGTCTTCGTACATTTGATTCTACCTCGCTTTGCGTTAATCAGCAGAACCCATGATGCAGTCTTGCCGTTTTCAAACCGGCAAAATACCTCAGGGCCATGCTTTTTATCAAAACCCGCAGGCATTTGCCCGAAGGCTTTTTACAGAGACCGAAGCTTGTTTCTCACTCTCCCCAGAGCGTTATCAAATGTTTTTAGGGAAAGCCCGGTTTTTTCCGGGATCTCCCGGCGTTTAAAGCCGCTTAAATACAACGATAAAGCCCGCCGCTCCAAGGGGGACAGCGCAAGCTTCATCTTCAAAAGGACCCCTTCAAAGCTTTCTCTGAGTTCTACCAATGCCTCAGGCTCGTCCCAAAAGGCAGCGGGGGCATCTCCGGCGGTCTCCAGAGAAACAGACTCGTTTAAGGGCCGGTTCCCCATGCTTTTATGGGTGCGTACAGCGCTTGTCATCCTGTTTTGAATACAAACTCCCGCATAGGTCTTAAAAGCCGCCCCGTTCTTTTTCTCATAGGAACGGGCTGCCAGGTACAGCCCCAAAAAGCCCTCCTGACATAGATCCTCCCTCTCCAAAGAGGCCTCTCTCTCAAATTGCGCAGCCTTTATCCGGATCAGCCAAAGATACCTGGCTCCCAGCTCCGCAAATGCATCGTAGTTTTCCCCTTTTATCTTGTCGATCAACTGGCCGTCGCTGAGATCTTGATAATTTCGGGACATGCAGGCACCTCACTGCAAAATTCTTCCTGTTATTTATTATGATAAACTAAATTTTTAAGGGAGTCAAGAGAATTTTCTGTTGAAAGAAACTGTGATTTGTAGGACTACAATAGATATTGGACAAAGGAGAAAAGAAAAAGGGAAAAGGAA
>CAZMFF010000008.1:26943-60884 GCA_964565505.1 uncultured Acutalibacter sp. | reverse complement strand
TATTGAATTCCTGGCCTCCTTCTCTGTCCAAGATCATTGACAAACTTACAATTTTCTGTTGAAAGAAACTGTGATTGCAGGAATCTCTTCGATGTCGTATAATAGAGAAAACCTGTGAAGGGAGTTTTGGGAGAAATGGTGGCAACATCATACAGCATGGGGATCTTTGGACTTGAAGCCTTTGAAGTGGAGGTGGAGACAGATTTGTCTCAGGGCCTTCCATCTTATGAGCTGGTGGGACTGCCGGATGCCGCGGTGAAGGAATCCCGAGACAGAGTGCGCTCCGCCTTGAAAAATTGCGGCTTTGATTTCCCTGTCAGCCGTATCACCATGAATCTGGCTCCTGCCGATAAGCGCAAGGAAGGACCTGTTTACGATCTTCCCCTTCTGATCTCTCTTCTGAAAGCCTCCGGGCAATTGCTCTGCAATACAGATGACTGCGTTTTTTTGGGAGAGCTTTCCCTTTCCGGAGAGGTTCGTCCGGTTAGAGGTGTGCTTCCTATGGCAGTGCACGCAAAGGAAAAAGGCTTTTCGCGGCTGTTTGTCCCGGCAGACAATGCCCCGGAGGGCGCCGTTGTGGAGGGCTTATGCGTATATCCGGTACAAAATGTCCCCCAACTGCTGGACCATCTGCGCGGCACAACGGAGATCCCCGTGCAGAAGCCGGTTTCCGGAGAAGAGATACCGGGAAGCTTTCCGGATTTTTCTGATGTAAAGGGGCAGCTGGACGCCAAAAGAGCTTTGGAGATCGCCGCCAGCGGAGGCCACAACGTGCTGCTCATAGGTCCTCCCGGCACCGGGAAAAGTATGCTTGCCAAACGCGTTCCCTCTATCCTTCCGGAAATGACCTTTGAGGAATCCATTGAAACTACAAAGATTCATTCCATCGCGGGACAGGTACCCAAGGGAGTGTCCCTGATCCGTCAGCGACCCTTCCGCTCTCCCCATCATACGATCTCCACCGCCGGCCTTTCCGGAGGAGGCCCCACGCCGCGCCCCGGAGAGATCTCCCTTGCCCATAACGGCGTGTTGTTTTTGGACGAGCTGCCTGAATTCAGCCGCAGTGCAATGGAGGTACTGCGCCAGCCCATTGAGGACGGCCGCGTCACCATCTCGCGAGTAAACGGCACCGCTACCTATCCGTGCAATATCATGCTGATCGCCGCGATGAATCCCTGTCCATGCGGTTATTTCGGCCACCCGACACGCCCCTGCACCTGTTCTCCCAGAACGGTGGAACGATACCTGAGCAAGGTCTCAGGCCCCCTGCTGGACCGGCTGGACTTGCACATTGAAGTGCCCCCTGTTGAGTTTGACGAGCTGTCCCGCAAAGAAGAGAGCGAATCTTCTTTCGAGATCCGGAAACGAGTGAATGCTGCCCGGGAGCTGCAAAACCAGCGGTTCTTTCAAACCGGCATTTCTTCAAACGCCAATATTCCGGCCTCCCGGCTGAAGGAATGCTGCCCCACTACTCAGGCAGCAGAGCAGCTGTTGAAAAAGGCCTTTGAAAAGTTTGGTTTTTCCGCCAGAGCCTATGAACGCGTTTTAAAGGTAGCCCGCACCATTGCGGACCTGGATCAAAGCGAGAAAATTGACAGCTCCCACGCTGCCGAAGCAGTGCAGTACCGAAGCCTGGACCGGAAATACTGGCAGGCCTGAAAAGAGAACGGCACAGAGCCATTTCAAAGCTCTGTGCCGTTCTCCTTTTCAAGATAATATCTTCACTGTGACGCCTCTGTTTCACGCATGGCCAGAATGGTTTTGGTGATCAGCTCATCCAGCTCCCATCCCAGCATATTGGCTCCATTGGAAATGACCTCCCGAGAGCAGCCTGCCGCAAAGCTTTGTGTCTTAAACTTTTTCTTGACGGATTTCAATTCCAGGTCACAGACGCTTTTTGAGGGACGCATCAATGCCACTGCTCCGATCAGCCCTGTAAGCTCATCCACCGCATACAACACCTTTTCCATTTCATGCTGCGGCTCTATCTCCACGGTCAGTCCATATCCGTGGCTTGCCACCGCGTGGATCAGCCTCTCATCGATCCCGCGCTCACGCAGGATCTCCTGCTCCTTGACGCAATGCTCTTCCGGGTACTGTTCAAAATCCAGATCATGCAATAATCCCACAAGTCCCCAGAACTCCTCCTCTTCTCCAAAGCCCAGTTCTCTTGAAAACCACCGCATCACACCCTCTACGGTCAAGGCGTGTTTGATGTGGAAGGGCTCCTGATTGTATTCTTCCAAAAGCTTCAAAGCTTCTTCTCTGGTTGGCAGCATCTTCCTTCTCTCCTTCTCGCTGTTAAAATATACCTGCCTTGAAGCTGCCGGTTACAGCACCTTCAAAGACTTTCCAAGACAAAAGACTTCCTGTAAAAATTTTTGATGCTTTGTTTTCAGATCCTCTAAAGAATCATTTTCGCAAAGGGACAGACGCTTTACCGTCTCGATCCCCAAATGGCCGAAATAATGCTCGATAGAATCCAGGATCCCCTCGTTTTCCTGGGGGTGAGTCCCTGCGCGCACCGCAATGGCGATCCCCTTCCTTCCGCCTGCTTTTGCCGGATGCCGATTGGGGTTCGTATCTCCATAGGGAGTGCTTCTGTCAAAAAGCACCTTGAGCTGTCCGGGAACATCGGCCCAATAGGAAGGGGCGCAAATCACTGTAAAGTCCGCGTTTAAAACCGCGGAAAGGATTTTCTGGCTGTCGTCCCTGATCACACATTCCCCTGTGAGATAACACTGCTTGCAGCCCCTGCAGTACCGGATATCGGCTTCTCCGAGGCAGAATTTTTCCGTCTCGACTCCCGCTTCTCTCATCCCTTTGATCATCGTATCGATGATGCAGGCGCAGCTTCCCTCTTTCCGGGGGCTTCCAACAATACAGACCGCTTTCATTCTCTTTTTACCGCCCTTCCTTTTCGGGATATTATAGCATGGGAAAAGGCGTTGTCAAGAGCCCCCCTGCCGGAAGCAATTAAAGGCCGACTCCCCTCAAAGCAGCCTTTTCATTTCGGCTATCTGATGTTCGCAGCTCACGGGAGCATATCTTTAGGTGAGAAAAACGGGCCGTATGGCACGGCCCGCAATGATCTTTACAAGACCGCCGCAAAACAGCGGTCTTTTTATACCTTCTCAAGAAACTCCTAGTACCAGCCAGGGACCGTGTACCCCGGGTTATAGTCATACCCTTCAGAGCCCCGGTAGCAGCCGGCATAATCTCCAAAGGAGAAGAGCCTTGCCTCTGCCCTGCGGCGGTCATACAGTCCCACAATATGCGCCTCACCCGCTATGTTCCACTGAGTGAGGTTATTGCCGAAGGTGATGGAATCTACATAGGAAAGGTCGTGGGTATGGGTGCCGGAAAGGCGGATATCCCCCGCTCTGGCCCAGCCGGAAACAGAACCGTATTCCACCTGATACCAAACCTCTTTCTTATCTTTCCCCGCACGCTTTAATGCCAACACGCGAAGAGAACTTCCCTCCGGAATCGTTCCCTGTCTCTTGGAGGAGGTCTTCACATCGGCATAGACCACAGCGTCATTCACATTCACGGTGCCGTTTACCGGGAAGGAGGAGGGCTCGACCGCATTGGTCAAAACTCTCGCCGTGCCGTAATAGGGCTCGCTCCCGCCGCTTTCCAGCAAAGGCCCGGGGCCCAGATTATACACAAAGCTTACCAGGGCATCGAACTGGCACTGGCTCATCTTCAGGCCATAACGACTCCTGAAGGTGTTGACTGCGCCGGCATAGCCGCCGTTGTTCACATGCCCTTCCAGGATAGCCCAGGCTTCCGTTTTGGTAAGATTATTGTAGAACGACTCGTTTTCAGACACCACGTAGCCGTACCCTACCGTGGGGATCCCGCCCGCCAGTCTATCTGGATATACCGTGGGCAGATATCCTTCAAAATGGGCAATAATATTTACCGCTTCCGTACTGGCCTTCCGCACGGCAGTCGAAGTGGCCTGCACATCAGATTCGTTTGTCACCCATACGACAAATTCCTGATACTCCGTGGAATAGGCCCCATTCCCGATTTTGGAATAGGCCCGCAGAGTATAGGTCCCTGCCCTGGAAAAGCTCACCGTTCGCTCAAATACCCGCACCGTGTTGGTGGGAAGCCCGGAAGCAGCCTGAGATTCTGTCACATAAGTGCTGGTCTCCCAGGAGCCGGAGCCGCCCTCTACCACAGCAAAGCGCACCGCGCTCTTCCCACTGTCTGTGACGGCCATCAGCTTAAAATTCTGCCCCGCTGTCACGATCGTGGGATTGCTGTAAGCCGCGCGTACCGCTTCAGGCGCGGTAACAGTCACTTTACAGGTCGCCTTTGTGATCCCGAGAGCGTCTATATAAGTAATGTTCACCGTGCCGGGCGCCTTGGCGTAAACAAAGCCCTTGGAAACCGTCGCGATATCCGTATTGCTGCTTTTCCACTGCATTGCGGTAGAGGCAGGAGACACTGTGCCTGTCAAATACAGGGTCTTATACTGATTCACCTGGGCGGAGTAAGCAGAAAGCGAAACAGAGGAAGCAGAGCCCGGCTCATAGGCCGCCACATAATCCTGATGGACATAGCCTTCCAAATCGTCTCCGGTTTTCACCTGGATCCAGGGAGCCTGGGCAGTGCTGAGCACGGTCAGCACTGCTCCCGTGGGAAGCAGCGTAAGGCTGTTATACTCTGTTCCGGGGCCCTCCCGCAGGTTGAGGCCGCTGGTAGCAGTGACCCGCACATACTTTCCAAAAGTGGGTTTCGGCCTTTGTGCCGCTTCTTCAATATGCTCAAAGGCCCAAAAGCTTCCCGGTACATCGGGAAATTTGGGATTGCTTTTATCGGCGTCTGCCGCAAAGCCCGCCCCGGTGCGGCCCAGAGCAATATTCATAATCTTCACAGCCTCGCAGCGCTTTAAGGAGCGGTTCGGCAGAAAGACATTCCCGTCGTAACCGTCGATCCAGCCGCTGACACTGGCAGATACGATATACTGGTACGCCCAATGGCCGGACACATCCGTAAATTCCACCTCTCCCGTCTGAAGAGGAAAACAGAGAGCTACCAGCTTTACAAACTCTGCCCGGGTAATCTCCTTGGAAGGCCGGAAAGTCCCGTCGGAATACCCTGCGATCACACCGGCCTTCGCAAGGGCGTTCACCGGCACTCCATACCATTTCTCAAGGGGCACATCGGAAAAAGCAGATTCAGAAACGGCAGGCTTCGCCGCTAAAAGATTGTAAAGCATCTGGGCTACCTCGGCTCTGGTCATCGCCTTTTGAGGGCGAAAAAGTCCATCGTTATAGCCGCCCAGGTAGGTCTCATGCCCGCCGGGCACCAAAAGCTGAGCCGCGGTATAGACCGGTTCTTCCGCGGGAACCGTCTCTCCTCCTTCTCCTGATCCTTCCTGAGAAGAGGCGGATCCGGAAGGTCCTTCCTGAGAAGGGCTGCTTTCCTCCGGCGAGAAAGTCTCTTCTTCAAAGCCGCTTTCCTCAGAAGCCTGCGTCTCAGAAATAAAAGCGCTTTCTTCCTCTCCCGGCAAAGCGGGGACCTCGCTCTCCTGTGCAAACGCCCCTACAGAGGAAAACAGCACGGCAAAGCTTAAAAGCAGCACCGCAAATTTAAAAAGCTTCGTTTTATGTTTGAGTTGAAAGAAAGAAATCACAGTAACCTCCCAGAAAAAAGAATTCATCTGTTTTTTCTCATTTCAAAAAATACCTGTATAATTCTATCAAAAAAATTACAAACATGCAACCTTTTGCCGGAAATTTACAATCTTTCGTTCGTGATCTAAACAGATGCTGCAATGTCTTTCCTGAAAAAGCTTCCAAAACGCCCGATCGCGCTGAACATAAAAGCAGCCGCAGAGAATGGCTCGTCTGCGGCTGCTCTTCCGAAATTAAGAAATCAAAGCTTTTCTACCAGAGCCTTCGTGTCTCTGGCAATGACCAGCTCCTCGTTTGTGGGAATGACATAGACCTCGATGGAAGAGTCGGAAGCCGATATCTTCCCCTCTTTTCCATGGATCATCTCCTCGTTGAGCTGCGGGTCGATCTTCACACCCAGATGAGAAAGGTACTCCCCTACCGCCGCGCGGTGGGCAGGCTGATTCTCTCCCAAGCCGGCGGTAAAGACGATGGCGTTGCAGCCGCCCAGAGCTACCAGATAACCGCCGATATATTTCGAGATCTGGTATTCCAGAATATCCTGCGCAAGCTTTGCCCTGGGGTTGCCGGACTGAGCGGCAGCGGTGACATCTCTGTCGTCGCTGGAGACGCCGGAAATTCCCAGCATACCGGACTTCTTATTGAGCACCTCGTCCATCTCCATCGGTGTGAGATGCTCCTTTTCCATAATGAAGGTCACGACGGAAGGATCCAGCGTGCCGGTACGGGTCCCCATCATGAAGCCGTCCAGCGGCGTCAGGCCCATGGTGGTATCGATACATTTTCCGTGATCCACCGCGGTGATGGAGGAGCCGTTGCCCAGGTGGCAGGTGATCATCTTAAGCTCAGAGATATCCTTCCCCATCAGCTGAGCGCATCTGGCGCTGACATAGCGGTGAGAGGTTCCGTGGAAGCCGTAACGGCGCACCGCGTACTTTTCATAATACTCATAGGGTACATTGAACATATAAGCTTTGGGCGGCATGGTGGAATGGAACGCCGTGTCAAACACCACCACCTCGGGGACCTTCGGGCCGAACACCTCGCGGCAGGCGCGAATTCCCTGAACATGTGCCTTATTATGTAAGGGGGCTAAGGGGATCAGGCTCTCGATCCCTTCGATCACCTTCTCGTCCACCAAAACAGACTCGCTGAAGAGAGAGCCGCCCTGCACGATTCGGTGTCCCACTGCGGCCACCTCGTCAAGGCTTTCGATCACACCGTGCTCTTTGTCCAGCAAAGCGTCCTTTACCTGGGTGAAGGCGGCGGTATGATCCAGCATATTTACCTTTTTCTGCGCTTCTCTACCGTCGGCTGTCTTGTGGGTAAAGATCCCTCCCGGCATCCCAATCCTCTCGCAGTTACCCTTGCAGAGCATCTCTTCCTTCTCCATGTCGATCAGCTGATATTTCAGAGAAGAGCTGCCGGCGTTGATGACCAGAATTTTCATTTTTCCTCTTCCTTTCTAAAGCTCCCACTGAGGCGCATAAAAAAGCGGCTGAAGGCCACTGTCCAGCTGCTCACCGGGGGAATTCAGTTTTTAGCCTCTCCCTCTTGTAAGGACCGGGGCAGATGCTGTAATATATAGAGCAGATAACACCTTGCTTATCATATTACATTTTGTTTTCAAATTCAAGGAGTTTGGCATAAAATGACTGAAAAAATGAAGATTTCTGCTGTAATCTGCGAACTGAACCCCCTGCATTTCGGCCATCTGCACCTGCTTTCCCTGATGAAAAAAACTCACGACGCCGTCGTCTGCATTCTCAGCGGAAACTTTGTACAGCGGGGCGAACCGGCAGTGATCGACAAATGGAGCCGCACAAGGCTTGCCCTGGAAGCCGGCGCTGACCTGGTCATTGAGCTGCCCCTGCCTTGGGCCATGTCCGGAGCGGAGCATTTTGCCCTGGGCGGTGTGACGCTCGCCTCTGCTTTAAGGCTGGAGGGTTCGCTGTTTTTCGGCTGTGAAGACGCGGAGCTGTCTCTTTTAGAGCCGCTGCGCGACGCCCTGCTGTCACCGGAATTTTCCGAGATTTTGAAAGGATCGCCGGGGAAAAAGGGACTCTCCTTTGCCAAGCGCCGGGAGGCGGCGGTCAGCGCTCTATTGGGGAAAGATTTGGCCGCGCTGCTGCAAAAGCCCAATAATATTCTGGCGGTAGAATATCTGAAGGCTTTAAAGAAAAGCCATTGTGTTCTGACTCCCGTGCCGGTCCTACGGGTCGGCGCAAAGCATGATAAGAAAGCGGAAAAGGGAGAATTCCTTTCCGCCGGCGAGCTGCGCGAATCGATTTTTGCGGGAAAGCCCTTTTCGAACTATGTGCCTGAAAATACCGCAAGAACATTGGAGGATGCTTTGCGACGCGGCCGTGCTCCCGGCTCTCTTCAGCTTTTGGAGCGTTCAATTTTATGTAAACTTCGTTCTATGCCTCGAGAGGCTTTTTCCGCTCTTCCCGACATCAGCGAGGGTCTGGAAAATAAGCTGTATCTTGCCTCACGGGAAGCGGGTACTCTGGAAGAGCTTTTTTCTCTGATCAAATCCAAGCGCTACTCTCACGCCAGAGTCCGCAGGCTGGTGCTCAGCGCTTTCCTGGAAATCCCCGTTTCCTCCACGCCGCCTTATCTGCGCGTTCTTGGTATGAATTCCAGGGGCGAACAGGTGCTCAAAGCCTCCTCTCCCGCCCTGCCGGCGGCGATTCGTCCCTCTGAGTTTCAAAAGCTTCCCGCAGAAGTTCAAAGCATATATGAGCTGGAATGCAGAGCGGACGACCTCTATGCCCTTTCTCTCCCCGTCCCTTATCCCTGCGGAAGAGATCAGCGGGAGGCGCTCATCAAGCTCTAATTTGACGAAAAGCCCGGCGCTTTGTTAGCGCCGGGCTTTTTTTACTGTCACTGTGTCACTGCGCCCTTAGCTCCCATCATAGGATTGAGGCGGATCCGCACGACCTCGCCCTTTCTTGCATACAGTTCATAATTGGACTCGTCTCCGTTGCGGCGGAAATCCACGACCCACCGCCCGTCTTCAAAATGGCCTTCCTCCACACTGAGGAAGTTCAGCTGCTTCGACTGCCTGGTCATGATCCAGCTGTGAGGATTCTCCTCCTCCGGCTGAGGACGGATCAGGAAATCCACCGCCACCCTGTCGCCGGTCAGGTAAAATTCAAAGTCGCCGGTCTGTACTAAGATCCCGCGGCCGCGGCTCTCGCTTCCCTCCTCACGGCTCCTTCTATGGGGGCCAAAGTGGGCGGTGATTCGATAATCGGGGAGTACGATCAGCTGCTTCGTCATGAATTCCTCCTGAATAAGCCCGTGGATCTTACCGGTACCGCGGTATTTGATCAGCAGAGGAGCAATTTTTTGAACCATCTGGAAAGAAACAGCCGCATCCTTTACCTCTTCCCGCAGCTCTCCGTTCTCATCCAGGGCGCTCTCCGCTCCGAAGCAGCATACGCCGATCGCTCCATACTGCGCCGCGGCCCGTATCACATTCAGAGAGGCAGAGATCCCCCAGAATCCGCTTTCCGGGATAAACAAGGGGTTATCCTCTCTCGCGTAGGCCTCACAGAAATGGAGGTAATCTGATTTTGCCGGGCAGTAGATATCCGGGGAAAGCAGATCGATGCTGGGAGCCGCCTTTTTCCAGATGTCCAGCACTCTCACCACCGGGCCGCCGGAATTGTAGGACACGCCGCCGATGCCCATAGGCTCGCCGATCATCGCGTTGACATACATGGGAATATCGTAGATCTTCTTTCCCGCAGCGGCGATCTCATCGATAAACCTTGCCTGATACCAGGCGGTAAAGGCCTCGTTGGCATATCTTCCGAAACGGCCGCGCCAGGTGTTGTCCTTTAAGGAAGCGCCGCTGTCCTCGATGGTGATACCATTCAGCTCTTCGGGCACCGGCTTCTGAAAATCCTGCTGTGCCAAAGGAGAATAGTCCCGATCCGTTCCTCCTAGGCCCGCCTCGTTCTCTACCTGTACGGCCAAAACCGTGCCGTACGGTTCGTCCTCTTCCTTAATACATTTCATCAGCTCCACAAAAGCCTTCTGGTCGGCCAGCATCGTCTCCCTGCAATGGGGGGACATGGAGGGTTCCGGCGCCCCGTTGGGCGCTACTGCCAGCCGGTAGGTTTCCGGCGCCAGCTTCACATACTCGGGAACATAATTGGGATGGCCGTTTTTATTGGTACCGAACCAGAGAATCACCAGATACAGGCCTGCCTCACGGGTCTTGTGGATCAGCTCTCTGACATGGGTGAGATCATATTCGCCTTTTTGAGGCTCCAGCCAATACCAATAAACCGGCGCTTCCAGCACATTGCCGCCGAATTTCTTCACGGCGGAGATAGCCTCGTCCAGCTTGGGAGACCCGGTAGAAGAATTATGGCACTGCAGCCCCGTCAAAAGTACGGGGTTCCCCTGTCTGTCTTTCAAAAACTCGTTTTTCATTTTCCTACAACTCCTTTTCCGGCAGAGATCATTTGATATTCTGCCGATTTATCCTGTTTTCTTTTCCCTGCGAAAAACCTTTGTAGGAAAGAATGGGCCCGCTTTTGATCCGGTTTCACAGCTTCCCCTGTTTTTCGCCGTAAAATCGGCAAGGCTCCGCGGCGGCCGAAGCCGTCCGGAGCCTTATTCCCTCTTATTTTACCTGCACGGTCCAGCCTAAGGTATCTTCGATCTTTCCGGTCTGGATCCCGGTCACGGTATCATACAGCTTCTGGCTGACGGGGCCGATCCCGCCGTCGCCGATCTTCATCACGGTGTCTTCAAAGCGCAGATGGCCCACCGGAGAGATCACCGCAGCGGTCCCGCTTCCCCAGCACTCTTCCAGAGCCCCGGACTTTGCGGCCTCTACCAGCTCGTCTACGGAGATGCGGCGCTCTTCCACATCCATTCCCCAGCTCTTGCACAAGTCGATGCAGGAAGCGCGGGTCACACCGGGCAGGATACTGCCGTTGAGCATGGGGGTGACCACCTTGCCGTTGATTTTGAAGAAGATGTTCATCGCGCCCACTTCTTCAATATATTTGCGCTCTACGCCGTCGAGCCAAAGCACCTGAGAATATCCCTCGTCGTGAGCCTTCATCTGGGCCTTCAGGCTGGCCACATAGTTACCGCCGGTTTTCGCCTCTCCGATGCCGCCCCGAACCGCGCGGACATAGTCGTCCTCGATCCAGATTTTCACCGGATCCAGTCCGCTTTCATAATAAGCTCCGGAGGGAGAAAGAATAATGATGAAAAGATAGGTATCGGAAGGCCGCACGCCCAAAAACGGATCGGTGGCGATCACAAAGGGACGGATGTAAAGAGAGGTTCCGGGGTCGGTAGGGATCCAGTCCTGATCTACCTCGACAAGCTTCTTCAGGCCCGCGAGGAAATCATCCGCCGGGATCTCGGGGATACAGAGCCTGCGGTTGGAATTGTTGGCGCGGGCAATATTCTTGTCAGGGCGGAACAAAAGCACTCTGCCGTCCTCAGTGCGGTAGGCTTTCATGCCCTCAAACATCTCCTGACCGTAGTGGAACACCATGGCGGAGGGCTCCAGAGAAATAGCATGATAGGGCTCAATGCGAGGGTCGTGCCAGCCCTTCTGGGGATCGTATTCCATCAGATACATATGGTCGGTAAAAATTTTGCCGAAGCCAAGCTTCGCGCCCTTTTGGGGCTTTTCCTTCGGCGATGTTGTCAACTGAACTTTGATTTCCTGCATAGCAAACACTTCTTTCCAAAAGGATAAAAACAGCCTATTTATCCCAAAAATTATAGCACAGCAGAGCGATAAATTGCAAGTGCTTTCCTTTCCGAGGAAAGTTTGGTATAATAGATCTGTTATCAAAGTCCGCTTCATCTCTTATCCTGAGTTTTCAAGGAGCTTTTATGTCTTATCCTCCCGTATTCATCACCGACACGAAGTACCGGGCTTCTCTGGCCGCTGTGGAAGCTCTGGGACAGGCGGGATACCCTGTTTATGCCGTCCACACCGCCAAGGATCTCAGTGCGCCTCCCCCTGCCTTTTTTTCCAAATACACAAAGGAGGCCATCACCCTTCCCTGCTCTTTCTCTTCCAAGGAATACCCCGGCCTGCTGCTGGAAGCCCTGGATTCTGCCGCTCAAAAAGAGGGGGAACTGCCTGTTTTGTTTCCCATCGGCGCCGTCACGCTCTCCCGTATTTCGCAAAACTATGAGGAATTTTCTCACCATGCCCATTTTCTCGTTTCCTCTCCCGAAACGCTGGAGCTTGCCAACGATAAGCGTAAAGTAAGCCTTTTGGCAAAAAGCCTGTCTCTTCCCCTTCCCCTGGAATACCCCTGTCAAAGCGGCGCTTTGCCTCCCCGATTCCCCGTGGTGATCAAGCCCCGGTGCGGAGAGAAGCTGGGGCTGCACCCCGAAGAGCGTTACCGGAAGGTTTTTTCCGAAGAAAAATTTTCCGAGGGCTATGGTGAAATGAGCCGGTACGATCCGGAACCCGTGGTGCAGGAGCTTTTGGAGGGAGAGGGCGTGGGCGTCTCCGTTATGATGGATCAGAAAAGCCGCCCGGTATCCATCCTGTGCCACCGCAGGGTCCGGGAGTATCCCATTGCGGGAGGACCTTCCGCCTGCTGTGAAAGCTTCTGGGATGAAGCCCTTGTACAGTACGCGGTCCGGCTGCTTTCCGCCATGAGCTTTGTCGGGATCGCCATGGCAGAGTTCAAGGGAGGAAAGCTTCTGGAAATCAACCCCCGCATCTGGGGAAGCTTTCCTCTCACCTATAAGTGCGGATCTCCCTTTTCCTCCTGCTATGTGAGAGCTGCCTTGGGAGAAGAGCTTCCAATGTGTCAGGCTCCCTCCTACCGGGAAGGCGTTCGGACGAGATTCCTGCTCAATGACACGCTGTCCGCCCTCTCCTATCTGCGTCATGGAAAAATCGGCAAGACGCTGGGGGCTGTAAAAGACTTTTTTTCTCCCCGGTGCAAGGAGGCTTTGTTTTCCTTTGACGACCCAAAGCCCTTTGCCATCTACTTAAAAAACACTCTTACAAGGAAGGGAGAATAGGGATGCTTTGTAAAGCTGACCTGCATGTTCACACACTTCGTTCACCGGACAGCCGAACCAAGCTGGAAGAGGCCGTCCGGGCGGCGAAAAAGGCGGGGATGGACTTTCTTGCCGTAAACGATCACGATATTCCGCCTTCGGAAGAGGTGTTTTCCTGTCCGGAGCGGGAAGGCGTCCTTCTGGTGCCCGGCATTGAGTACTCCACGGACTGCGGCCACCTTCTGGGACTTTTTTTGGAGCGTCCCTGTCCACCTGCCCCGGGAAAGGGGCGGATCCCCTTTCAAAAGGCCGCTGAAAACATCCGTCAGTGCGGCGGCCTGTGCGTGATCGCTCATCCCTTTCAGAGCACGGCGCAAAGCGAAGAAGAGCGTTTTCAAACGCTTCTGTCCCTCTCCGATCATCTCGACGGAGTGGAGGTATGCAACCGCCGGGCCGGAAAGAAGCGGAAAAATGCCAATGAGCTGGCCGAAAAGCTCCTTGCCTCCCTGCCGGGGGACCATTTCGCCACCGCGGGAAGCGACAGCCATTTCCCGGAAGAGATCGGTTCTGCCTTTCTCACCATCGACTGTGAGGAGAAAAGTCTTTCCGCCTTAAAGGCGGCTTTGCTTGCAAAAAAGCCCGTCCAGTACACCACCGCTCCCTGCTGCCACAGGCTCATCGCCCAGGCTAAGAAGGTAAAGCTGCAAAAGGCGGGGGCCGGACCCAAGGAATGGGCCGTCTGGTGTGTTTTCCGGATCCTGTGCGCCCTGCGGGACAGAAAAAGAAAGTGAGGGATATTGATGGAATCCAGTTTTATCAAGCTGGGGAAAAAAGTAAAGCGGTTTGCCAAAAACACCCTGTTTCCCACCCCAAAGCCCCTGATCTCCTATGTCCGCCGCATCGAGCGGGTCAAAACCAGCGAAAAGCTGTGCGCCATGACCTTTGATGACGGCCCCATGGATCTGCCCTGTGCGCCGGACCAATTCGGCTCGGAGGCGCTCACCGATGTACTTTTGGACATTCTTAAGGAGTTTGACGCCAAGGGCGTATTCGATGTGGTGGGAGACACCTCGGAAAACTATCCGGATGTATGCGGCCCTGCCGGGAGTCCTACCTGGGGCGGCACCGCCTTTGACCACTATCCGGAATTCGGAGAAGATGGGAAAGGCGGAGCCAAAAACTGCCCCAGGCTCATTTCCCGAATTCTCAATGAAGGCCATCAGATCACCAATCACGGATACCGGCATATCATCTTTGGGAAAAAGCCCTTTGTTTACGGAAAGCGGCAGTATCAGGGCAATCTCACGGACGTTGTGGCCGACCTGAAGCGCCTGGATTCCCTGCTGACGGAAAAGCACGGCTATACGATGACCATGACCCGGCCTCCCCACTATGTAGACCGCATCGACGACAGCTTTACAGCCTACGATGCCTGCGCGTTGATGAACTATCAGTACCTGGCCGCCTCCTTTGACGGTCAGGGCTGGCTGCCCGCCAAAACAGGGGACCGGCAGCTTTCAGAGGTACAGGAGATGATCGAGCCTGTGAAAAAAGCCCTTGCGGGGGACGAAAGCTTTTTCTGCGGACAGATCATCTTCCAGAAAGACGGCTATAATATGGCTCTGCGCACGCCGGTTGCGTTCGGTCTGCGGGAGCATCTGAAAATGCTCACCGAAGCGGGATACCGTGTAATAACCGTCAGCGAGCTGCTTGAGCATTCCCCCTTCGCCGATATCGGCCCTGAGGATCCTGATTTTGAGATCTTCCGGGAACTGCAAAAAAGCAGGGCTATCGCCTACAGTGACAACACCTTGCGCCCCCAGGACAAAATGACCAGAGGTGAGCTTTCTATGCTTCTTGCCCCCAGAGAGGCTGCCGTCAACTTTAGGATCCAAAAGCTTTCTGAGGGAGATAAAAGCTTTTCCCACCGCTACAGCGGAGCTCTCCACTGGTGCAAAGAGCAGCACTTGCTGCCGGAGGGCGCCTTGCCGGACGCGCCTCTGGAGCCGGCCGACCTGAGAAAAGCCTCTGACTTTTTTACGGATACCGTCTCTTCTGATATCCGCCGGGACATTCTGCGAAAGACAAAGCTTTCTCTTTGATCGCCCGCACTTCAGCCTTAAAAAACCTCCATGAAAACGAACTGTTTTCATGGAGGTTTTTTGATTTAGATAATAAGAAGTCCGTCTTCTGAAAATTCCGAAAAAGAGGGAAGCTTTACATGGATCTGGACTTTTCCGCACAGACACGCATGGCTTCCAGCACGCTGCCGCGAAATCCAGTCTGCTCCAACGCGCGCACCGCCTCGATGGTCGTCCCGCCGGGAGAACAGACCATATCCTTCAGCTCTCCGGGATGCTTCCCCGTTTCCAGCACCATCTTCGCGCTGCCCAACACCGCCTGAGCCGCAAAGGCATAGGCCTGTTCTCTGGGCATTCCTTCGGCCACCGCCCCGTCTGCCAGCGCTTCGATAAACAGATAGACATAGGCGGGGCTGCTGCCGCTTACCGCCACTACAGCGTCGATCAGCCGCTCCGGGACCTTCTGCACCTGTCCAAAGCTTTCCAGAATTTTGACCGCCTCGGAAAACTGCTCCGAAGTGACCTCCTCATTGGGGCAAACCGCCGTAATGCCCTCTCCCACCATCGCCGGAGTATTGGGCATTGTCCGCAAAATATGCTGTCCCTTTTTCAGCCGCTGAGAAAGCCAGGAAAGCTCCTTTCCCGGAGCCAGAGTGATGACCACCTGCCGGGGAGTAAGCTCATCTCGGATCTCAGAAAGGACCTGTTCATAGAATTGAGGCTTCACAGCCAGCACTAAAAAATCACTAAGAGATGCAAGCTGGGGGTTCCCCTCCCCCTTTTTCACTCCGAACTGCCGGACAGCGCTCTCCAGCGCCTCTTCGGAAAGATCGTAAACCAGGATCTCCTCCGGGCGGTAAAGCCCTTTTTTCAGGATCCCGCCGATCATCGCCCTTGCCATATTTCCACAGCCGATAAAGCCCAGCTTCATAACGACTCCCCTTTTATCGATTCTTTCGGGGCCGCGTCCGATTCCCCGCCTCTATAGTAAACACCAAAACCCCTCTTCTGTCAAACAGAGAAGCTCTGCTTCTATAAAGCTCTCCTGTTCTGAGCGCTTCCTCTTCCCCTTATTTCGCAAAGATCAGGAAATATCCCAAAACAAGGACGCCCAGGATGATCCGATACCAGCCGAAAGCCTTAAAGTCGTGCTTGCGTACAAAGTCCATCAGGAACCGAATGACCAGCAAGGATACGATAAAGGCTGTGATCATCCCCACGGCCAGGATCAAGGCCTCCTGAGTGCTAAAAAGGGGAAGTCCTGCAGAAACCTGCTCCACAGCGTATTTGCCAAGCTTCAAAACGCTGACGCCCACCATCGTGGGGATGGCCAGAAAAAAGGAAAATTCCGCAGAAAGCCCCCGAGAACAGCCCAGGAACATCCCGCCTAAAATCGTAGCGCCGGAACGGGACGTTCCGGGGATGATCGAAAGCACCTGGAACAGGCCGATGAAAAGAGCCATGGGAAAGGAAAGCTCTTCCGTGCTCTGCAGCGCGCGGGCATGGGCCGATTTGCGCCAATACTCAATTAAAAGAAACAAAATGCCGTAAACGATCAAAGCGGCCGACACCACCTGATAATTCATCAGATGCTCATCCATCCAGTCGTTGAGCAGCAGGCCGATCACGGCAGAAGGGATACAGGCAACGATCACCTTCCCCCACAGGCTCCAGGTGTTTCGCTTCTCTCGTTTGCTTTTTTTAGAAGAAAGAGGATTGAGACGGTGAAAAAAGAGCACCAGTACCGCTAAAATTGCCCCCAGTTGGATCACATAGCGGAACATATCCATAAACTGCTGCGTCACTTTCAGGTGCAGGAATTCGTCCACTAAGATCATATGGCCGGTACTGCTGATGGGCAGCCATTCCGTAATTCCCTCCACGACCCCTAAAAAAATGATTTTCAGCCATTCCAGAAAGTTCATGGCGCTTCCTCTTTTCCTCCGGTTTTTGTGTTACTCTATCAACAATTATTAACCAGCCTCTTCCCCATTTCTTACATTTTTCTGACAATTTTAAAATTTACCTGTCTTTTTCTCTTTTCCCGCAGCTTCCCCGGTACTCCTCCGGGGTCATGCCGTAGACCTTGCGGAAGGACTGAATGAAATGCGACACATCGTTATAGCCCACATGCACGGCGATCTCGCTGACCTTTAATATCGTCTTCTCCAGCAGCTCTCTGGACTTTTCCAACCGGTACTCAATGAGATATTTGGAAAAGGTTTTCCCCACATTCGCCTTGAAAAGCCGGCTTAAATAGGAGACGTTCATAAAATATTTCTTCTCGGCCAGATCCTGCAAAGAGATATCATACTGATAACTGCGGCTGATATACTCCGTGATCTCTATAATAATATCTCTTCCGTTATAGGGGATCTCCTGAGACTGGCAGCACAGCTGCTTTACCATATCCAAAAGATAGTCTTCCAGCTCTGACATATGCCTGAAATTGTAAAGGTCGTATCTTCTGGAAAATATCACCATCATTTTGGCGTCTCCCGCAAGGTCCGCCTGCCTGTACTGCTGGTTAAAAATCCCCAATATGCTGATGATTCGTTTATAGAGCTCGTAAACATCTCCATTTTGCAAAAGCTCAGGGTCCCTCAGGATCCGAAGCAGCACTTCCTTTGCCCCTTCGCTGTCGCTGCGTCCCAGCGCCTGACGCAAAGCGGCTTCATCCTTCTGGTCCAAGGAAGAGATATGCTGCTCCTTCTGCTTGCGTTCACAGGTGAAAACCTTATTCCAGCCCTGCAGGAGCCGTTGATTGATCGCATACACTGCCTCTTTATAGGCGTCATAAAACTCTTCTCTTCCCTGATGCTCCCGGCTGACTGCCGCGCTGATGCCGAAGCCCAGCTCTCTGTTTCCCCAATCAAGGACAGCATTTGCGCAGCTTATTAAGCTGCGCAATCCCTTAGCTGCCAAGGGATCTGAATTTTCATCTGAAAATTTTCCGCCTGCCTCATCCGCTTTGAAAAAGGTCACCAGCACATATTCCCGGTTGCTGCTGAAATAGAACACCTCGCAAAGCTCAGTTCCCGCTTCCCGCTCAAGAACCGCTTTCAAGGCAGCTTTTTGCTCTTGGCTTTCTTTTCCGTCGACCTGCATAAGCAGGATCCGGTATTTCATGGATTCAAAACAGGTAAAACACTTCTGCATAAAATTAGCCTGAAGCTCAGGGTTCTCAGACAACTCCCGAATGGAAAGCTGTTCTTTGGAAAACTCCATTGCGCTTTCCTGGGTACGCTGGACGGCGGCGCTTTGTGCACGCTGCTTTTCCTGCCAGATGTTTTCCAAGGCTCTTTCCAATTCTTCCCGGTTGATCGGTTTCGTAATATAATCCCGGACATGATAGCGGATCGCTTCCTGCGCATATTCAAAATCGGCATAGCCGGTTTCAATAATCACCTGTATGGCCGGATAGTTCCGGTAAAGATATTCCGAAAGCCTGATGCCGTCCATTTCCGGCATACGGATATCTGTGATCACAGCATCTATCGCAGGGTCGTGCTCCAGATACTCCACTACATCTTTTCCTGTTTCCAGGTCCGCTGCCACCTGGAATTTTTCCCCGAATTCACTAAGCATTTTTACCAGAGCTTTTCTGGCGTAAAACTCATCGTCTACCACTAAGATCTTCATGAGTCCTCTCCCTTCTTTTCATCCAGTCTGGCCTTCGTGTCCTCCATTACCTTCAGGCGCAGCGTAACCCTGGTATATTTTCCCTCTTCGCTGAAAATCTCGAGCCCGTATTCCGAGCCGTAGAAATCCTTGATGCGCGTATTGACATTGAGTAAACCGATCCCTCCATCTGAGGACTCGTCAGGCTCGTCAGGGAGCTTTCCCAAAGGCGACTTTGCAAACCGCTGGTTCCATTTCTCCCAAACCTCTCTGGGCATTCCGCTGCCGTTGTCGTAAACCGTGATCAGAAGCATATCGGAAAGGGCCCTTGCCTTGATCTCGATCCTTGCATCCGTCCTTTTATCCTGAAGTCCATGAGAGATAGAGTTCTCCAAAATAGGCTGGATCAGGAATTTCAGCATGGCGCAATTTTCCACTTTCTCTTCCACCTCGATCGAGGTGGAAAATCTTCCCGGGAAACGAATATCCTGGATCTGTAAATAGCTTTTCACATATTCCAGCTCGTCCTGAATATTTACCACATCTTCTCCCTTTACATTGTAGTGCAGGATCTTGGAGAGGCTTCTGGTAGTAAGGACGATATCCTCTTCTCCCTTGATCTCCGCCAAAGCGCTGATGGTATTCAAGGTATTATACATGAAATGAGGATTGATCTGGTAGCGCAGCATCTTCAGCTGCATCTGTTTATTATTGAGCTCATAAAGGTAAGTGGCGTCTATGTCCTCGTTGATCTGCTTTGCCATGGCGTTATAGTTGGAGATCAAAAGCCCGATCTCATTGTGCTTGATCGGCTCCGGGATCTCCATCAGGCGCAGATGTCCGCTGCTGGAGAACTTCATGTCGGCCAAAATGCGGTTTAAGGGCCGGATCAGCTGCCGGGACAAAAACACACTGATAACCGATGCCAAAATCAACACGATAAAGGCGATGGCCAATAGGTTTTTGATCCCGTTAAACCCGGCTTCATTCAACACGCTCATCGGCACATACTGCAAAAGCATCCAGCCCGTTTTCTGATTTTCAGAAACGCAGATCAGATACTTTTTTCCGCCGATCTCCACGATCCTATTTTCTTCTTTCGATTCATGGATTGAGCGAGCGCTTTCCCACAAGAAAGAATGAGTTTCCTCATTTTCCAGTTCTTCAGACAAGGAAGCCCCGGGTGAACGGTAGATCGTTTCCGATTCACTGAGAACACAGAGAGAACTCAGTGAATCTTCTGAATAGGCCTCGTTGAAACGGTCTAAAAAGGTGTCATAGTTGAGATCCACAATGAGCATTCCCAGATAACCGTTGTAATAGTAAAGCCCTTGAAACATAGTGATCATGCGGTATCTGGCAAGCTGGATAGATGTTTCATGGACCCCGGTATAAATAGTGGCGTAAGGGTCTCCAGACAAGGCAAGAGTCTCGCTGTAACCCGGATATATGTCAGACGCCCAGGTGAGATTGGAATAGGAATCACCATATCGATTGATGATCTGTCCGCGCAGGATCATAGAGCTGGAGCGGAAGGCATGATTCAAGGCGTTTCTCATGTAAAGGTCATCCTGAAACTGCTGTGTGCTGTCCTTCTGGGAACCGTTGGTAAGCAAAATATTCCGCAGGGTGCCATCGGAATATTGGATCATGTTCACGCGGTCAAGCGGCTCCAGGAGAAGGTCGATATTCAGACTCAACTGGCCGTTGAGCTGCGCCATAGACGCCGTTTGAAACTGAATGGTCGCATCGACGCTCTTCAAATAGGAAAGGATCGTTGGGCACAAAAGCATGATCAGCAAAAGGAAATATCCGAGAAGTATTCTGTTTCCCAGGGACAATCTTTGAAAGAAACGCTTCATTTTACCACATCCACTAAAAATTCCCTTTTCATTATAATAACATGAAAAGGGAATTTTTAAAATGCTTTTTATAAAAGCTTTTATGGAATTATGTTTTAACTGCGCCTTGAGTCAAGCCGGCCACAATATACTTCTGAGCGCAGACATAAACGATCAGAACCGGCACCATCGCCACCAGGTAAGAAGCAAAGGCCATGTTGTAATCATAGGTATACTGCGATTTGAAGTTATACTGGAACAAGGGCAGCGTCCAGGTTTCAGCAGACTTATTAAGGATGATCAAGGGCATCTGGAAATCGTTCCAAACCCACAGGGCATTGAGCACCATAATGGTCATCGTCATGGGCTTCACAAGGGGGATCACCACACGCCAATAGGCTCCGAAGGTGGTGCACCCGTCAATGGAAGCCGCCTCTTCCAGATCCGGCGGAACAGAACGGATATAATTTACCAGAAGGAAGATCGCCTGAGAGGAAGCGAAGGTCACATGCATGATGATAAGTCCTAACTGGCTTGTCAGATGCAAGGTGCCCAAATACTTTACCAAGGGGATCATGACGACCTGGAACGGTACGAAAATCCCGCAAAGCAGATAATAGTGGATGATCTTAAAATAGGGCTTATGCAGATTCCTGGAAATTCCGTAAGCACACATGGGGTCCAGGAGAAAAATCAAAACAACAGAGGTGATCGTGATCAGGGCAGAGTTTCTGAAATAGGTAAAATAGCCTGCCTTCTGGAATACGCTTTTAAAATTCTCAAGGTAAAAGCTGGAAGGAAGCGCGAAGAAGCTCTCTGCCGATTCCTGCTGGGTCTTCAGAGAAGTGATGACCGTGACAAAGAAGGGGAATAAAATAATCAGCGCCCCAAGAATCAAAAACGCGTAGGAAACAACTTTTAAAATTTTACCGCCTACAGAAAGTCTCATCAGTCATCACCTACCTGTTTCTTACTTGATAATTTGATAGTGGCAAAGGAAACGATCGCCACGATCACAAAGAGGCACATGGATTCCGCGACAGACTGAGCAAACTTTCCTTCGCTCATAGCATGGCGATAAATCAAAATACCGATTGCCTCTGTAGCTTGCGCGGGTCCGCCTGCCGTCATCGACTGGATATAGTCGAAAATCGTAAGACCGCCCTTGGTGGTGGTGATCACCAGCATAGTGACAATGGGAAGCAGGAAAGGAACCGTGATATTCTTAAACTTTTGCCAGGCATTGGCGCCGTCGATGGTAGCGGCCTCATACAGGTCCTTGGGGACGCTTTGAAGCCCTGCAATAAACAGCACCGTAGGCGTTGCACAGCCCTGCCATAGATTGACAATCAAGATTCCGAACATTGCCGTAGCGGGGTTTCCCAAAAGGCTGGTGCTTAAAAATCCAATGTTTAAAGCCTTACCGATAGGCGGGAATGCGCGCAGGAACAGCTCGTTCCAAATCAGGCCTACCGTCACCAGGCTCAATACAGCAGGAATAAAATAAATCGTACGGAATACTGTGCTGGACTTTCCCAGCTGGTTGATTGCCAGGGCAATCAAGAGGGAGAGCACCAAAACACCGATCACCAGGCATATAGTGTACTTGAAATTGAAAAAGATGGCGTTCCAGAACCGCTTATCAGACAAAACATTTCCGTAGTTTTTAAGCCCGATAAACTTGTAGGTTTTCGCAATACCGGTCCAGTTGGTCATGCTGTAATAGACGCCAAGAATCACAGGAACAGTGAAAAATGTGGAAAAAAGAAGTACCACAGGGAGCGTAAACAATACCATGACCCGATTTCTGCGCTTCATGCCGTTTGCGGAAGAGGCCGCAGCTGACGCGGGAAGCTTTGACATTTCATGCACCTCCTAATTTCCCCTATTGATTATTGATAAGACCCGGAAGGAACTCCGGGTCTTATCAATTGGAAACTAACAGAACATAACCTTTAAGAGCTTACTCAGGAAGTCTGCTCATCCTCAGCCTGGCAGGCAGCCAGATAGTCGCTGGTCAGCTCAGTGAGGAAGCCGGTGATGTCGCCGTTCATGATCACATTCTGGATCTTAGAGCGCTTGGTCTCCTCAAAGCCGGCAGGCAGAGAAGCAACGCTCAGAACACCCTTCTCAGCCAGGATGTCAACAACGCCCTGACCCTGGGGAATCACAGCGTTTACACCCTTAATGCAGGAGGGAGAGTGATCCAGATCAGAATAAAGCTGAGCAGCCTCGGTAGTGGCCATGAATTTCAGGAAGAGGTCCGCAGCAGCGGCCTTTTCGGGAGAGCTGTCGGCGCCGGCGCAGAGACCGGTGTCAAGTCCGATGGGCTGCTTGATGTCGCCGCTGTCGTTGGGCATGGGGAACATATTGAACTTCTTGTCGGGGTTGGCCGCCTCAATAGAGGCAGAAGCCCAAATGCCCTGGATGAACATGTAGCCGGTGCCGGTAGCAAAATCGCTGATGCACTGGTCATAGCCCAGAGAGAGGGTGTCGCCCTGGCTGTACTCATGCAGCTCCAGGATCTTTTTCCAGGCGTCGTTGTCGATCTTATCATCCTGGAAGGTGGTGGCGCCGCTGCGCAGGTCAGCATAATACTGCTTGCTGTCAGGACGATCCTTACCGGAAATATTGCCCCACAGCTGAGAAATAGTCCAGGCGTCCTTGTCCGGGAACATGAAAGCGACCTCGCCCTTAGACTTGATGTCCTTGGCAATGGTAATCAACTCAGCCCAGGTCTTGGGCACTTCGTAGTTGGCAGCTGCAAACTTCTCCGTGTCATAGAAAACGCCCATGAAGTTGCAGGAGAAGGGCAGGCAGTAATTGTGACCGTCCTCAGACTTCAGAACATCGATGTACTGCTCCAGCACATTGTCCATGCACACATCGTCCAGAGGACGCAGGCGGCCCTGCTGAGCAAACTGGATGTACTGAGAGTCGGTGGGCCAGTGCATCAGCACATCGGGCATCTCATTAGTGGATGCACGGGTCATCAGCACAGTGGCGGCATCAGGCATAACACTCTGCTTGACGGTGATGTTGGGGTTCTTCTCCTGGAACAGGTCGATCACGGCCTGGAAGGAGTCAACCGCTTCTCTCTTCTGCTGTACGAACTCGATCTCTACTGCCTCGCCGGTATTGGCAGGCGTGGACTCAGGCGTGCTTTGGCTTGCAGGAGAGGAAGCGGGCTTATCCTCCTTGGAAGCAGAACTGCTCGGCTTCGTGTCTCCGCCGCATCCGGCCAGCACAGAGGCGGCCATCGCAGCTGCAAGAACAGCACAAAGGATTCTCTTTTTCATTCTTTTTCGTCCCTTCTTTCTAAAAACTAGCTGAAACAACTGCAGAAACCGTAATTCTACAATTTATTTCAACTGATCTGGTGCCATTATAGCAATCTGCACAATGATTTTGCTATAAGTTTTTTGACCTGTCACATATGGCAGATTTTACTTCCTGCGCAGAAAATTCGGAAAAAATCTGACCCTTCTCCTGCCATTGCAAGAGTTCTCACAAGGAGGGCAGAGAAAGCGCCCTTCCCTGCCCCGTTCCCTCCGAAAAGTCTTTCCGGATCTTGTCTCTTGGGCCTTTTCAGACAACCGCCGTATAGAGAGAGCCCTCCCGGCAGAGCTTACAAGCCTTCCCATTGACATAGAACGCGGAAACCGGGCCCGGCACCCACGCCTCTGCTTTTTCCAAAGGAAGATCCGTCTCTATCTCCACAGTGGATCCAGTGCGTCTGGCCTTTACAAAGTATTCCACACCGTCGTCATAAAAGCTTTGGGAGAGTTCTCCGGTCAGGTTCATACGCAGGGTAAGGTCGGCAAAATTCTTCTCTTCCAGGAAGAAAACATCTCTCTGGAAAATCACCGCGGAATTCTCCCGCAGGTAGACAGGGATATGGTCCTGCGTGATCTCAGGAGAGACCCATTTGCCCCCGCAAACTCTTTCTCCCGTATGCAGGCAGACCCAGCTGCCTTCCGGAAGATACAGCGAAAATTCATCCTGGTCAAAAACAGGGGCCACCAGCAAAGAGCTGCCCAGCATATACTGCATCCCCACTTCCCTGGCTGTGCGGTCATAGGGATATTCCAGCAGAAGGGCTCTGAGCATGGGGATCCCGGTATTATGAGCCTCCAAAGCGGTTGAATACAGGTACGGCGCAAGGCGGTAGCGCAGTTTATCGTAAGAGAGGAAAACCTCCTGCGCCTTTTGAGAGAAATTCCAGGGCTCTCTGGGCGTCTTCCCGTGGCAGCGGCTCAAGGGACTCAACAGGCCGAACTGAGCGCTGCGGATATACTGATTCTCGGTAGGCGGGCACTCGAAGCCGTCGCTGTCGGTGTTGTAGAATCCACCGATATCGTGTCCCCAGAAAGGCACGGCGGAAAGGCCGATGGAAAGGCCGCCGCGCAAAACACAGGCCAGGTTGTTCTCATGGGTAGAGGAATCACCCGCCCAGTTCCCGGGATAGTTCTGGCTTCCGGCATAGCCGCTGCGCCCCCAAAGCATGGGCCTTTCGCCGTTGGGCAGCTTTATGTCGCGGCAGGCCTCATAAATAGTCTTAGCGTACAGAAGGGGCAGCTTGTTGTGGCCCTGAAGTCCATTGGAGCCGTCATAATAGACCGCGTCCAGAGGAACCGCCTCGGAAAAGTCAGTTTTAATGACGCCAACTCCCTCCTTTACCACATTCTGCACCAGGCCGCGATACCACTGGACCATCTGCGGATTGGTAAAGTCAAAAGCCGCGAAATAGTGATCGCTGGTGGCGGCAGAATGGAAGGTGGATACCTCCCCCTTCTCATTTTTGACCAGATAGCCCTTCTCCTTTGCAAATTCAAAGCCTTCTGTTCCCACGGCGATATAAGGCCACATCCAAAGGCTCAGGTGAAAATGCATGGCTTTGAGCTTTTCGATCATACCCTTGGGATCCGGGAAGCGCTCCAAATCCCACTGCCAAACTCCGGAATTGCTCATATTCTGCCAACCGTCAATATGGATCACATCAGCCGGGATCCCCTTCTCCCTCAAGGTTGCAGCCACTGTTTCCACCTCTTCCTGGGTGCGGTAGCTGCACTTTGACATCCAAAGGCCAAAGGCCCATTTGGGGATCATGGGGGAGCGCCCGGTAAGCTCTGTATAGTCACGGATGAGCCCTTTATAATCCCGGTTGCAGAACATCACATAGTCCAGCATTTGGTCAGACACTTCCATCGCATAGGACACGCCGGAGCCTACCCCCATATCGAAGGTGTTATCTGTATAGGTATTGAGTAAAACAGAATAGCCGCGGCTGCTCATAAAATAGGGGAAGGTTTTATAGGACTTCTCCGTGTTGGTAGAGAGGGCGTCGCATTGTCTGCAATGGATCATCTGCCCGCGCTTATCAAAGCCGGTAAATTTCTCGCCGAAGCCGTAAAAGCTTTCGTCAGAATAGAGATACATCGTCTCGCGGACCTTGATCACGTTGCCCTCGCTGTCACAGTCATACCCGATCGGCAAATACTTGCACATATTGTCCACATTGGAGTCGCACACATTTTCATGAGTCAAAAGTTTTCCATCCAAAAAGACGGAAAGCTCCCAGGGGCGTTTTTGCAGACGCAGCGTCATCCGTCCGGCAGCGGCCTCCAGATACGCCTCCCCCTCTTTCACACTGACCTTGCAGTTTCCTTCAAGCGGGAATACCGCGTTTTCATAAATATCAGTTCTTTCAAGGGGATACATGCGAAAACGAAACGCTTCCCCAGTCAGAAAATCAATGCGCACATGGGCTTTTCTTTTCTGATACGTCCCCACCGTAAGCTCCAGGCAGGCCTCTCCTGCCTGATAATCCTGGATCTCCGTGAGAAAATCAAAATTGTGATCGAACACGGTTTTCAGATACCCCAGCTGAGGGTTATAGGTCACTTCTACTTTTTGTTCCATCGTCTCTCTCCTCCTTGTCAAAATGATTCTGAAAAAACTTTGAAATTAAATAATATTGTAACAAATAGCCCAAAATTTGTTTATGAGTATTGTGACTTTCAGGATATCATTTATTTTACTTGTCCAATGATCGATCAGTTTTATAACACATCAAAAAATCCGAAGAGAGTCCACTCTTTCAGAAAACTCTCTCCGGATTGCAAAAATCATTTTAACAGCAGCTTTACCGTTCTTTCACCGGAATCTGATCCCACTTAACGCAGGACACCCCGGGAACAGGGAAATTAAGAGGCAGGCCTTCCGGCGCCCCTGTGCGCCCATCCAGCGAAAACAGGGCGACATTCCCGGAATGTTGGTTAGCCGCAGCCAAAAAACGGCCGTCCGGACTGAGGTCAAAGCTTCTCGGCTCTCTTCCGCCGCTGGAAAAATCACCTTCGCACTTTAATTCCCCGTTTTTTCCTATGGAAAAGTAAAAAATTCGGTCGATCCCCCGCACGGAAGCATAGACGAACCTGCCGTCAGGGCTCACATGGACATCTGCCGCTAAAGAGTTCGGCCCTTCCTTTCTCATGGAATGTTCTTCCAGATATTCGAGCCGGGAAAGGGACCGGTCATACCGGTATACCAGCAGAGATAGATCCAGCTCTGCCACCAGATACAGCCATTTTCCGCTGGGATGAAAGGCGAAATGACGGGGGCCCTGCCCATCCCCTGTTTTGACAAAGGGCTGAAGTTTATATGGGCTCAGCTTCCCCTTTTCCCCTACTTCGTACTGGAACAGCTTATCAAGGCCCAGGTCTGCCACAAGCAGCCGCTTTCCTTCCGGCGCGGGAAGCGCTGAATGGATATGCGGCTTTTCCTGGCGCTCGGGGTCAGAACCCTTCCCAAAATGCTCCAGATAACAGCAAACCTCTCCGGAATCCATATCCACCCCGGTCAGGCATCCTCCGGCATACCCGGAAGCATACAGGTTCTGCCCACAGGCTGTGATATGGCAGAAGCCTGACCCCGGTACCGGATGGCGGCGAAGCCCAGAAGCGCCCGGAATAAGTTCGATGATCGAGCCCTTTTCCGGCAGCTCCTCTACCGCAAACACACGACCGCCCATCGGCTGCACATAGGAAGGATCGGTCAGCGGGCCAAAGCTTTCCTCCACCCACAGGCGTTCCCCGTCAAACTTTAATAGACGCACCCCTACATCCGGCTTTCCGTCTGTGTAAGAGCCTGTCCAAAGGGAGTAAGAATTCATAGTTATCGCCTCACTTCATATTTGCCAGTGGATCGTCTACCTGCCAAACCGTCTCATCCCCGCAGATATTCCGGATCTTTAACCGCAGGGGATATTTTTCGCTTCTGACCGTTCCATCCCAGAATTTTTTTGTTTTCCCATCACGTTCAATGACATATCCCAGCCTGTCGATTTTGGCCTCACAATCTGAATGCCATTCGCCTTCAAAGGCGGTGCAGTCTACGCTCACGTATTCAATCAGCTCCAATCCTTCCTCGCTGATCACAATGGGCTTGAAGGACTTTTTCTCTGTAGAGTTGATCTGACCTTTCCGGTTAAACTCACGGATTTCCTGCATCACCCGGTCGCTGAGAAATTTGTCTATCAAAAGAGCATAACCGCCGTACAGGCTGTCACGGGCTTCCTCCACATGAAATTCCGCATAATCTCCCATCACAACATCGTCCAGAACCTCTTTCAAATCCCGCAGCTCAATTTCCACTGCTGTGCTGTCATCATCCTTGATAAACCTGCGGATTTCCTCTTTACCGGCGATATCGATATAGTAGACGATCACCTTTTTGACCGATGGGTCCAGATCAGGGATGGCCTGATGAATGATGCGGTTCATCTCCACCTGATCCAACAGCTTGGAGGAGCTGTCCATCAAATTCGGCACATAGACCGGCACCGTCCCCAGCCTGCTGTCAGAAACGGCCCCCGCCCAGAAAGAGCTCAGGGAATCTTCTTTTTTCAGTCCCGGAATTAAAGATTTGATCTTCTCCATGGTCTGTATCGGATTGCGGTACAGCTGAACCCCGTCCTTGATTTCCAGCACGTCAAACTCCGCTCCGTCCGCTTTTAATCTGTCACGGGTGGTCTGAATAGAATTGAGGCTGACATCACAGTGAATGAACCGCCTTCCCAGCTTGTTTGCGGCAGCGGCAGCCGTTCCGCTTCCACCGAAAAAGTCAGCTACCACCATTCCTTCATTGGAAGAATGGGAAATCACCCGTTTCAGGATTTCCTCCGGCTTTTGGGTCGCATAGTTTTCACTCCGGTTCTTGGAAATCGTTCTGGGGATCCACCACACATCATCGATTCGCTTCTCCGAGTATTCCACCATAATTTTGTTTCCGTCCTCATCGCGGACATCCACTGTTTTCCCATTTACCTTTTGCCGAAGGGCGCGTTTGCTGACCTCGTCCTTTGGGATCAGATACGGGTTTTCAATGCAGCTGTCGCTTTTAGAGTAGAGATAGATCAGATCATGGTTTTTATCCAGCGAGTTCCCGCCGGTGGCAAATTTATCGTCATAGTACCAGATGATCTCATTGCGGAAATGGTCCTCCCCGAAAATCTCATCCAGCAAAATTTTCACATAGTGCCCGATATGCCAGTCCAAATGCACATAAATAGACGCCGTCTCGCTCATAACAGACTTGATTGCCATCAGGTTTTCATACATCCAGTTGAGATATTTCTCCTTGTCCCACACGTCGCCGTACATCTTTTCCTCAAAGGATTTCAGTTCATCGATATCCAGCTCCTGTTCCGCTTGAGAAACAGCTTCCGCCGCTTTGGGATTCCGGCGGATATAGACCTTTTTGGCATAGTCCGCCCCGCTGGCAAAGGGCGGGTCGATGTATACCAGATCCACCTGGATGCCCTGTTCCTTTAAGTAGGCGCAGGCGGAGACGCACTCACCGCGAATGACCATGTTGCCATCCGCGTTCTCCCCCACGGTCTCCTGCTTCTCCAGCTCATAGAGGGGCATCCCCCGCTGAAGCGTCATAGAAACATCGTCAGCGCCCCTGTATTTCAGGATCCTGTTGAAATTGCCCAGAACCGCCTGCCCTTCTATAGGCTCCGGAATAAAAGGGATATACTTAATAGGCATGGTTTGCCTCCTCAAAAAACTTCTGAATTTTCTCATGTGTCTTGACGATCCGTTCCTTCTCCGGCATGGAATCCTCCAGATACAGATACTCAAACCGCTCATAACCAAAAGCGTCGTTGTTCTGCCTTAGAAACTCAGATTCCACAAACGCCCTCTTATCTTGAAAGGTCGGATCATTGGCGTAGATTTTCCCCTTCGTCTCCACGATCAGCGCCTTATGGATTTTCCCGCCCCGGCGCTGGATCACAAGAAAATCCGGAGTATACAGTCCGAGATAGGCCCAGCCGCTTTCAGTGGATTTGTAGCACTTGATTTTAAACTCCGTCATAGCTCTGTCGCCGTTATAATAGACCTCCAGGCCGAACCGCTCCACCTCCGGCAAAGGCAGCACCTCCTGCAAAAAGGTCTGCTCAAAGCCACTGTCTGTGCGATAAGGGAGATAATGGAAGGACCGGTCCTTTTGGGGATGGGAGGAATTCTGGATTCGCAGCTGTTTTGCAATAGCCAGGTTTGCCTCGCTGCCATCCGCCTCCAGAGAACGAATGGCCGCCTCGATCTCCGGCTTGCTTTTCAACTGTCCCCTGTCGTCCTGAATGATCCTCTCCACAACGTCCTGCTTCGGGAAATAATCGTCTGTATTCTGCGCATGGATGATCGGAGAAAAATGCGCGATGTTCAGCAAAGACGCTTTCTCCGGGATCCGCTCAGTCCTGGTCTCATAAGTTCGTTTCCCGCTAAAGGCCTTGCGGATATTTGCCTCCACCTCCGGGCGGTCGTATTTAGAGCTGAAATACCGGCTGCCGGTATCACCCTCGTAAGTGATCGTGTCAAAAACCTTCCGCAGCGCGCCTTCATAAGATGTGAGCTGTTCCACGGGAAGAAAGCCAAAGCTGCTGCGGGCCAGCTGATATATCCACTGTGAGAACACCGCCGGTTGTGTACCGCGTTCCGTGTCGTCCACCTCATGGGTTATATGTTCCAAAGAGAAATCGGTGCTTTTGATGACCGCTTTTTCCGATTCAGTGATAGAACCCGCTATGTCCTTTTCCGGATCGGCTTCCTGCTCTATAACGGTCTCGAAGCTGACCTTCAGCTGGTAAAAATCCACTTTGGGAAGCTTTAAATATTTCATCCTGTCATAGCGGTTCAGCTTCATGGAATTGGAGCTTCCCGCGATAAATTCGTCCAGAGAGACATGGTGCTGCTGCTGAAGCTGGGTGATCAGCTTCTCCCCGTTGACGCTGTTAAGATAGATCAAGGCTGTCTCATGCTTTCCCTTATCCACTTGCCGCAGACAACGGCAGGAGGTTTGCAGCACCATATTTTTGGGGCAGTCTCCCTCCTGAGAAAGAATGATTCCGGTCAGGCTGCGGCAATCCCAGCCCTCCTTGCCGATCTGCACCAGCAGAACGATGCGCACGGGAGAAATGGGCTTGTCCAGCGTGTCAAACTGCATTTGACTGTCCGCAGGCTGAGGGTATCGCTTATTGCCTTTGTGGAACTTCAAAACACAGCCGACAGGAAGCCCATACTCTCCGATGACGCGGGAGACAAGGGGGAAAACCTGCTCCTCCAGCTTTTCAATGGTTCCGCAGTAGATCCCCAGCTTGGCGGTCGTTCCGTCCTGATATACGGTATTTTGATAGGCGTTCAGAAATTCCCGAACACCGTTTTCAATGATCCTTTCACTGTCAGAGATATCCGCAATTTTCACCACAGGGCTTTTGAGGAAATTCCCCACGCCGTCCACCAAAGGGTAGTAATAAACGATATTGGCGATCTCAGCTGTTCCTACAGAGAGAGAATCTGTAACCTGAATTTTTTCCGCCTTCTCCAAATAGGGCGTGCCGGAAAAGCCGATCACGGAATTCACCGCGCCGTTTTGCGCCCACGTTGTGACCACGGCGCGCAGCTTGATCTCCTCGCTGACCGCATGGTGTACCTCGTCGATAAAGACAGAGAGAGCGGGCAGCTTGCCGATCAGGTTTCTCAGCTCGTTAGCCTGTCGGTCTCGCTCATCATCACTCTCTTCATAAAGGGAAAGCTGGCCCTGCTTTTCATCGATACGGTCCAGTATCACCTTTTCCGCATTTGTAACAGCCACCAGGCCGAAAAGCTCCGAAAGCGGCTGATGGTTGGCTATTTTCTGAACATTAGGGTTCTTCGTTTTATTGGATTTGCTGGCTGTTTTTCCCTGATCCAGCACCTCAAAGCACAGCATCCGCCTGATCTGCGAGGCGGCAGGCTGTGGGATCACCCATTCCGGGTCAAAATTCTGGATCGTCTTCAGGCTGGGCACTACAGAAGATTTCAAACCGGAGGGGGCGAAAATCATAAAATTATGGGCAAAAACGGGATTTTCCGGCTCCTGCCGGGCAAAATACAGGTCCAGATAGATAAAAGCCGCCATCAGATAGGTTTTTCCGGCACCCATGGGAAGGCTGAAAAGATAGTCTGTATAGGAAACACCGTAAAAGGCCTTCTGAAAAAAGCCCGCGCAGTCTACGCCAGCCGGATCAGCCTTTATCTGTTCCGCCAGTTTTTCGGATACCTGTTCTCCCCTATCGTTCTTCAAGAGAGAATACTCCAGAAGCGCCGCCGCTTCCGGATGAGAAAAAAGGAAATCATGGGAAGAGGGAGTCAGCGGGACCGTATTGAGATCCAGGCTGTTAAACTTGCCTTCGCAAAACAATTCCGCCAGGGCTTTCGTACCACATTCGATTTTTAAAAAAAGATAGGTCTTAACAGCCTCTACCTGCGCGTCACGCAGCTGTCCGGTTCTCATGATGTATCTCAGCAAATCCACAACGGTGCAGTCAGCACCCCGAAGCCAGCGGTCACGGGCATTCGCAATCATCTGATAGAGCATGGAGCTTCTCCTTCGGTCGATATGATCTTGTGTTACACCTTACCACAAAATCCGCATTTTATCAACCTGTTTCACCCTATCTCCCGGCATTTCAAGGTGCAGCGCAGGATGAAGGTTCCCCCAAAAACAAAGAGCGCTGTACTCATAATAATTACAGCCTTCCAAGGCGAGGCCCAAAAAGCCGCTTGACTAGGTGATAATATTCTGATAAAATTACGATAAAAGGAGTGACAGCCATGATAAACATCCGCCCGGTATCCGATTTAAGAAATAAGTATCCGGAAATTGAAGACACTGTTTTGAAAAGCGGACAGCCTGTTTTTCTGACGAAAAACGGCTATGGCTCTATGGTAGTAATGAGTTTGGAGCAATACTCCGCGCTGACTGACGATATAGAGTTAAAGTTGGACGAGGCTGATCTTGCTGCCAATCTTGACGGAGAACGCCGAACCGCAGAAGAAGTGTTCAGCCGGGCGAGGAGGCGTGTTCGTGAGCAAAAAGCACTATGAGCTGCGTTTCCTGCCTCTCTTCGAAGAAGATTTGAACGGAATCGTAGACTATATCACATGCCGGCTCAAAAATCCATCTGCCGCAGAAACTTTGATCAATACGGTGGAAAAGGCGATTCTGGAGCGCTTGCCGTTTGCGGAATCCTTCGCACCATACCCCAGCATAAAAGAACACCAATATCCCTATTACAGGATCCAGGTAAAGAATTTTATGGTATTTTATGTGGTGATTGAAAATGTGATGGAGGTACGGCGGATTTTGTATGGAAAAAGGAATTTGACAGAGCATATTTAAGAATAGAATATTGTCCCGCTATAAAGCAAGCGGCGCTGTATCGGTAATCACTGATACAGTGCCGCTTATTTCTATCATTATATATGAGGCTGCGCCCCAAACCCCACCGCATTTATGCGGCTCCGCAGCCGCGGCGCAAAACTATGAAGATTATAAAAGGGCAAAAGAAAAGAGATATTCTGAAACAAAAATCAGGATACCCCTTTTTTCTTGCTTTTCATTTTGTGAACTGCTATAATCGGCTTGCACGGAATCTCGTGCGGAAGAGTCTGCCATAACGGTAGGCGGTTTGACTACACCACCCGAAAGGGGGTGAAGCGTATGCCGATTACTTTAACGTTACATATCTTCGGATATACAGTAACGATCACGGTAAAAAGGCGAAACCGCCACTCGGCCAAGTGACGGTTTCTGAAGTAATTCAAGAAACACCTTGAGCCAAACCGTCTATCGGCAGGCTCTTTTCTCACCTTTATTATAGTAACCATCCGGCAATTTGTCAAGCTGTTTCCCGCAGAAAGGCAGAAGCTCCTTCAAAAAACAAAGAGCGCCATATTCACAACAAGAGTGCAGCCTACCACGGGGACCCCAAAAAGCCGCACGGCTTTTTGGGGAGAGGAGAAGCAAGGAAGCACGCTGACGGCGATTTTTCCATAAGAAAAATCGTCGAAGCAAAGCGAACTTTGCTTCGACGATGGAGCTGCTATCCAGATTCGAAGCTGGAGAAAAGATATCTGACGATATCTTCTGAAAGAAGCTCCGCTTCTTCCACTGAATAACATGGGGCTGCGCCCCAAGCCCCCGCCGCGACCGCGGCGCAGGATGAGGTCTCCTGAAAAACAAAAAGTGCCCGGCTCTCTTGAGCCAAGCACTCTCTGGAGCTGCTATCCAGATTCGAAGCTGGAGAAAAGATATCTGACGATATCTTCTGAAAGAAGCTCCGCTTCTTCCACTGAATAACATGGGGCTGCGCCCCAAGCCCCCGCCGCGACCGCGGCGCAGGATGA
>CAZMFF010000008.1:0-26843 GCA_964565505.1 uncultured Acutalibacter sp. | reverse complement strand
AAGTGCCCGGCTCTCTTGAGCCAAGCACTCTCTGGAGCTGCTATCCAGATTCGAACTGGAGAAAAGATATCTGACGATATCTTCTGAAAGAAGCTCCGCTTCTTCCCCTGAATAACATGGGGCTGCGCCCCAAGCCCCCGCCGCGACCGCGGCGCAGGATGAGGTCTCCTGAAAAACAAAAAGTGCCCGGCTCTCTTGAGCCAAGCACTCTCTGGAGCTGCTATCCAGATTCGAACTGGAGACCTCATCCTTACCAACAAGCTTTTCAGCTTTTTAAGGGATACCCATTCATGTTGTCAAAAGCCGAATAAATCCCATTCCTATGCGATTTTTCGGGAGTTTTTCTATTATTCTGTGCCACCCAAATTTACCTGATTTTACCCCCTTTTAGGCCGTTTTGCTGGAAGATTGTTGGAAAAATGCCCCCAGGATATGTACTTTGTAACATATCCTGGGGGCATTGTGCTTTCTCTAAAAAACTACACCGTTTCCCACTTCTGGCTTTCTGCATAAAGTCGCTGCCATTCCTTTTGGGTGTCTGCGGAGATTGCGGCAATGTCGATATGCCCACGGCGGCACTTGGCGCGGATGGCGCTTAACCCTAGCGTGGCCAGACGGAGATAGGCAAAGTAATTAAGGCGTAGGGCAAAATCTAATTTATTATTGAAAAAACCGGAGCGGACAAATGCGTCTCCTGCGTCAACAGCGCACAGAGTACCTGTAGAAACCAAAAGCATTCGACGCAGCTCTGGTTTTCTGGTTTCAATATTTCCCATACGGGTATCAAAAGGAATGCAATCCTCTAAAGGCAAATGATGGAAATAGTAGCGCTTAATGGCGTAACATAGTCTAACAAGAACCTCGTTTACCGCCACCGGGACTGCCATTGCTACGCCAAAACGGAAGTCATAGCCATTTTCAAACATTTCTACCACAAAATCAGGGAAACTGCACTTCTTTGATTTTGGACCGGTAGTTCCAATCTTTATAAACTGAAGCAACTCAAAACCCGGAATTGGCAAGCCTGAACCGCGGCCTTTTGCCCCATGGCTCCCAGCCATATCCGAAATGCAATGCATTAGCCAGTTGGAAAATGCACAGATAATCTTTGCTGGAACATTCCCGCCCACAAGTTCCTGCTTTTCTGTGTCGAATGTAAGCAAACGACCATTATCTAAAAATGAAGATGTGCCGGTAAACTGATTTATGAGCGAAAAAATCAGGCCGACTAAATCGGGAGAATGGGCAAGACTTTTCAGATGATGATTCCCGGTTGCCATATCGAAAATCTCCTTGGCTGCCGGGCCAAGTCGTGCAGAGTCCTGTTGATCGTAATTTACCGTGAAGTTTCTTTCAAGGTAATATATAGCCGAATCGACATTGCTCTCATTGCCTGATCGAGGGTTCCAACCTTTTATTCTAGCGACAGTTAGCACAAAGGTGTCGGCCATTTTGTCAGACCATTTACCCAGCGAACTCTCTCCGGGCTTCCCCACAAAAAAGCTGTCGATCAGCCCGGCAACCACGCCGCAGAATGCAGATATGGCATAGTCCCACTTGTCGCAGTCCGGCTTTTGCTCATAATAGTCCTCCCGGACGGTTTGCAAAAGGTGATCCTGTTCCTTTTTGGAAAGCAGGCTGAGATAAGGGTCTGTGGAAAGATCCATGTGTTCCAACTCGGCGTACCGATCCACGCTGGATAGATAATCTTCCCAGGAATCTTCTTGGGTCAGCGTAACGAGCCCGGTCATATGAATGTTGGCTTCTACTTTGTTGCCTGTGTAAAGCTTGGGAGGTTCCACGGAAAAAATGGCAGAACCCTCTTGCCTGGAAACATCTTCCATCCAGGCCAGCATTTCGTCCAGCGCCGCATCCTGGGCGTCTCTCTGGCGTGCAAGAGCGTCCAGCGCCATGTGCATTTGGGCTGCCTGCTCCTCTGCACTTTGCAGTTGGTGCTTTTGTACTCGTGCTGCATTTCCCGCATCAAGCGCCGCCTGCTTTTCCTGCAATATCTTTTTCTCATTCATCATCTACAAGCTCCTCGATTCGCGAAAGTCTGCGCAATTCGCCTTGAGTAATATCTTCTCGGAGGAGATACTCCCCTTGGATCAGCGTATAGCAGGACATGACGAAATCTTTTGTTCCCCCAGATAAGGCATCCATCTGTGACCAATACAGCCTGTTTGGAACTCGATTTCGAAGCTCGGCATCCGACAAGTCCTTTTGGCGTTGGAGCATAGAGACAGCTTGCCGCTGGTATTGCTGAATTAATTGGGAAAGCCGCTGGACTTTTTCATCCTGTTGATTACCACGCTGCACTTCTTCCAAAAGCCGCATGGTGAGGTCATTCATGTCGGCCACAAGGCGGTTTGTGGAGACTTGCGAATTGCGCAGACACTCTTGCAGCATCAATTCACGCTGGCGGGTGATGGATTGACCTTGCTTTATCAATCTGCGCAGGCCATGGTAGCAATCAATGCTGTAAATTGAGCCAGAGCAGTAAAGTGCCTCCCGCGGAATATGCAGATCTTTCGCGTCCTTCCGCAGTTTATTCATTTTCCCTTGTATCTTTTGCAGATCCGCATCCTTTGCCGCCGTTTCCTTATGTAAAGCAATGGCGGTCAACATGAGCTTGACCTGCGGGTCGGTGATTTGAGCGAACTTTTGCAGACTGTTCAGGAAAGCGTCCTCTGTCCATTCCTGACCAGAGTGGGTAGCTTCATGCAGGTAGAGGCAGTCCTGCATCAGAGAAAACCGGAGCAGCTCATAGCTGCCGTAGGAAATTGCGTGCGTGCATTGCTTTAGGAGGATTCCTGTCTTTGTGTGTTCGCCGCTTTTGAGCAAAAATGTGTAATCCCGAAGGCTATTTCGTACTTCTGTTTCCAGCCCAAGCCGCACCCCCAGGTTCTGCAAAACTGCGTATTCCTCGGAATCCACCTGGCAGTCTTCCAAATAGGCATAGTTGTAGATGATTTCCATGTAGGCCATCAGCTGCTCTTGCGGTAGATCGGAAACAGAATATGTCAGGCGTTCCTGATCTTCTATCGTTTCCGGTACGTTGTTTGCCGCAAAAATCAAAAGGTTTTGCACAGCATCCAGATTGCAGCCGGTAAGGCAGTAGGTAAGTGTATGACTGCTGCCGTTTTTGAGAACAACTTCTATACTGTCCCCAAAGGAAAACCTACCACTGCGACTATTTCCATTGACCCCCACCCGAGCAACGTCGGCAAAGAGGAAGGAGTCGAATTGCCCTTCCTTGCCCGGTTTGTTGCAGTAGTAAAATCTATCTGCTGTGCAGGCAAAGCCAGATGTCGCCTTTTCCTCCCCGGGTATGGCGGCGGCATTGGCTACAAAAATCACTTCGTGCTTGTCCAGCCCTGGAGTCAGCTTTTTGATGTCCAAATCAATTTCCGGTGCGCAAATAATCCCACGCTCCGCCACAGTAAGGCCTTTTGCCATAGAAACCAGTTGCTTCTCGAATTCAAGAACTTCCATCTTTTATACTCCTTCCAAAGGTATATCCAACTTGCTACAAATCCAAGCCTAGGCTTTCCGCGCTGATGATCTCCTGTTCCTTTTCAGGGGAATCAGGGCATTGCAGCATTTCTTCTCCGGTTTCAGAAATATTGAAAGCGCCTAATTTTCTATTTTGAATATCGGCTTCAATGGCAGCGTTACATAAGGCGGGAATGCTTTGGGAGCGAGTAAAGCCCCCAAACATGAACCACGCGGAATCTATAGAATCTCTTTTTGATGCGACACCCTGGCTGTATAGGTATTGATATATGACCTGCTCTGCTTTGGAAATCAAAGCATTGTCGCATTGATTCAAAAACACTTGTAAAAGGCTTTGACAACTATTAGACGAGCCATAGTGGTATTTTAGAAAAACAAGGGGAAAATCGCTTAAACGCATGATATCCTCCGCGCCCACCTCGCCAAGCTGGGTGGCGCTGAAATTCAGCCAATCTGTAAGTGCCGCACAATGCTCTTCAGCGTGAGCTCGGTTGTATTCATCCAGAAGATCTGGAAAAATCTGGCGGATATTCTTTCCATCAGGATAGGAATATCTTTTTAGGTATCCGGGTAGCCGGCTTAAATACTTTGGGCTCGTCGGCTCGTCTAAGGCAAGTTCCACAGGATCGAATGAAGGGCGGTCGAGCCAGTTTTTCAAAATGCATAAATGCCTTTCCCAGTTCGACTTTTGAATTTTTTTGCCAGCCTTAAACAGCAGATAAGCGATTAGGCACAAGATAGCTACGCTAATCCCATATTCCCCAGAAAGGAAGCCCGTACACAGCACAGATGCCAGCAATGACAGGAAGAAATACCAGTGCTTTTTGATAAATTCCCAAATAGCTGAAAAGAAATCGCCAATACAGCTTAAAATTGATTTGATGATGCCGATAATTACTAACGCGGCAATGATCCAAAGAACAATTTGCATACGGCGCCTCCGCTATGAGTTACCATGGACAACTGGGATCTCTATTCTTCCGCGTTCCCTCATATAATCAAGAGATTCGGAAAGGAATTTCTCTTCTGGGAAGGAGCGCTCCGCCGTTACCTCCTCACGGTTGCCGTCGGGGCAGTCGAACAAGAGCTGGATTTTTGCAGAAATATCTTGCCCGGGCGCATAGGACACAATGCAGGAACCGCTTTCATAGACTTTTTCGCTTTTTTCTTTTTCCTTGATCGTCTCTTGGGCAAATCCCATTATGGAATCTATCCAAGCATCGAAAGAGATTTTTCCAAATAACGCCTCAAAAAATCGTTTGATTTCCTGCCAAAGCGCACGAAACATGGTAATACCCCCCTTAGGCATTATTTGTAAGCGCCTGTTCATACTCGTCGGTAATGTCAAATTCCTCATCCAGCATAGCACGCTGCTTATGCTCGTTTGCCACTTGGTTTTCAGGAATATTCCGTGTTACAACAGTTTCCTTCCAACGAGTAGTTTCCGGGATTTTGGAATAGTTGACAGTTTTTTCCACAAAGAAGTCCCCGGCGTTTCGTAGAATAAGGCGAAAGCCCTCCACCGGTGAACGCAAAAACTCTTGCAATTTCCCCGCCAGCTTTTTCAGATAGGCGGTCAAGTTGTTCCAGTATTTTATCAGAAGACCAACGCCTATAATAAGGCCAGCCGCAAGCACCAATGTAGTTAAAATCATCTTTTTGCCCCTCCTTGCATCATTTGTTTTGCATACCCCTCACTTACTTCACGGGTGGAAACGGTAACCTCCGACCCGGAGTTTGCTTGTTTTGCCGCCAATATTTCCTGAATAGCTTCCTCAAAATAGGTGGTGGGTATTTTTTCTGCCTTACGGGCCGCTCCTCGAATAGCGGCGTTTAGAACGGCGTTGGCAATGTCAGACCCGCTAAGCCCATGCGATTTTGCCGCCAGCTGAGGAATATCGACTTCACAGGGAAGCGAAGCCACTAGATAGTGCTCCCAAAGCTTTACTCGCTGGGCTTCATCGGGGAGAGGAAACTGAATATGTCTAGTAATCCTGCGAAGAAAAGCAGGGTCATAATTTTTGATAAAATTTGTGGTGAACAGACAGATGCCCTCATAGGCGTCCAAGAGTTTTAAGAGAACAGAGCGCGTTTGATTTACACTGACATCTGAGGAACTTTGCATATCTGTGACCCGCTTGCTAAGCAGGGCGTCCGCCTCGTCAAACAGTAAAACAGCGCCTTCCGTTTCAGCAGTTCGGAAAAGAGCTACCAGATTTTTAGAGGTCTCTCCCACAAATTTCGATTCGATTTCCGCGTAACTGACTTCCAGCAAAGGTTTGTCCAGTTCCTTTGCTATTGCGTGGGCCACCATCGTTTTTCCAGTACCGGGGGAGCCGAACAAATTGACCTTCAGCCCCCGACCACGCTTAATCACAGTTTCCAGGCCCCAGGTATGATAAATCAAATTTTCATACCGGGAAAGCGATAAAACTTCCTCAATAGCGGATAGCTGTTGTTCTTGCAGAACAATGTCGGGCAGTTCATATTTTGGTTGCATGAGCAGGAAACGCGAGGACGCGCTACCCAGACTGACTTTTCCTCGCGCCAAATCAGCGTTTTGAGATTCAAAAGGCATATCCCTATCTCCTTGCTAAAGCGTTATAGGATATTTATTTTCGCTATCTTACAACATATTTTATCATATCCCGCCAAAGAATACAATAGAAGATAACGAAAAACAGGCGGTGCAGGATATGGAAAAACAACAGCTTATTGAAATCGGCGGTCGGCTGCGAAAGCGGCGGCAGGAGCTGGGGCTCACACGGGAACGCATGGCAGAGCTTGCCGACATAGGTACAGGATTTTATGGACAGCTTGAAGTGGGTACGTCCCAAATGTCCATAGATACGCTGATAAAGATCTCCCGCTCCATGCATCTGCCTATGGAATATATCCTGTTCGGCACGGATTTTGAGCCGGGCGACACCTCCGGGGTGGAGGCCTTGCTTGCCCGCTGTACGCCTAGGGAACTGAAGCTTGCCAAGGAAGTCTTAAAGCTGTTTCTGCTCCACAATCCCGATGATCCAGTATAATATGACAAAAAAGTGAAAGGGCTAGCTGCGAGCTAACCCTTTTGTGATATAATGGTGCTATGCTAGGGGGTGAACATGGATGGGAGATGACGCCATGAAAACCACGGACGAACTGGTAAACGAGATCAAAAATAGCAAGAATATTCTGGATTACCTGGCGGAAAACCGGGAGGAAATGCAGTTAAACTCCCTGCCGGAGGCCTTAAACGGCTGGCTCAAGTGCAAGGGGTTGACAAAAGCCCAGGTGGTGCGGAAATCCAACCTGAATCGGGCCTATGTGTACCAGATATTCCTGGGCAGCAAGTATCCCTCCCGTGACAAGGTGATCGCCTTGGCGTTTGGCCTGGGGCTGACGGCGGAAGAAGCCCAAAGCTTGCTAAAAGAAGCCGGTTACCGGGAACTTTACCCCCGTGACCCGCGGGACGCCCTGCTGCTGTTCGCCATTGGCCAGGAAATGGACATCATCGCCGCTAACGAGCTTTTATACGATCACAATATCGAAGTATTGGAATAGCAAAAGGCCGTTGATCCAAGTGGTCAGCGGCCTATTTTATGGAAAAACGTGCTGATTTACCAGGATATATATCGGAAAAACGTGTGAAATCAGCATTGATAAACCCGGAAAAATGTGTTACACTATACTTAAACTAGGAAAGCGAGTGGTGTAACCATGCGAAGAAACGCCATCAATGAGCTTGTCCGCTGGAAATCCAGCGATGAACGGAAGCCCATGGTGTTAAAGGGCGCACGTCAGGTGGGAAAGACCTGGCTGATGAAGGAGTTTGGGAAAACCTGCTATCAAAGCAGCGTCTATTTTAATTTTGACGAGGAAGAAGAACTGAAATCCATCTTTGAAGCCAATAAAAATCCCGCGCGGATCGTGGAGCTGCTGTCCATGATCGCGGGGGAAAAGATCGTGCCCGGGGAAACTCTCATTATTTTTGACGAGGTGCAGGAGTGTCCGGAAGCGCTGAACTCTTTGAAGTATTTTAAGGAAAAGGCCAATGAGTACCACGTCATCGCCGCTGGGAGTTTGCTCGGCACCCTTCTGGCACAACCCAAGTCCTATCCGGTGGGGATGGTCAATCTGCTGGACATTTCCCCCTTGACCTTCGATGAATTTTTGGAGGCCGTCAATCCGCCTCTTTTTGCCTATTATGAGAGCATCCAGAAAGGCCAGGCCATTGAGGACATTTTTCATAGCCGCCTGTTGGAACGGTATCACCATTACCTGATTATCGGCGGTATGCCAGAGTGCGTGGCATCCTGGATCAAGTATAAAGACCCGGCCAAAATCTCCCAGATCCAGCGGGAGCTGGTGGAGGTATACGAAAACGATTTTTCCAAGCACAACGGAAAGGTCAACAGCGGGCGTATTTTGATGGTGTTCCGCAGCATTGTGTCCCAGCTTGCCAAGCCCAACGAAAAGTTCATGTATGGAGCCGTCCGGGAGGGCGGCAGGGCCCGTGATTTTGAAGAGGCCATCGAATGGCTGGTTTCCGCCGGGATGCTCAATCGGGTGTACAATTCTTCTAAATTGGAGCATCCGCTTTCCGCTTTTGATAAGCTGGACCAGTTTAAGCTTTTTGTGTTCGATACCGGGCTGTTAAAGCACATGGCAGGCCTGGACAGCAGTGCCATTCTCCTAAAGAGCGATTACCAGTTTAAGGGGCCGCTGACGGAAAATTACGTCTTGCAGCAGCTTCGCGGTCAGTTCGAGGCGGAGCCCCGGTACTATTCGGACAAAACCGGCGAAATCGACTTTGCCATCCAGTACGGGACAGAGGTTATCCCCATTGAGGTAAAGGCCGGCGAGGACAAGTCCGCTCCTTCCTTCAAGAGGTATATCGCGGCAAAAAAACCAGATCATGCGATCCGGTTTTCCAAGCGGGGCTATGTGCAAAACGGGGAGATTACGAATATACCCCTGTATCTGGCCCGAAAAATGAAGGAGCTGCTGTAAACTTTTAGAAGATCGGCGTGTCAAACACGTCCAGATCGTAGAGCTTCAATACTGCCTGGGCATAAGGGAGACATTCCTCCGGAGAAATCTGCCGGACGCTGCCGGTTGCCGTAAGCACATAAAGGCCCTCAAAGCGGCGGTAGAACCGCTCTCCTGTGTCGATCTGGTAGATAGTGGAGAACCCGCCCAACAGCAGATTGCCGCTTTCATCGGCATAACCGGTACTGATAAATGTAAGCTCTGAATGTGTGACGCTTACCGCAAGGTAGGCGGCTTTTTCGCTCTTGGAAAAGACAGCGAGATCGGCGTCTGATTTCTTGCAAGCGTCAATATCGACGGATTCAAATATCAGGCTCCGGCGAGAGGCAAGCGCCACCTGTATAGCGGCGGCAAAATCCTGGTCGGTCAAAAAGGAAATGCCGAAAAAGCCGGTAACGATGGCGAAAAGCAGAGCCAAAATAGGGTAGACTACCCGCCGCCGGAACCGTCCCAAAATGACTGCCAGACGGACGTCGGCAGCGCTTTTGTACCGTCGTTTTGGCTCTAAGGCTGTACACTTTTTGAGGATATGCCGCCAGCGCAGCTTTTTACTGGCGGGGCCCAGCAGCTCCCGGAAGGTGATGCCCAAAGCGTAGATGTCCGCCCGCTGGTCGGTCTGGGAAAAGCCGTATTGCTCCGGTGGAGCGTAGCCCCGGGTGCCCAGCAGCCGGGTGTCGCTGTCGGCGTTTTTCTTTTCCTCCCGGGCGGCGTCAAAGTCGATCAGGCGGATGTGACCGTCAACGCCCAGCAGCAAATTAGAGGGCTTGATGTCCCGGTGGACGATCCCACGTCGGTGCAGGAAGAAAAGCACCTGGCAAAGCTCCAAAAGCCACTTCCTCACTTGCTTTTCCCTTGTGCGGACCCCCGTGAGGGAGCCGCCGGGAATATATTCCTCTAAGACGACGGTTTCCCCCTTTTGAAACTCCGCCTGATAGATTTTCGGCAGATAGGGATGGGAAAGCCCCAAAAGCTGGCGGTAGATAGGCAACTCGCCCTTTAGACGCTTTTCCACCAGCATCTGCCGACGTTCCCCGTCATAGACCAGGGCCACCCGGCTCTTTTCACTTTCTTTCAAAATCTCCACAGTTTCGTAAGACATGACCCTCTCCCCTTCTCATTCAGTATAGCAAGTTACAAAGTAAAGCACAAGGACTATGAAATTGGCTTTCCATCCGGCAAAGCTGTCATTCTCCCCGGGCAGTAGGGACATTCTTCAAATTTGCAGTATTGATATTTCCATTTTGGCCGATAATGGCGGCAACTGCTGCAAGTAGCAGTTTCTTCTCGGCCAAAGCCGGGTCTTTGCTGCATCATGCGTTCAAATTCACGATTTCTTCCATCAGTAAAAAACATAAAAATCCCTCCGAACAAAAAGTTTGTTTGTGTCGTTACCTTTTTGTCCGGTGGAAAAAGGCGGTTGTCTGTCAATCTAAAAAAATAAAACCCCGCTATGGTATGACGTTCCAAAATATGGAAATCAGCCATAGCGGGACTTTTTTAGCCTGTTTCTGGTAAGCTCTCGTCCAACTGCGAGGTATCCACCGCTTTCATGAACTCCTTTGCAAATTCCCGGGCTTTGGCAACATCCTCCGGGCTGAGGGTGCTTACCGTTTCAAAGTTGAACAGGGCGTAAGGCTTTCCCCCTTTACTAGTGGCCTTCTCCAAAGAAATCTTTGTCACCACGCCGTTAATGGGAGTCAGCTTGTTGATCAGACGGGTGGTGTATTTCAGAAAGCGCATTTTGCTGGTTACAGGGATCCGAACCAGCTGCGGAAACACGTTATTGGGGCGGAGCAGGAACAGCAAAACGGATTCTTTGCAGGCTTTGGCTCCAGTTTCACCATCCTTAGAGCCGAAATCGTTATAAGGGCAATGGGCACAGGACTGCCCGCTTTCCGAAACAACGCTGTCCCGGCTCAGGCAGACCGGAGGCGTTCCCTCCACAGGGTCCGGCGTATCCCAGTAGGCCCGGGGCGTAGTGTAATCCAGGATAATGCCTGTCAGTTCCTTTTCCGCTTCCTCTCCCGCAACGCCGGGCACAGCAAACACTGTAGCCCCGCCCGATGGGGATTTCACCACATCGAAAAGCTGAAGATTCAGTGGCTGGTGCTTTAAGTTCTCCCTGACAATGTCCAGCGTATCGCCGGAAAGGGCGATATAGTCAGACCTTGAAATAGTCGTAGCCATTTCCCGCGGCTGTGAAATGGCCTGTACCTTGCTTTCAAGGCTGCTTTTCAGTTCTGTAAATGTCAAAAATTTTCCCTCCTGTTATGCCGCCGTCCTGACAGAAAAGCGGCGGTATGATGTTTTGCTGGCATACTTTTTGTACAGGGCCGGATGCTCGGCTTTGAGCGTTTTGCTGTCCAGCCTTTCCTGAGTAGCGCTTTTCCATGTGACAACGCTGTTGCCCACAGTCCCAATTTCATGATCTCCCATCATCTCCTTTAATAGGTTTTCGGCCTTCTGCTTCTGCTCTGTGAAAAGTTCCAGCTGCTTACAGGCATCATCATACTGCGAAAGCAGTTCCCCCGCCGTTTCGGGCAGCTGGATCTCTGACTTCGGAACGCTGCTGGGGAACCGTTCGGAAAGGAATTTCGCCGAAGCGTCGGAACCATCCAACGGCGGCGGGGTTAAGTCTTGCACATGCCGCCAGAAGTCAGCCTCCAACTGGATCAACATGGCAATCAATTCCTCGTCCCGTTCGATGAATTTCCAACGGAATGTATTGCCGCCAATCAAAACGGCAATATAGGCGCCGGCATACCCTGTGACCGCCATGTAGTGTTGGATTTGAAGCGTGTATTCCGCAGGGATAGAATCCTCCCACTCCCCCGCCTTATAAGCGGAAGCCGTCTTTGCTTCAAAGATACAGGCGCCATGCTCGGCGCTTTCGCAAACACCGTCCAAATTTGCCAGCATGAAAGGGTATTCCTCGCTTTGCAAAAGCTGATTTACCCGCTGGACTTCCATTCCAGTACGCTTGCCGAACTCCTCTCTCACAAGGCTTTCCAGCAATGTGCCCCAGTAGGCGGGTTCCCCGGCCTCGTCCGGATGGATTTGGTCTGTCTTCTCCATCCACAGCTGCACAGGTGACTTGTAGCGATTGATTCCACAGACCACAGAAGCGTCCGAGCCCCCAATGCCCTTTTTGCGTTCTTCCAGCCAGCTTTCATAGGGCATATTTTCTGTAGAAGCTATCACGATAGCCATGATACAACCTCCAATCATTACATAATTTAGGAGCAGGGAACGATTCGGTAATCGTCCTCCCGCTTCTGCAACATGCGCACTTATACATTGCGCTCATTTTACGCCGCCATCACCATCTCGTAGGCCCTGTCAATCAAGGCGTTGCCGTCTATGGTTTTGGCAAAGACGTTTTCCCGGTAATTGGCTGTTTCCCGCAGAGGCTTGGCGTGAGTGGCAAAGTCGGACACAGCGTTGATAAAGCGGTAGGCGTTTTTGCCAACGTTCTGCAAATCCGGAGCTTCAAAATAGCGCAGACGCATATCCTCACGGATGCGGGAAATGTTCTTCCTGTGCTGCGCGGTGGGCTCTTCGTCCATGGGAAGCAGCAGGTCGATGTACTCCAGCACCTTCTGGTCAGACAACTTGATTTTGGCAAGTCGGGAAAATTCCATGCCAAGTTGCTGCATGTACTTTTCAGCCAGGAACAGCGTGCTGTGGGCTTCGTCCATCTTGGCGGTCAGATCTCCAACATGGACGGTAGCCCAAATACGTTTTGCGGAGCCCAGGGCAATGTTCAGCGTATTTTGGCAGACAACTCGGATAGGTGTCATGGCAACTTTGATCGCGCCGCTGCCATCATGGGAGCTGCTGAAGACAAGATAGGGGTCGATCTGTTCCCCTTCGATGATGTATTTGTTCGGAAGCTTTGCCAAAATCCAAATTCTTTTCCCATCTTGCAGGGAACCGGCTGTTTCGTACTTGACCCCCTCTCCCAACAGGGCGTCGGTAAAGGCAAAGGCCTCCGAGTTTTGCACCACCCGGTAACGGTCAGTGACAACTCCCAAAACCTGGTTGTCCGTTTCCCGAATATTGACTTTATAGCCGGGAATCGCCTGAAATCTGTCGGTCAGGATAGGACGCTGGATCACGTTCCAGTCAAGGCCGGACTTCTCCAACGCCTCAGCGGAACTGAGGGCAGATTCCACCCGGGTACCGAGACCGTGCCACGGGGTCGTACGGACATAAAACATACTTTCTACATTTGCGGGCATTTCTACATCTCCTTCATTTTTTTAGTCATTGCCTTTTCCAGGCGAAGCGTCTTTCTTTCTCAAGATGATCTCGATAGCGGCGCTGAGGGCAGACACGGCAACCGACAAAACGATTGCCCAAATGTCATGCGCAGCGTCATTTATTCTCTGAATGAGAATCGCCTCCTTTTCTGCGAATTATTTATGATAAAGCCGGATTTTGCCATGTACGAAAGGCGAATTGCCAAAATCCAGCGAAAAACGTAGAAAGCCCTGATCCCCGTAGCTGCCTTATTTTGCGGGGATCAGGGCTATTCATAACAATAATACACAAAGTTACAAGTGAGAAATAACGCCAAACAATTTATTAAGGGACAAAAGCGAATTTGGCCAAGCGGCACTGTAACGGGCGCTGGGAAGAAGTGCGAACGGAGCCTGGCTTTTTCCTCTGGCTGCACAAGCGGCAGAGGGAAAGCGTAGTTCGCAAGTCTTGCAAGCGTCCGGGGCAGGATAGCTTGGCCAAAAATATAAACTATGGAGGTCTTTATGAGAAACTTTTTTGAGTACCCAATGGACACAGAAGAAATTGAAAACGAATTTCTAACCCCAGAGGAAGTAATGAATTTACTCTGGATCGGGCGCAACACCTTTTACAAACTGGTCAACTCCGGCAAGCTTCCCGCTTTTCGAATTGGAAAGCTGTGGAGGGTGAGGAGAACAGATATCACCGAATTTGTTACAAACCCTAGACGATAAATATATTTTCTGCTAAAATTAACGAAAAACTGTTCTAGGGCGGATACAGATGCAAAAATATGAAGATTTCAAAAACATCTATACTCCTCTATCTGAAGAGGAATGGCAATCGAAAAACCAAGAGATGCAGCAATTATTAAAGGAGGAAAACGAGCGTTACCTTAGAAAATGGATAAAAAATGGCATTGTGGTAAAAGAGAAAAAGGCACAAGAGGCTTTGCGCAGGATTGAAAACAATTCAACACAAGAAATTTGTGTCGAAATTTACACGTCCATTGGGGTAAGGCCGGTCTATTTTTGCTCTCAAGATCATGTTATGGCACCCGGTTGGGCTGATTTTTATGCTCTCTCGCATCGAAGTTTCCCAGAGTATGCTAAAACATTGCCCGAGTATAATAACTATGAACCTGGAAGTTTTGAAGTTGTTTTAAAACGTGATATTGATAACGTTTTAAGTCTATTGGGTTTTGATTCATCGACGTTTAAACATGGTAAGCATTTTGTGCTTACAGAATCTGTGGAAAAGCTTTTTACTTATTTGAAATCACTCAAACAGCGGCAAAGTTTTGATAAAAGGAGTTTCCAAATTAACCAAATTGAGTTGTGTGATGCAAATCAAATTTATTCTCTTATTGTTAAGGCCTTTGATAGTATTCCTCCTGTAAGAGATTACAAATCGCCATTTGATGAAAAACGCAACTTGAATATTGACCCCCAAAAAAGGAGGGATAGATATAGAAAACTCGATGTATTCTGTTCAAAAACTCATGCTTCTCGCTTTAATACAACCTCAGTAATATATACATTCATTGCAGAAATTATCAATACAGAAATGGATGAAAGAGCAAGAAAGAAGTGGGACAGATTTAATAGTGATGGACAAACCTACATCAAGGCTTTACTTTACAAGAAATGTGAAAGATTTCAAAAAAGCCTAACACATGTAGCTGAGACAGAGATTTACGAGCTCTACGATGAATATTGCGAAGATGAAAAGCACGGTATCCAACGTTTCAAAAAGTAACAAATACTCAGGTGTGATAAAACATCCTTAGGCTAAAATCTAGTCCAAGGATGTTTTTTGTATTTCAATATTGCAGATATTTTGGCCTTTTGACTTATCATGCATGTCCTCTGCGTGTGATATTGATTTTTTCAAACAACTTAGCTGTAAACTGTTCGGCCATCAACAGATTTGGGTGGTATCATAAATCACAGCATAGCACGTGTGTTTTGCTTTTCCGTTGTGTTACCACCTCGGCCAAGTGGATTACGCAACCTAAAGGAGGTCCTATAATGGAAAACATAAAACTGAAGGAAGCAGCACCCTATATTATTGGGATTGGCATCGCAGGAATTGTCACATATGCAATATGCCAAGAAGAAAAGAAAAAGCCAGCAAATCGGGTAAAGTCAACTCCCATCAAAGGCGAGGACAACCTGCTGCCAAAGCAGAAGATTCCCAAAGAACTGATGGTTCCATCAGATTGCTCTGGGGTATGCTTTGGTAAAAGTCAGGCATATCCAGAGGGGTATATCGGCAAACCCGACACGATAGATGGTCATATTCTGGTGGTTGGGTCTACCGGTTCAGGAAAAACTACCGCTATTGCGAACCCAAGCCTTGAAGCGTGGAAAGGTTTTACCATATCTACATTCATCAAAGGCTGCCATGAGGAATTTGTGGATCAGCGGAAAGCAGAAGGTCGCAAGGTGATGGTCTTTGATCCAGAGCGCATGGAAAACAACCTGGTGCGGTACGATTTTTTTGCCCCATTCGGTCACGAACCTGAAAACCTGGTTGGGATTGCAATGGATATGGCAAATATGTTGCTGCCAATTTTACCGGAAACCTACGACCCTATTTGGGCTCAAGCGGCTCAAGTTTACTTGGCTGGCTCGATTATCCATTTCTATCAGAAAGGGCTAAACTTTGTAGATACATTAAACATGGTGACTCGTCGTTCAGTAGAAGAAATTGCCAAAATGATCATGGATGGAGGAAATGAGAAAGCAATTAGTTTCATTTCTAAACTTCATGATTCGGAAGACCGCTTAAAGTCCAGCACGGGATTTAATCTGCTTCCACTCACCCAACTGCTTTCCCCTGAAATGCTGGAAGCCTTTACTTCACGTGAGGGGTGTGAAGTATTAGATTGGCAGCAGTTAAATACCTCTACGGAACCCATCGATATAGTTTTGGCAATCCCAGAGGAAAAATTGAACCAATGGGGACCCATGTTGGGTTTGATGTTTTCTCAACTTATTCATTCATTAGAGAGCCGCCCAGAACGAACATACGATGTGCAGGAATTACCACCAATATTGATTATGGTCGATGAGTTCCCGCGGTTTGGGAAAATTCCACCAATCGTTAATGGGCTTAATACATTGCGCAGCAGAGGGGTAACCTTTCTTCTCCTAGTGCAGAGTTTGGCCAGTATTGATTTAATTTACGGGTCAGAAGCTCGCCGGGTAATGCTGGACAACTGTAGTTACAAAGTGATTATAAATCTAGCTGAACTTGAAAGTCAAGAATACTTTTCGCGTTTAGTTGGATCTACAGCAAGCATCGAAGAAGCTACCTCGATTTCTGATTCGGTAGGTTTATCTGCTCAACCCTCGAGAGTGAATTACAGCAGTAGCAGTAGTAAACAGTTCTCAATGGGGCGAAGGCCGTTAATCTACCCGCATGAATTTCAGACGCTACAGGACGTGATCTGCGTCACCGCATATGGCGTATGCCAAATCGAAAAAGATCCTCATTTTTTTAAAAGCATGAAAGGAAGAAAAGAAATGGAAAATAATCAAATGAAATTAACTCAGACACTGGAAGAGAACACAAAAAAAGAAGTGGCCAAAAAGGCCAAGTCTTCTCAAGGAAAGAAGAAAGTCGCTTCAGGCAGATACAATCGCCTGTACTCCGATATTGCCAAGCCCATTTGCGATGTTTATCCCGAAATCAGGGAATATTGGGTTATTAACGAGTCGGATAGTAGAATTAGTAGCATGCTGGAAGACATCAAGCTGGTTCTCGATTACTCCCGTGCACACCCACAGTTTGTTAAAAACCTAAAGAGCGGACTACTCAAATGAAAATATAATCGAAAGGAAAACAATATGGCAATTTTTTCACTTCATAGTTCCATTATAAGCAGAGGAAAAGGTGGTTCTATCATCGGCACGGGAGCCTATAACAACAGGCTTTGCCTGAAAGAGGCTCACACTGGTAAGACCTATAATTACTCTGCCCGTAAGGACATTTTGGCAAAAGACATCCTATTGCCTGAAAATACCCCGCAACGTCTTCGTGATTTCCAGGCATTTTTTGAGGAACTTGGTGCAGCGGAGAAGCGCAAGGATGCGCAGTTGGCTCGCGATATTATCATTGCTTTGCCAAATGAGCTTTCTCTGAAAGATCAAATTGATCTAGTAGAAAAATTTTGCCGCGGTAATTTCGTAAACGAAGGATATGCGGTAAATTACGCGATCCACAGTGGCCTTCTTGAGAAGGAAAGAAGTCCAAATGACATATTGCCTGCTCAAGAGCGAAAAGATAACCCCCACGCCCACTTGATTATACCATTTCGAAAAGTGGGAGAGGACGGGTTTTCCAGGACAAAATTGGAAAGCCGTACAAAGCATCCAAAACAGCAGCTCATTTCCTTGCGGAAGAACTGGGCGGATATTCAAAACCGAGCTTTTGAACGTCTGGGGCTTCCTGCAAGGGTTTCTCACCTGAGCCTGAAAGAGCAAGGGATCGACCGGCAGCCAGCTCTACATATGGGTGCGCTTGCAATGGCTCAGGAACGAAAAGGCCTGCCAACTGAGCGTGGCAATCGTTATCTCTTAAGGCTGGAAGAAAACGGCGGGCCAAATCAGGCAAAAATAAGAGAAGCCCAAAAAAGACGGCAGGCGAAACATCTGCTCCGCGAGGAAAGGAGTCAGCCTAAGCTGCCTGAGCGGAGCAAAGACTCAAAGCAGCATCAGCGCAAAAAAGTAAAAAGCCACAAACGCGGCCGTGGACGATGAAAGGACGGTAAATTTCATGAGCGCAAAGAATTTAGATACCATTTCTTCATTTGATGACCTGCCATTGACCCTTGCAGTGGAGGATATCATGAAAGTGCTGGGGATCGGCAGGAATACCGCCTACAAACTCATAAAGAGTAAGGCGATTTTCTCTATCAAGGTGGGCCATCAGATTCGAATACCGAAGAAATCTCTCATTGACTATATGACCCCACCAGCTTAGTTTCTTAATGGTATGGGCGGTTGACGGTGTTCAGCCGCCTGTGCTATACTTGCAACCATGAATGGGTACCCCTTCATGGCACTGAAAGGAGGCAAATGCTACCATGAAAGGAGCGTACCACTATGAAACCACGAAAGAAAGGGCAGCAGTACGAAATCTGCTATCGCTGTCCCGGTTATCAAAAGCCGTTTTATGAACGGTTCCCTACCTATGAGGAAGCGTCTTATCGAATTGCCCAGATTGAGTTTGAGCGTAAAACCGGCAAGTTTCATCCGCCGAAGCCTTTGCCCAAAGAAATCGAGCGGCAATCAACGAAAGCTGTTACCGTTGCGAAACTGCTGGACGATTATGTCCAAATCTATGGACTGAACCATTGGGGCGATTCCTATCTCTCTATGTCCGTACACAGAATCGAGCACTACATCAAGCCCTATATGGGCGAAGTGGCCGTTAGAGACTTGACCACCCGGGATCTGGATGTTTTCTACGATTCCCTCCAGAAAAAGCCCGCTATCGTCTTGAAAGGCCACAAGAAGCTGGATGCAAAGGTTTCGCCCCATGTAATTGCCAAAATCCACGATCTGCTCCGCAGCGCGCTCAACCAGGCAGTGGTATGGGGTTACATATCCGTCAATCCCGCCAACCATGCTACCCTGCCAAAGCACACCTCCGCAGATAGAGCCGTTTGGACGACCGCGGAAGCGCAAATGGCGGTCGACAGGTGCAAAGACCCCATTTTGAGAACCGCTATTCTGCTGGCTTTGGGTTGCTCCATGCGTGTAGGCGAAATACTGGGCCTTACCTGGGACTGCGTGGAGATGTCCGACAGCAGTATCGAATCCGGAGATTCTCACTTGATTGTGAACAAGGAAATCAAACGCTGCCAGAAAGACAGCTTGGAAAAGCTGGAAGCCCGGGGCAGAAGCAGCGTGATTCTCAAATTCCCGGACATGAAGAAAGCGCCGTCTTCTACCGCTCTGGTGTTGAAGTCGCCTAAGACAGAAAGCAGCGTCAGAGTGATCTTTCTCCCAAAGACCGTTGCGCTGGCTTTACAGGAGATCAAAAAAGCACAGGATGATGTGAAGAACCTTATGGGAGCAGCATACACGGACTATAATCTGGTGATTGCCCATCAAGATGGCCGCCCCTATGAGGAACGGCAAATTGCCGAAGCCCTCAGAAAATTTATTGAGGAAACGCGGCTGCCAAAAGTTGTCTTTCACAGCCTGCGGCATTGTAGCGCCTCGCTGAAGCTGGCAATCAGCGGTGGCAATATCAAGGCAGTACAGGGAGATACCGGCCATGCCCAAGCCCGAATGGTCACAGACCTTTACGCCCACACAAACAATGATGAGCGCAAAATGCTGGCCCAAAAGGTGGAGCGGGATTTCTTTGGGAAATCAAGTCAAAAGCAGTCTCAGTCCAATCAAGCACCGGACATAGACCAGGCACTGGAGCTTATGAAAAAGAATCCTGCTCTGGCAAAGCTGCTGGTTGCAGCCTTACAGGGGCAGACCTCATCCACCGGCAGCGAATGAGATTTTGTTGGAAACTGTTGGAAAAGTGTTGGATAATCCTCTTTTCCCAAAAAGGCGGGCAAAGCAAAAATCGCCCTAGACCGCAGTCTAGAGCGATTTTTGTGGAGCTGCTATCCAGATTCGAACTGGAGACCTCATCCTTACCAAGGATGTGCTCTACCACCTGAGCCATAGCAGCAAATGGCGACCCGGAACGGGCTCGAACCGTCGACCTCTAGCGTGACAGGCTAGCGTTCTAACCAGCTGAACTACCGGGCCATTTTCTTCCGCCTCCAGGCGACCGTTTCATTATAGCGGAAACCTCATGCCTTGTCAAGATAATTTTTTATTCTTCTTTTTCTCTTTTGAAACGATTTTCTCCTGCCGGGACAGGGTCATTCAAGCCAGCCTAAAAACTCACTTTCCTTTGTATCCGGCCGGATATAAAACCGCTTCATAGCATAGAGACTTTGCGGCAGGCCCTTGACGAGAACGGCCTTGCCCGCGCGGATGGAAAGCGTTGCTTTTACTCCCTGAGAGCTGAGAACAGCCTGACTTAGCGTGTCGTAGCTTCCCCCGGGATAGGCGAGCACATTGGCCTTCTTTCCCGTCCCCAGCTCGATCTCCTCTTTGGAGCGGGTAAAATCGGCCTTCAACGCCGCAATATACTCCTCTTCTGTCTCCTCTTCCAGCCTGAGGATGTTTTTCCGAATCCTTTCCCCTGTTTCGTAGGCGGCCCACTGGTGCATATCGTAGGTATGGCTCTGAATGGAGATCACGCCGGAATCCACCATCTCTTTCGCCTCTTCAAAGCTGAAATGAGGTGTGATGGGAAATTCCGTATCTTTATAGTGCTCTGTATTTCCCACAGTAGCTCCAATCACAAAAATGGTCGCCTTCATCCCATATTCCTTTAAAATCGGATAAGCGATTTCATAATTGCTTCGATAGCCGTCATCAAAGGTAATACATACCGCCTTCTGGGGCAGCTCGATCCCTTTTTCCACATAGTCGATCATCTCTTCAAATGTGACCGTTTCATACCCGCCTGCCTTCAAAAGCTCCATTTGCCTTTGAAACTGCTGCGGCGTAATGGCATTGTCGTTGGGATCTTCCGTAATATGATGGTAAAGAAGAATAGGGATCTCCTTTGTATACGCCTCTTCTCGCTTTTCAAGCTCCCAAAAGCGATCGACATGAGCGCTCACATTTTCCTCTGTGACCAAAGTGCCGAAGTCCTCCGGCACATAAACGCCGGTATCCCCAAAAATCTTTGCAAGGGCCATGTCCCCTACCGCGTTTCGGAAATGAGTCTCATCGTAAAAATACCGGGGCTCCAAGCTCACGCTGCTGACGGTAAAATCCCAAAAAGGAGTTACCGCGCTCAGCTTGGTATAAAACTCTTTTACATCCTCCCTGTCATACCAGAGAACGCTCTCGTAATAGGCCGGAGCGGACACCACCAGCAGGTTTACACCCTTTTCCTCACATTTTTCACGGATGCGCTTCACGCTTCCCACCGCGTCATCAATGTGTTCCATCTTTCTGTCGTACTGAGGGTAATCTTTGAATACCGGGTAGCTTTCCAGATATCCTTCCAGATCTCCGATAGGTTCCGCGTCCCGCGCCCGCTTATCGTAAGTGCCGGAAACAGTGTCAAACACATCGAAGGGCTGAGAAAGATAGGTGTCGTTTCTTTTCGCCTGCAGCTTTTCAAAAGAATACTGAGGATTCATCAAAAGATAGCGGCCGTAAAACAGCAGAGGGTTCTCCCCGCTCACCTTCTCGTGCAGGGCGTTGGTCAGGCCGTCATTGGGCTCGTCATACCGAAACCCGGTGGAGATAAAAACATTCACCACCAGATTTTTGACCTCATAATGCTCCAGCACATAATCGCAGGTTTTTTCCACATCCAATAAATCAGAGCCATACATGATCAGATTGTAAAAATCGGCGCCAAAATATTTATCCAGCGCCTCTTTGGAAAAGGAGCTGGTAGAGGAGGCGCCGATAATATAGGAATCATACTCATCATGATGCTCTTCCAGGTAGGCGATCTTCGCCGCTCTGGGATTATTGGTTTCATTATAGGAATACCAGTGAAAAACAGGGTCGCCGAACACGCCGAAGGGATCCACAAGAAAATTAAACACACACAAGAGTGCCATCAGGGCCAGAAGGGTAGCGAAAAAAGTCAGGCACCACCGCCGGGCCGTGTTCTTTTTGGCAGAAACGGTAAGCTCTTTTGTCTCCTGCTTCATCAAGACCGCCCTCCTTTCTTTCAAAATTGCTGATAGATAAACTCAGCGGCAATATAATCACCGCGAAACACACCGAAGAAGAGCAGGGCAAAAAGCCCCAGCGCCATGACACACCACTGGATCAAAAAAGGTTTTTCGTCCAGCCGTTCAAAGAGGCTTTTCCCGCGCTCTTCCAAAAACTCTGTCAACAGCAGCACCACCACGCCGATACCGATAATAAGAAGATCTCCCCCGGAAAGTCCCAGCGAGAATAGTCCTCCGTGTAAAAGCTGAGAAGGGATGGGGTGTCTCACGGTTTTCCAAAGCATGGAGATACCGGTGCGAAGGCTGCCCGCCCGGGTGATGTAACGCCCGATGAAAACCAAAACGCAGGTGCGAAGGATCTGAAACACTTTCATTCCTCTGTGTTCATCCGTAATAGAAAGCCTTTCCCGCACTCGAGAGAAGAAGGGCTCCAGAAGCAGGCCCGCAGTAATGAGGATCCCGTTATAGAAGCCAAAGGCAATGTATTTCCAGCTGGAGCCATGCCAGATACCGATCACAAAATAGATGAGGAAAGTCGCGACAGAGGTGGGCAGGATCTTGCCGAAACGCCCCCCGATCTTCTTTCTGGAAAACTTTCCAACCTTTAAAAGCGGCTTGGAAAGAGAAAGGGGGTAGAAAAGATAGTCCTTCATCCACGCCCCCAGGCTGATATGCCATCTGCGCCAGAAGTCGGTCAGGCTCACCGCGAAGATGGGGCGGCGGAAGTTTTCCGCAAGCTCGACCCCAAACATCTTCCCTACGCCTCTTACAATATCGATGCCGCCGGAAAAATCGCAGTAAAGCTGGATACAGTAAAACAGAACGCCGAGGACGATCATCACACCGCCATAGGCCTGATGATTCCCGTAGATCTTATCTACCGCCACCGCGGCCCTGTCCGCGATCACAAGCTTTTTTAAGCACCCGTAAAGCACCAATTGGAGCCCGGCCTTCAGATTATCAAAGGAAAAGCGGCGTCCGGAAAACAATTGAGGCGCCAGAGCGTCAAATCTGCCGATCGGCCCTTGTATGATCTGCGGAAAGAACGACACAAAAAGCGCGTACCGGAAAAAATTCCTTTGCGCCTCATACTTTCCCCGGTATACATCGATCACATATCCCACGGACTGAAACATATAATAGGAGATTCCCAGAGGAACCAACAGCCCTAAAGAGGGCAAAGAAAGTCCCAACCGCTGAAGAGACGCGGCGGTAAAATCCCAGTATTTCACAAAAAACAGCAACCCGAAATTCACGAGCAGCAGCAGACAGGCCGCCGCCCGCTTTTTCTTTTTCACAAGGGGATTCCGCTTTTCCCGCTCTTCCTTGGAAAGGCCCTTGAGAAAACGATTCTGTTTTTGCAGAAAAAGCCCGGCGGCATAGGTGGAGGCCGTCACAAAGAAAAGGTATCCCATAGCGCGAAGCCCTGCGAAAAGATAAAAGCACCAGGAAAGCGCCAGCAGCACGCACCACTGCGCTTTTTGGGGGATCAGGTAGTAAAGCAGGAGCCCTCCCGCCACAAATGCCGCAAAGGAAAGAGAGAAGATCCCCATCCCTTACTTCAGCCTCTCGACAAGCGCTGCCATGGCGTCGATGGAATTGAAGTTTTCAGGGATGATGTCCTCAACGGAAATCTCCACGCCAAAGGCGTCCACAAGCTCGCTGACAAGCGCCACCATGTCAAAGGAATCGATCAGGCCGTCGTCGATCATTTCCGTGCTTTCCAGGTCGATGCCGGGGCAAAGCTCCTTTAATATCTCTTCGATTTTTTCCTTCATTTCCAATCATTCCTTTCCGTATTCTAACACCAAAGCCGTCCAGCCGTCCGGCGAATAGCCGCATTTTTCATAAAGACGGCGGGCGGCGGAATTTTCCTTGCCGGTCCACACCAGGCTTTTTGAAGAAGGGCTTTGAGCCTCATAGGCGCGGATCAATGCGCCTGCATACCCCCTTCTCCGGACATCCTCACGAAGCGCTAAATGCCGGATCTCGGAAGAAGCTCTGCCGAAAGCGCCATGCAGCACACCGGCAACCGCTCCCTTTTCATCCAAAAGACAAAACACCTGATCCTTTGAAAGCTCTTCCAGGCTGGGCAAACATCCTGTAAGAGGATCAAAATGCGCTTTGAGAAAGGAAAGGGCCTCTTCCATACGCTCTGCCTTTGCCAAAACGATCTCCATTTCCCGAGAAGGAAGCGCGGAAGCTGCCGGGGCTTTTTCCCATTCTTTCCGATAACGCAGGCGCTCCAGCACAGGGACAAACCCGCCCTCCTGCCAGAAGGACTGCGCTGCCGGCGCGGTTTTGTCCTTTGGACGCGCCGGAATCTCCAAAATCACATGGAGTTCATCGGGAAGCTGGGGACAATCCCCTCCGGGGAGAAACTGATAAGCGCCCCGGAAAAAGCCGTCCCTTTTGCGCAAAAGCAAAAAGCCCCGCGGCCAAACGCCGTAATAGAGAGCTCCCCGATCTGCTTCTCTCTGAAGCTCCTGAGCGGATAAAAACAGATTGGTACAGACACCGGGACGAAACCACTTTTTCACGAGCTCTGTGATCTCTTCACAGGTTTCAGCTTTTCTGATTTCCACGGAAATATTCCTCCTGCATCCGGGCGCGGTCTATCTTCCCGTTGGCGTTGTGCAGCAGGCTTTTGTTCTCCAAAACATTGGGATACATGTATTTGGGCAAAAGGTCGCCCAAATAGCGGATGATCTCATCGGCCTGCGCGTCGCCGTCATAAAGGCATACGATCTGTTCCCTCTCCCTGTCATAAAAGCAAAAGGTCTCCCGAATTTTTGAAAAGCCGCTGACAGCCCGCTCGATCTCCCCTAATTCGATCCGGTACCCCATATGCTTGATCTGGCCGTCCTTTCGGGACTGGAATACCAAAAGGCCGTCGGAATTGCGGACGGCGATATCGCCCGTGCGGTAAATAAGGTCAGGATAACGGGTATTTAAAGGATTCTGGATAAAAGCGGCATCTGTTTTCTCCGCCTCCTCATAATATCCTTTCGCAAGTCCAAGTCCCCGCACGCAAATCTCGCCCGGCTCTCCGTCTGCCACAGGGTGCAAAGTCTCGTCCAAAAGCAGAATTTCCTTATTTTCGCAGGGAATTCCAATGGGAACCGCTTCGCGGTCAGAATATTCACGATCGACAACATAATAAGTGCAGTCTACTGTGACCTCTGTAGGGCCGTAGAGATTGACAAACTTGGTTTCAGGCAGCACGCGACGCCAGGCATTCAAATACTTTGCCTGCATCGTTTCGCCGGCCGCTGCTACAATACGCAGATTCTTTGGAATTCCTTTTTCCAAAATGCCGGAAGAAGCTACCAGATTAAAAGCAGAGGTAGCCCACTGAATCACCGTAATTTTTTTCTCCCTCAACGCATCCGCAAGCAAGATCGGAAATGAAAAAAGCTTTTTAGGCAGAATATGCAAAGTAGCGCCCAGCTTTACTGTGCTGTAAATATCCTTGACAGAGCCGTCAAAATAAAAAGGCGCCTGATTTCCAAATACATCCTCATGCCGATAACCAATGGCATCCGTCAGCCATTCAGCCAGGTCAATCACGCCTCGGTGAGTGATCACGATCCCCTTAGGCACACCAGTAGAGCCGGAGGTGAAGATGGTGTAGACCGGGTCAATATCCAAAATCCGCGAACGCCGCCCGGCAAGCAAAAGCTCGTCCGGCTCATAAAGTGCCTTTTTTTCCGTACATAAGAGGTGATAGCGATCGGCAAATTCCAGGGCAAGCCTCTCATCCTGCGGGTCATAGAGAACCGCCGCTGGAGAAAGCTTTTCCAGCATCGCTTCCACCCGCTGGCGCGGCATCCTGTTATCCACCGGAACATAGAAATTGCCGCTGTAAAGGATCCCGAAAAAGGCTTCCAGGCTGGAAACCCTGCGGTCCACAAAAACCGCGATGGGGGAATTCAGACACTCTGCCTCGTGGATCAGCATGGTGCCGATCCGACGGGCTTCCTGCAAAAACTGAGAGTAAGTTCTCTCTACTTTATCATCTGTAAAGGCAAGTTTATCCGGATACCGGCGCGCCGACTCCTCCAGATACTCCAAAACATTCTTCTGCAGCGCCATAGCTGAGAATCATCCTTTCTAAACGCAGAGCAACACCGCTGTTTTTCTCCTTTGGGAAGAAGCCCGGTCTTTTGCCCCGGCAAAGCCGCCTGTTTCGCAGGCTGAGGGGTTCTTCCAGAATAACAACAGCGCAACCTGTTGTTATTTTACCTTATACCCCAAATAATGTCAAACCAAATCGCTTCTTTTTCCATTGGTCTTTCCCAATTTTCATCGCCTTTTATTAGGCAATTGCACTAAAATAAAGTTACAGAACATCAAAATTTATTGACAAATACTCCATAACAGTCTATGATAAATTAGGGCAGCTCACAAAGGTCACAGGCAAAACCAACGAGACCTATACCTATGACACCGCCGGGAACATGCTCACCCGCACCTGGAGCAGCGGCTCCTACTCCTATCTCACCTCCTATCTCTATGAAAACACTGCTTGGGGAGACCTGCTCACCTCCTACAAGGGACAAAAGCTTGCCTATGAAGGGCAGACCTATGTAAGCTCCTCCAGCGTCACCGGAACGCCCAAAAGCGGGAACCCCATCAGCTACTACAACGGAACCCGCTGGACCATGGGCTGGCAGGGCGCGAATCAGCTGATCTCCGCCTCTTCCAGCGGCAAGACGCTTTCCTTCACTTACGATACCAACGGTCTGCGTTCCTCCAAGACCTACAACGGCGTAAAGTACCAGTACGCCTATGCAGGAGACAGGCTTTTGTGGCAGGGCTGGAGCGGAAACGAGATGTTCTTCTTCTATGACGAACAGGGCGCGCCCTTTGCCTTCCGTCATGTCTCCTCTTCCGGCACCGTTACCATTGGCTATTATCTCTTAAATGGCCAGGGCGATGTGGTGCAGATCGAGAACGCCTCCGGCACGGTTTTAGCCACTTACACCTATGACCCCTGGGGAAAACACCTCACCTCAACAGGAACCTTTGCCAGCATTAACCCCCTGCGCTACAGAGGCTACTATTACGACACTGAGACCGGCTTCTACTATCTCCAGAACCGCTATTATGACCCCGCCATTTCACGGTTCATCAATGCGGACTCCTATGCCGCAACAGGCGGACTCCTGGGCTACAATATGTTCGCCTACTGTGAGAATGATCCGGTGAACGCTCTGGACTCCTCCGGCAGCTATCCCATTGAGGTGGGAGATAA
>CAZMFF010000007.1:837-61218 GCA_964565505.1 uncultured Acutalibacter sp. | reverse complement strand
AAGCCCTTGCAAAATAACAAAACTTTCAAAGATTTCTCCCTCTTCATCCTCTTCAAAGGGAGGCAAGAAGGAAGGCCCCCCTTGGTAGTTGTTAGATGTTAGATGTTAGTCCTTAGACTTGGCTCCCCTGAGTAAGGGGAGCTGGCAGCCGCTAGGCTGACTGAGAGGTTGTGCTCTTTGTCACTAAATCTTGCCCTCTCAGGCGCTTTGCGCCAGCTCTCCCATAGGGAGAGCCAAGCAGGGAAAGCAGGGAAAGGCAAAAAAGAAGAGCCCCCCGCGCGGATCCCGCGCGGGGGGCTCTCTCAGTCTACCAAGGAGACTTATTCTTTTTTGTTACCGGTTTAGCCAGCGTAATAGGAATCCGGCAGCTTTCCGGCAGCATACATCAGGTGTGCATAAGACCAGTTTCCACTGGGCTCCACATCTTTGAACTGACCCTCGATGGTCAGCTCGGCGATCTTGGCCCGCTCAGCTTTGTCAGGATCGAAGCCCAGCAGACGGTTGATCATAACCGCAGCCTGTGCACGGGTGATGTTGTTCTTGGGCTTGAAGGTACCATCATCAAAGCCCTTGATGATGTTCTTCTCAACCAGAGTGGCCACATACATCTTGGCCCAGTCCTGTACAGAGTCAAAGTCCTTGACCTTATCAGTGGTCTTGATCTCATCCGTGGTACCCAGGGCAACATAGATCATCTTGGCAGCTTCCTGACGGGTAATGGTCTTGTTGGGATACATCTTGCCGTCTTCCTTGCCGTCCATGATCTTGTTCTCCACCGCGCAGGCGATGTAGGGAACATACCACTTGCCCTCGATGACATCCGGGTAGTCGGGCTTCTCATATTTCTTGGTCTCGTCGAACTTACCGGTAGCGATCACCAGCATTTTGGCGAACTGAGCACGGGTCACAGAGTTGCCGGGCAACAGAGTGCCGTCCGGGTAGCCTTCCATGTAAGGCTTGAAGGAGGTAGAGGGCCCGGGGGCGGGAGTGTTGCTCTTGGTCACATCAAGGCTCAGCTCAATGGTAGCAGGCAGACCGGAGAGGTTCGGGCTCTTAGTCGCATCCAGCAAGGAATAGATGTTGCCCAAGTTGATTTCGCCGGTGGCGTTCTCAGCCAGGTTCTCCAGCTTATACTCCTTGCCGCACGCCTCTACCGTGATGGTAGCCGTGATGGTGACAGGATTGGCAGCTTCCTTCATGCCTTCAGAAGCAGCGGAAACAGCCTCGCCGCCCTTGATGACTACAGTATAGACGCCTACAGGTGCATCGGAAGCAATGGTAATGGTGCCGGTGGCAGCATCAACGGAGAAGTAAGTTACATCTGCGCTGGCAGCATCCTTCTGGGAATCGATCGTGTACACATTGCCCTCGATATGCTTGCCCTCTGCAACGGAAATCACGCTGCCGGGGTTCACAGTAGCCGCAGCCGTTCCGTCCACGCTTGCGTCATAGGTCTTGGTATTGTCGGGAGCCTTTGTGCTCTCAAACGCTGCCACACCATTGATCGCATCGGCGATCTTAGATTCCAGAACCGTGTCGGTAGTGGCGTCTGCAAGCAGAGAGCCTACCGTCATGGTAAAGGTCTTGCCGTCCGCGTTCGTGAAGGTGATCACAGCAGCCTTGATGGCTTCGATCACATTCGCGGTGGTGGGGTTGGTATTGGCAACAGCAGTAGCCGCAGCAGCTGCGCTGGCGGGAGTAACAGCCGTGATGTCGCCCTTGACATCTGCGAGAGTATACTCGTTCGTAGTGTCAGGCCAGGTAATACCGGTGATGGTAACTACCTTGTTAGTGCCAACATTGGCGTCTTCGTACTCAGCCTTCTCAAAGGTAACGCCGTCTACATTAAAGGTAACATCGCTCTTGTCAATCGCTACGGTCCCGTCATAGGGCTTAGAGGTAATGGTAGCGGTGACGGTCTTGGCCGCATGGCCGGTAATGGTAACCGTTACGCTGGCCTGGCCCTCGGTAGTGCTCAGTGTAAACTTGTTGCCGGAAGTCCAGGTTACGCCGGTGCCGGTCACGCTGTCAATGGTATAATCCGTCGGAGGCGTAATGGTAATCTCATTGTTTGAGGTGCCCTGAACAACAGACGCAGGCGATACCGTGAAGCCCGCGGTAGTTGCTGCCGCATCCAGAACGATGTTGGTCATGGCCGCAGCAGTAACCGTCAGGGTGTAGCCGGTGGTTTTCAGCTGATAGTCGTCAGAGGTGATGGCGGCTGTCAGCGTGACGGTGCCGGGATTAGCAACATTGTCAAGAGCCGCGGTGATCTTCGTGCCGTTCAAGGTAGCGGTGCAGCCGCTCTCGGTATTCTTGGTCCAGGTCACTATGGGAGCAGCATCGCCGGTAATCATGCCGGTAGGCGTGGGCAGATTTACTTCAACATTATTTCCTGCGGTGCCGGTAGCTGCCAAAGTCAGCTGCTTCTTGGTCTTCGCAGTCAGAGAGGCTGTGGTGCTGGCAGCTTCATAGCCGGGACGCTTGATGGAAACGTTCACGGTGTTGTTGCCGCTGGCAATGGCGCCGGAACCGACCTTAACAGTGTTGCCGGAAACCTTCAGAATACTGTTGGTAACTTCAGAGAAGGTGAAGGTCGTGCCGGTGGGCTCGCCTGTGAAGGCGGACTTGATCGCAGCAGTGATGTCCGCACCGTACTCGGCGGTGGCCACTGCCTTCGCAGCAATGGAAGGCGCGTCGCCGTCAGCAACCGCTGCTGTGTCAGTCGCCTTCGCTGTGCCATCATAACCGTCTGCTGCAATTACAACATTGATGACCTTTCCTGCCTCAGCAGCAGTAAGAGTATAAGTTGCACTGGTAGCGCCGGAAATGCTTGTTCCGCCTGCAGTCCACTGATACTTCAGGGTAGCGCCAGCGGGGCCGCCATCAAGAGCTGCCGTCAGAGTCTCGCCCACCTTGGCAGTACCGGTAATCTTAGCAGTACCGGTCAAAGCGGGTGTTACGCTGAACTCACCGGTCTTCAAGTCCGTTCCGCTGTTGTTGTAAACAACTACATACTTCTTAGCAGTGTTCAAGGTGCTGCCGTCAAAGCTAATGTCGAAATCCGTACCATTTGCTTTAGCAGTGGCAGCAATATCGCCGGTATTGTCTGTAGCTGTGGATTCACGAATGCTCCAACCAGTGGTTCCAGGCGTTACACTGGAAGGTGTAACGGTAACCTTCTGGCCAGCCTTGTTCAATACTTTAGGAGTGCCCTTCAGTTCGATACCAGGGCCGGTGACTTTTAAACTTGCTCCCTGACAATCAATATCTGCATTATTTACATTATTTGCATTAGGTGCCTGCCCATTGGGGTTCGTAGAATACACCACACCTGTTCCGCCACCGTCGCTCAGCAGATTAGGTTCCAACTTGATTGTTTTACTTCCAGAAGTTGCTCCAGTGCTTACTTTAAGTGCAACTATAAAATCCCACCCAGTATGTAGGACCGGAATCAAGTAGTTACCTGCTCTGATTTGAGCCGTAACAATCAAATAGTTCTTTCCTCTATCAGTCTTTGTAGCCGCCGATGCTGTAGTGTCACCCACATACTCTGCAAGGGCCGGTACAGCAGTAACAACTCTGCCATTGGCCACTTTACCTGTCAGCGTTGGGTTTGCCACTATTTGCCCTGCACCAGTATAATCATTTACCAATTCAACTCCATCTGGTAACTCGATTGCTAACTGGAGTGAACGAATGCCTGTTGCCCCCGTATAAATCTGGGATAAATTTGTAGTATCCAGATCTATAGCAAGATAGAAAGGCTCGCCTTCACCATATTCTGCCTTACTGTCAGCGGTGAATTTTGCCTCCACAGATTGCATCTTCGTCTGAGCATCAGCTACCGTCTCAGCCGCTGTTCCTACTGAATTATCTGCATTGGCCTGGGATAATTCACCATAATCCAGAAAGGCGTCATCAACTTGACCTGTTTTCAATGTCATTCCTATCTTTCCAGCTGCCGGTGCAGCAACCGCACTGATAGGAATCATGCCTGCTATCATCATCACTGCAAGAATGAGTGATAATAGCTTCATTCCTCTCCTTCTCGTCTTCATGGTTTCCTCCATCTTTTTAGGCTCTCGCCCGTTTTTTATTTCTTAGGCTTCTGGGCCGGTTTCCCGGCCCTTCACCTAATCAACCTTTAGAATCGCTGATATCTTTCTCTGTCAAGTCCACGGTTAAAGTCGACTATACTGTCGCCATCACCAATTCTGGCCGTTTGATCACCATCAAAGTCCATCAGAGAAATACACAACTCAGCTATCGGATCGCCGCTTCCATTCATAAACGGAGAATACATTCCTCGACCAAAGTCGACTATGCTGTCTTTGTCACCTATACGCAAAGTCCCATCCAAATCAGCATCTCCAGGACGATATCTTAACTTCACATTCCGAACTCCTATATAGGTGTTTTCACCGTCTTCAATCGTGTAAACAATCTGGTACTCTTCAATGCCGCGAACTGTTCCACCATTTACTCCTGCATTGAAATATGCACTTCGATCGCTTGAAGACTTCGGCTGGATATGATTCTCACCGTTTACATCATAGAGTTGGGCACGAGAACTTCCGTTTCCGTCATCTCCCACTACCTTCTCTTCCACATGGATCACACTGCTGATGTCCTCACCGGGATGAGCAGCCTCCCAGGCAGTTTTCCAAGCCGCAAAGGTCTGATCCCCTACCATAGTGATATTCGTCTCAGCGTCCAGATACTGGGAAACAGGAACATCCAATTCGGAATCTGCATTATCCTCAAAGCCATCCCACATGTAGAAGAATACCAAATCGTACTTAAACGCATCCTTCGTCAGTTTGGGATCAATCGCTTTCCTGGCGTCCAGTTCTGCCTTTGCAGGTTCACTGTACTTATCCGTATCCTCACCATGATGATACAGATCGTTGTTCCCCTCTGTCAGCTTCAACGGCATTGCTTCCGGATCATTACTATCATACAGCACAACATCGACTTTTGCAAGCACTTCTTTGTCATTGGGTAAAGTTACCTCTTTGTCATTGAAGGTAAAGCCGGTAACATCCAGCTCCGCTCTCAGCTGATAGGCCTTCGCGGCATCGTAGGTTCCGAGGGTGGTTCTCCAATCCTCGTCTGCTACGGGAGCAGTCTCCCAGGTGACAGTCTCGCCTGCTTTGGTTCCGGTATACAGCTTCCAGTCTACCGCTTTTGTGGATACCTCGCCGTCGCGGGCCTCGGGAGCTTCGCCGTTGGCAATATCCGCCAGGGTCTGCATGGCAAGCAGCAGGTTAGCAGCAGCCGCGCCGTTCTTCTTCAGAGGTACATTCTCAATGGTCGTTCCGTCCTTCGCAGTGACATTGACTGTGGTAATGCCAACCAGGTCGATGAGCCCCTGCTTGGAGGACACGGTTCCGGCCATCATATTGAGGGTCTTCACCGGATCGGGATCCACAGCATCCAGGACATAAGCGCCGCTGGCTGCGGGAACATCGATTTCCACGGGCTGAGAAGCGCTGCCGTCCGGCGCTGCGGTAAAGACCAGGGTCATCTTGCCTCCGTTATCGCCGAAGCCTTCAAAGGTGGGCGTAGAGTCCTTGGTATTGATGGTGATCTGGCCAGGCGCCGCACTCAGGGTTCCCTGTACGGTCTTCATTGCGCCGTCCGGGCCGGGATAGGTGATATCCACAGTGGATCCTGCCATGTCAGGATCTGTAGCAGTGACTCCATCGGCCTCTGTAAACTTGATGACAATTTCATCGTCTTCTGCACCGGGATTGTTGGTAACAGATACATAGGGGTTCTCCTTCTCCGGATCCGTAATGGGCAGAGGACTCGGCAGGGGAGTGGGATCTTCCGTGACCTTGTCCGTGAGCTTCAGGGTCAATTCAGCTTTGTTGAAGTCCTGCGGTCTCTGGAGAGAAGCTACTCCATCGATGTCATAAACCACGTCAACAGTGGCCAGAGTGGTATCCGCCGTTACCGTCTTGCCGGTGAAGTCGCTTGCACCAAGCACGGTATGCAGGGCAACATCCACATCTTGAGCGGAATCGCCGAAGGCATTCTGAATATCCGCATAGGCCAAAGCCGCGTCGCTGCCGGTGAGCCAGGAGGCGTCAACGGTCAACACCTTGGAGGAGTCGGCTTTGGGCGCATAGGTGGTCGTCGTACCGGGCTCCAGATGGGCGACGGTGACATTCACATAGGTGGGCAGGAAGCCCTTTACATAGGCAAGCTTGCCTGCATCGTCCTTAGCAGGAATGGCAGGGTCGACCGTATCATCACCAATCAAGGCAGCGGCGTTACGCTTTACCTGAACTTCTGTCTTGGTGGCCTCGGTCTTCCAAACCACATAGGGCTCTTCGTCATAGGGCACCTCAACGGCAGGATCGCAGGGGGCGGTATCCTTGTCTTCAATGGTGAAATAGAGATTTCCGCCATTTGCATCCAGCACATCGTTGCCGAGATCAACTTCAATTGCTGCACCGTCTCCGGTGAGCACCTTGGTCAAGATCGCGTTGGTCTGGGCGGTTTTATCCGCCTGGGTGAGATAAGCCTTGACCGTAATATTCTTGGCCTTGGCCGTGTCGTCCAGCACAGGGTTCGCAATGGTGACCTTATCCGGGGCGGGATAAGCGTTGTTGGTAATGGTGGTATCCGGAGCCTTCAAGATCTGATCCACCGTAGCCGGGTCTTCACCGGTGTAGCTTTCCGATACCAGCTTCACGTTCATGGTGAGAGCTACATCGGGATTGGTATCCGGCAGAGCATAGTTGGAATTGGTGTGGATCTGACGATTATCCGGATCCTGAACATCTCCCGCAGCTACCGTATAGGCAGAAGCGTGAGAGCCGTCAAAGTCTGCCTTGTCAGTCACGCCTGTCCATCCGTTTGCAGCCAGCGTGATGGTTTTCGTCTGAGCGGTAGAATCGTCAAAGACGCCGTTTGTGAGCCAACCATAAGTAAGGTCAATGCTCGTGGGAATCTCAGGGGCTGCGTAAACAGCGGCTGCGTCGGCATAGGCGGGGTCCGTTTCCTTCACCTTCACCGGATCGCTCCAGGGCATGGTGACAGCCTTCAGGCTGTACTCTTCCTTGGGAGCAGGAGTGCTGGTGGTAAAGTCGATCTTCTTGGAAGAGAAGGTGCCGGAACGGTTAAATACCAGCTGCAAATCACTGACATCCGGCTCTCTGCCCAGCTGCTTTACACGAATCGTAAAGGTATGGCCGTTGGTGTCGTCACCGGTATCGCTCACTACCTTACCATCTGTGAAGTAGGTCGTGGCGCCCTTCTTATAGACCTCAACTGTGGTGTTCTCTGTCACTTTATTGGCTTCGGCCGTTCCCGCAGCGTACTTTACGCCCTTGACCTCAATCATATCCCAGTTAGCGTCGCTGCTGTCATTCCGGAAGCCGTCAGGAGCGTTCTTCGTCACTGTAACGGTCACACCGCTGACAGGATCGTTGGGATCTCCGGGAACCTCGATCTGCGGAATGGAAATGGCCTTCATGGAAATGGTATAGCCATTGGGGTTCTCGTAGCTCTTGGTTTCCGAGCCTACCGTAAGCGTTCCGCTGGGAATCGTGTAGGCCAAGTCGTAATTGGCGCCTGTCGCTTTCCCCGGCGTATTAAACTCGGTCATCGTCAAGGTCTGAGGTGTTTCCAGCTCTTGGCTATCGTTGTCTGCCTTTGTCAGCTGATAGGCAACCTGCTTATCATAATTGATGCCCTTTGAAGCAGCGGGGGCATTCTCATCGGTTACCGCTGTTGTATTGACTGTGATGGGGTCGCTGACAGTCTGTACATAGAACTGCACAGGAGCATTATCCGTAAATACCTGCTCCGCCGTATCATCCGGGCGAATGGCAATATAACCCTGCTCCATTGCGCCGGTGATCACTTCGCTCTTCACCACATAGAGGGTGCTGCCGTCAGAAACGGTGACCGCAAAGCGTTCACTGTGCACATTCTCCGGCTTCTGGACGACCTCCACCCACACATTGTTCCCCGCTGCGGGAAGATCATCAGAGGTAATGGGATAATCCGCCGAGCCGGTCTCGTTCCCGTCAGAGGGAGTGGAGGTGATGGCTACTGCCGCAAAGGGAGCCTCTGCCCCTGCGGAAGCGAACAGGTCGATCTCATCACCGGCCTTTAAAGCCTTGAAGGTCTCTCCGCTGATGGAGATTTTCTTGTCTGTACTATTGACAATAAAGTAATCCTGTACTCTGGGAGCTACCTTTACATAGATCACAGAGCCGTAAACAGGCGTTGCAGCCTTTTCAAAGGTAGTTCCATTCAGCTGCACAAAAGAGGTGGGCTGTACGCCTCCGGTCGTATCATTGGGGAAGGGAATGCGCAGCACAGTGGTGCCGTCCTTCTGGGTATGGAGATAATAGGCCGCATTGGCGCCCTCGCCCTTGACGCCCTGCTGCTTATAGTCCTCCCAGGCGTTCCAGTTGACGGCTACTTCTTTTTCGCCGCCCTCATAAGGAGCCATTACTTTAGTGGGCAGAGTGGTTCCGGCGTCCTGCACCTTCTGCAGCACACTTTCCACCGTGTCACCCAGGGTGACCTCTATCGGGTTTGCCCTGGAGCCGGCCTTTTCCACCTCGTCCTCGGCGGCGGGCGCTACCGCATCCACATCCGCGTTGTAGTTATGGGGCGTATCCGGATGATTGGCATCGGTCGTAACGGTAACAGGACCTACCAGCTCCTTGCTGACGGCCTTGCCAGACTCAATTCTGCCGATCCAGACCTCATTCTCTCCATGGATATAGCCGAAGCCGTTGCCCTTGCCTTCCGCCTCATCAATGAGGCGGAAAGTGCTTCCCGCAATTGAGGTGGCAATTGAGCCGGGATAACCCCAGCCGTTGGAGATTCCTACATTTTCCTTGGAAATCTTGGTTTCACCCAACTTTTTCTTTCCATCTGCGTCCGCAAAGATCACGATTTTATCGCCTTCACCGAAAGCCGCAGCGCCCGAAGGCAGCTGGATATAGTCGTTGGGACCGTTTTCTTTGCTCGCCGTATTGGCATATGTCTCGTCGATATACGGCGCGTTCTTCTTGTCTACGATCGTGTACTGGGTCGCATCTTCGACCGCAGGGGGTGCGGAACGGTTGACAATATCAATTGGCGCATTCTCGCAATCAATATCTGCATTATTTACATTATTTGCATTAGATGCCTGCCCATTGGGGTTCGTAGAATACACCACACCTGTTCCGCCACCGTCGCTCAGCAGATTAGGTTCCAACTTGATTGTTTTACTTCCAGAAGTTGCTCCAGTGCTTACTTTAAGTGCAACTATAAAATCCCACCCAGTATGTAGGACCGGAATCAAGTAGTTACCTGCTCTGATTTGAGCCGTAACAATCAAATAGTTCTTTCCTCTATCAGTCTTTGTAGCCGCCGATGCTGTAGTGTCACCCACATACTCTGCAAGGGCCGGTACAGCAGTAACAACTCTGCCATTGGCCACTTTACCTGTCAGCGTTGGGTTTGCCACTATTTGCCCTGCACCAGTATAATCATTTACCAATTCAACTCCATCTGGTAACTCGATTGCTAACTGGAGTGAACGAATGCCTGTTGCCCCCGTATAAATCTGGGATAAATTTGTAGTATCCAGATCTATAGCAAGATAGAAAGGCTCGCCTTCACCATATTCTGCCTTACTGTCAGCGGTGAATTTTGCCTCCACAGATTGCATCTTCGTCTGAGCATCAGCTACCGTCTCAGCCGCTGTTCCTACTGAATTATCTGCATTGGCCTGGGATAATTCACCATAATCCAGAAAGGCGTCATCAACTTGACCTGTTTTCAATGTCATTCCTATCTTTCCAGCTGCCGGTGCAGCAACCGCACTGATAGGAATCATGCCTGCTATCATCATCACTGCAAGAATGAGTGATAATAGCTTCATTCCTCTCCTTCTCGTCTTCATGGTTTCCTCCATCTTTTTAGGCTCTCGCCCGTTTTTTATTTCTTAGGCTTCTGGGCCGGTTTCCCGGCCCTTCACCTAATCAACCTTTAGAATCGCTGATATCTTTCTCTGTCAAGTCCACGGTTAAAGTCGACTATACTGTCGCCATCACCAATTCTGGCCGTTTGATCACCATCAAAGTCCATCAGAGAAATACACAACTCAGCTATCGGATCGCCGCTTCCATTCATAAACGGAGAATACATTCCTCGACCAAAGTCGACTATGCTGTCTTTGTCACCTATACGCAAAGTCCCATCCAAATCAGCATCTCCAGGACGATATCTTAACTTCACATTCCGAACTCCTATATAGGTGTTTTCACCGTCTTCAATCGTGTAAACAATCTGGTACTCTTCAATGCCGCGAACTGTTCCACCATTTACTCCTGCATTGAAATATGCACTTCGATCGCTTGAAGACTTCGGCTGGATATGATTCTCACCGTTTACATCATAGAGTTGGGCACGAGAACTTCCGTTTCCGTCATCTCCCACTACCTTCTCTTCCACATGGATCACACTGCTGATGTCCTCACCGGGATGAGCAGCCTCCCAGGCAGTTTTCCAAGCCGCAAAGGTCTGATCCCCTACCATAGTGATATTCGTCTCAGCGTCCAGATACTGGGAAACAGGAACATCCAATTCGGAATCTGCATTATCCTCAAAGCCATCCCACATGTAGAAGAATACCAAATCGTACTTAAACGCATCCTTCGTCAGTTTGGGATCAATCGCTTTCCTGGCGTCCAGTTCTGCCTTTGCAGGTTCACTGTACTTATCCGTATCCTCACCATGATGATACAGATCGTTGTTCCCCTCTGTCAGCTTCAACGGCATTGCTTCCGGATCATTACTATCATACAGCGTGAAGGAAACCACGGCGTAATGATAGGCTTCCGTATCCATAGAGAGGCCTTCCTCTGAGAGGTAATCCACACAGGCAGTGAGGCGGACACGACCGGAATTATTCGGGTCAGAGAAGAGTGCGCTTACCAGCTCGTTCTTCTCCTCGTCGGTCATTCCGGCGGTGAGAGCGGGGGTAAAGACGCCGCTTTCATCCATCTGCTCCAGGCGCCAGCCGGCAAAGGCGTTAGCATCTGCCGTGTAGCCGGAGAGGGCTTCCGGTGTGATGATGGGAAGCTCTTTCTCCTCCTCGCCAACTACCGCGGTGGCCGTGGTGACCTCACCCAGCAGAGCCATGAGGCCCTCTTCGGTGGCGGCTGCCCCTGTGGTCAGGTGCAGGTGCTTCACGGGCTTTACATCCGTGATGGTATTCCCGCCGGCAGACTGGCTTTCCGTCAGGTAGAAGTACGCCTTAAAGGACGCGCCTTCCGGCTGAGAAATCACCGGTTTCCCTGTTTCATCCGTGATATTCGGGAGGGGGATCTTGATCTTGCTCGACTCTAACCAACCGTTTTCCCCGTTCTTCTCATTATAGGAAGTCTTCCAGAGGTTGTCAAGATACTCGGCAGTAATTTCCTGAGAAGTTCCGTCCACGAACCAGCCCTTTCCGGGCTCGATGACCAGGGTCTTTCCAAGGGAGCTGACCACCGTAATGGACTGCGGGAACACCCCTGCGGCCTTCGCCTCTTCAAAGGTGGTTTCAGGGCCTACCTTCTGGGGGTTCGACTCGGATGAGCCTACGCCCTCCGGGTATACCAGGCAGTCTCTCGTATAGGTCTGAGGCTCGCTTTCAAAGGTGAGGTCTCTGCCTGCGGGGAAGGGCTCGCTTTCCATTCCGCCGTCTCCGCTCTGGCGGGTGATGTAGGCAACGCCGCCCTCAGCGGGAAGGTTCTCCGTCAGGGGCTGGGTATTGTTGCTTTCGCTGTAAAGGAACTCGCCCACCTGATGGAATCTGGTTTCATTATAGCCCTTGACATATACCCGAACGGTATCGCCGTTTGTAAGCTCTGCACCCTCCTGGAGAATGGTGACGCTGTCTTTATCCAGCTCTTCTCCGGAGGCGGACCAGTTGACCCGGTTGGTGAGCACTACCTGAAGCGTGCCGCTTTCGGGAATGGAAGCGCTGCGGTAACCGATCTTACCCACTGCCTCATGGCCCAGGCCGTCATTGACCGCGACTGCCGTGCTCTTTTCCCCGTTCATCTGGACCGTAACGGTCTTTCCGGCGGGGGAGATCGTCGTGCTGTCTGACATCTGCTTTTGCCAATTGAGGGCCGTTTCAGCCGGGACTCCCACCGTGGTCTCGTCGCCGTACTGATCTACGAATTTCGCAGTGAGGGTCCCTTCCGTCTCGCCGCTCTCCAGAATGACATCCTCTACCTTTAAGAAGGTATAGGTGAGGCTGCCGCTTTCCGTGCGTTTTACCGAGAGCGTGTAGGCGCCCTCTTTTCCGGAGGTCGTCTTTGCGGCGACAATGTACCGGCCCTGCTGGGCAGAGCTCTCAAGCGTCAGGAGACCGTTTCTGCCCTGAGGTCTGATGGAAATCCCCTCCGGGTCGCCCTGAATGGACCAGAGCACGTTCTCCGTCATCTCTTTGCCAAACTGATCGTAAACGGCGGCCTTGAATTCCGCTGTGACCTTGCCGGGTGTGGCTCCGTCCTCCATGGTGGGAACGGCCATCTCTCCATCGGCCACTCCGGAAACCGGCGTGACGATGACGCTGTCAGCTTCGCTGGGCGTATTCGCCGGCAGGACCTTAAAGGTTTGGGTCACACTCAGGTCATCCTTTGTGGCGGTGATCTCAGCGGTCTCGACTCCACCCAGGGTCAGGGTAGAACCACTGAAGGAAGGCGTGGCCTCTTCAGGCGTAAAGCCGTCGTTCACCACATAAGAGGCATCTGTCTCGCCCATGATGCTGCCGTTGGAGTCCACGAGATAGGCTGTGAACTTCACGGTATCGCCGTCTGTATCCTTCACGGCCTTGGGCAGGAAGATGATTCCCGTCTCGGGCACGTATTCCTTACCGGTCACAGTGATCTCCCGGCTTCCGCTTTCGCTTTCCACCTGGGCTGTGACAGAAACCGTTCCGCTTTCCGCGGTGGGATAGATCGTCACAAGGCCGTTCTGGTCAATGCCCACGCCGGTGATATAGGGAGCGATGCTCCAGGAAACGAGCTTTCCTGACATCACGGCTCCGAACTGATCCTTCACCACAGCGGCAAACTGAGCGGTGACATTGCTTTCACCGGACTCAAAGGCAAGACTTGCTCCGTCAACACGGTCTACCGTAACGCTTGCCACCTTGGGCGCTTCGTCAGACACTGTGATGGTCTGCGCCGCGCTGGTCACGCCATCGCAGGAGGCCTGCACAGTAAACTGGTTCACGGCAGGATCCAGTACCACGATGCCGTTTTCCGCTACCTGAGTATTTCCGGCCGGGGCAGTCAGCTGCCACTTGACGGCCGCGCCCGTAAAGAGATCTCCGTACTGATCGCGGACCTCCGCGTTCAGGCGAGGCGCCGTACTGGACACTACGGTAGTGGTAACGGTGACGCTTGCCGTGCGGGAAGCCTCTCTGGAGGCGGCAATTTCCATCTCGCCCGTCTTTGTCACACCGTTTCGCGTGCCTTCCGCGGTGACCGTATAGGTCCCTGCGGGGGCTTTCGCTTCGATGGTCAATATTCCGGTGGTATCAATGGAGGCAGACGCTCCGGTCACATTCCAGATGACGCTTTCCAGAGCAGACGTCATGTCTGTTCCGAATTCGCCAATAGCGTGGACGTATACCTGCACCTTACTGTCGTTATCTGGCAGGATCGTCACTGGGCTCTGAGCGGTAAGCGTCAGCTTCTCCAGCTGCTCTTCACTTTGCGCGCGGCCGCTCACAGTAATGATCTCCTGAGCGGTAAGGTCTTCGCACTGAGCCTTGAGGATAAAGGTATCGTTCTCATGGGCTCCGGTGAGAGTCAGCTTGCCCTGCGCGGTGAGTGAGATCTTCTCGTCACTGAGCGTGCCTGCTTCCTTGCTCCAGGTAACGCTCTTTCCTGACGGCGCCGCCATCACATCGCCGTACTGATCGATAAACTCGGCCTTCATGGGAAGCGCCGTGCTGTCATAAGGTACTGTCAGGGGGCTGATGCGCAGGGAAACGGCCTTCAAGGGCGCTTTCTTCGTTTCCACCAGGACAAAGCCGGTGGCCTGCGTATCGGTATCCACAGCCTTCACTTTGATATTCGGCACTGCTTTAGCAGAAGAATCTACAGAGAGCACGCCGGTCAGGCTGTTGATGGTGACTCCTGAGGGAGCATTTTCCAGGCCCCACAGAAGCTTGCCGGCCTCCGGTGTAAACACCTTGCCCAGTTGATCTCGCACCTCGGCCAGGAAGATGACCGACTGTGTACCGGAGACTGGGATCACGATGGCCTCATTGGAGCCATCGGCCCGCGTCACCTTAATGGACGCGGCATAGGGCTTCTCCTCGGAGGAGGTTACCGGCAGCACCTTCTGCGTAGACTCTCCGTCCGCCTCATAACGGACGGTAACGGTCTTTTCGCTTCCCGGCGTCACCGTGCCGGTGGCAGCATTGATCTGAGCGGTTCCACCGTTTACGAGGCTCCAGGAATACTCCCAGGGCTCGTAATCGGGAAGCTCTTTTTCGTACTGGTTGTAGAATACCGGCGTCAGCGTGGTAGAAACTCCGCTTGCTAATGCGGACTCCAGAATAGAGACGCTGCCCAGGTTCTTTGCTCCTTCTTCCTGGAAGCTCAGCTTCAGGGAAGCGGAACCGCCGATATTCTGTGCGTAATCCGTAAAGCTGACGGCAGCCGTTTTCTCTTCGGCCTGGGACGTAACCGTCACAAGGCCGTTTCCGTCTACCGACACGCCCTGAGACACGCCGGACACACTCCACACGCCGCTTTCCGGCAGAGCGATCGCTTCATTGTACTGATCCTTGGCCTGAGCGGTGAACTGCACGGTCACGTTATCCGTACCCGGCAGGGGGATCTGGGCCGTGCTGTCCTTCTCCACCGTGATGGATGCAAGACGAGGCTCTTCCTCTCCCCTTGTGATCGTCACCGTCTTCGTATAGGTCTCAACGGGATCAGAGGGAACGGTCACTGTGATCGTAAAGGTCAGCTCTTCCGCTTCGGGAGCGATCCCCGTCACCTTGCCATTCTGATAGGAAGGTGCGGAAGTGCCGTCAGGCAGTACGCTGATCGACCCAACGGAGATGGAAGCGCCCTCAGGCAGCTCCTTCTCGTCGTTGTACTGATCTACTCCCTTGACCTCCAGCGTGAATTCTGTGGCGTTGGGCGCAAACTGGTCAGGCTTTACTGTAATGCCCGCAAGCTTGCTTTCCTCTCTGACCACAGAGAAGTCCATGCTGCCATAGGTGCCCGTGCCTTCATCCAGAGCGGTGATGGTCACCGTCTCGGCTGCCCCGGCATTCTTTACCACCGTGACAAGGCCCGTGCTCTCGTCCACCGTCACGCCCTCAGGCGCTCCCGTGAGGAACCACTTGATGGCGGGCGCGTCGATATTCTTTGTCTGAGCGGTAAACTGTCTCGTTTCCGCTCTATCCCCTGTAGGCACTGCAATCGCAGAGCTCTGACCCGCCTGCAGGGATACGGATACGCTCTTTTCCAGACTGGGCTTCGCGTCCTCAGCCTTGAACACCTCTGAGGCTTCTTTGCCTCCAGCCTGGACCGTCACATGGACCTCCACGGCGTCGTGGAAGACCAGGCGGTCATTTTCATCGATCTCACTGGACACAGGACTTGCTGCGCTGCCCAGCTTTTCTTCCGTGATGGTGAACACAGGAACTACGCCGTCAGGCTTTTCCATCTGTGTTGCGTACTGGTCGTAATAGGTCACCTTCAGCCCGATCACGCCCTCGTCGGTATCGCCGGCTGTCAGGGTAATATGATCCAGAGTTGAGGCTGCCCTTACCAGAGTGACTCCCGTTTCACCGGAAGCACCGTTCTCTGCTTCGGCCACCACCTTCATATCCTTCTGGGCCTGGGCCTTATTGGAAACAGTCAGAACACCGCTCTGCGCGTCTATTCTGGTTCCGGGCACCGCGGGCGAGGTGGAGAAGGTAACAGCCGCTTCCATCTCGTTGCCGTCCTGATCGTAGACCACAGCCTCAAAGGGATGCAGCTCTGACCCGGTGAAGGGGATCAGGATGGGGCCCTCTCCGGCAACGCGCAGCACCGCAACCTCAGAAGCCGTCTGCGACTCGGAGTTTCCTCTCAGGATCTGCTTCTGTACCGAGATCCCGCCTGCGTCTATCTGTACTTCCACACCGGCCACATCGGCAGGCACGCTCAAAATGCCCTTATTGCCGTCCGTAAACTGGGCCGTCAGAGAATCTGTCACCCAGGTCTCTCCGTCAGCGGTCTGTGCCAAAAGCGTCCACTGCGCGTCTTCGGGTACAGCCATCAGATTGTCAAACTGGTCAAAGTACTTGACGCCCAGCGTCACGAGATCTTCCCCTTCTCCCGCCTTGGGAAGCGCAGAAGAAAGGATCTCGATCTTAGCAAGCTTCGAGGCCTCCTGAGAAATCGTGACCTCTTTCTCTCCGTCCAGCACCTGATCCAGCCCGATGGGCAAAGTGGCCTTTGCCTTGAAGGAGGGCTCTCTGGTCCCGGCGGGGATGGTAAGTCTCGCCTGAGACAGGTATCCGCTTCCGCTCTCGGCAGGTACAGCCGTAAAGTCGCTATCTCCAAAGGGCTCAAAGGACCAGGTGACAGCTCCGCCGGCGGCCAGGAAGGGCTCGCCGTACTGATCCTTCACCGCCGCGGAATAGGTGGCAAAGGCAGAAGCTGTGCTGCTCGCACTGACGCTGTCCGGTCCGGTGATCTCCAGGTGATCCGCTCTGGGAGCCTGTGTGCCGACCCTCAAGGTCTTTTCCGTGCTCAGCGGCCTTGTGCTGCCCTGCGCCGTATACTGGACAGAGATGCTGATTTCTTTGGCATCTCCGGAATGGAGCACCTCCGGGTTCTCTTCATCCATGAAGGGCTTCGTGCCGTCCTGTACACGCATCACAGAGCTGTCTATGACCCAGACGGTCTCACCGTCAGGCAGCTCCATCTTCTGTCCGTACTGGTCAACGCCTGTCAGCCGTAAGGTCGTCTCGGCATTGGGCGCTACCGTATCGTTCACGATCTCAATGCCGCGCAGCCTGGCAGCGCTGCGCTCCAGGGTAAGCGTCTTACCGTCTGTCTTTCCACTTCCCTTTTCCGTAGCGTAAACCGTGACGGTTCCGCTGCTCGCTGCCTCTGTCACTGTGACGATACCCCTTGTCTTATCCAGAGAAACGCCGGTGGTATCACCTTCCATTCTCCAGGATACCGTCTTGTCTGTCATAATATTTTCGAACTGGTCAAAGACCTGAGCCTGATAGACAGCTGTCTGATCGCCCTCGGAAGCAAGCGGGATCTTGATGGTATTCTCTTCGCTGTCCACACGGGTCACTTCTACCCGCTTTACCTGCTGAGGCTCTGTTGTGACCTCCAGCTCCTTCTGGGCGAACACCGTCCCGCAGCTGACGCTTACCGTCACCTTTTGGGCAGTTCCCGGTACCAGAATTCCGCTGGCGGTCATATAGGCGCCCGAGCCCTCCGGATCCTGAGAGACCAGCGTCCACGCCGTATTCTCCGGAGCAGGGATCTTCTTTTCGTACTGATCCTTGAAGACGGCGGAAAGCTGCGTAGAGGCGCCCTGAGGAACCTTCTCGCTGGTGATCTCAATAGACGCTACCTCGCTGAGCTCCTTCGCAAAGTACACGCTCTCCATATCGTTGATGGAAACGCCGGAGCGGCTGACAGAGGCCGTTGCCCCTACCGTTCCCTCCTGGGCGCTTCTGGAGGCGGAAACAGTACCTTCTGAAATGCTGTAGCCCTGAGCCTCTGTCCGGTCGATGGACCAGTCAAAGCTCTCTCCCGTATCCAAAGCGATCTCCTGGCGGTACTGGTCAAGCCCCACCGCCGTGAATTTTGCCTCGCTCTTCGTCTCTCCGGCCTTGGGCAGGAACACCTGCTCTGCGCTGAGGCGAAGCACGTCTACATAAGTCAGCTTGCTGTCGTAATCCAGGCTCTCCGAATCGATCACATCCAGCGCTGCTGTCTGAGTGATACCGCCGTAAGCCACCTCTACGGAAACTGCCGTAGCATTTTCAGAGAGGGTCAGCCGTCCGTCGGTAGTCACCTGGGCGTCTTCGCTAGAAGGCGCCGCGCTCACAACAGACCAGATCGCGTTTTCAGGAGCCGCCAGGGGGCTTCCATACTGATCCAGATACTCTGCATCAAGCTGTATGGTTTTGCCCTGCGGAGCCTTTTCTGTGAGGATATGGATCTCCTTCAAATAGCTGACGGCATACTCCAGAGAAAGCTCCAGGATGCCGAATACACCGGTACCTGCTTCCGCCGCCTTCACACGGACTGTTCCGGCTGCCGCATTGGCTCCCACCGTCACAAGTCCCTGCTGGGAAACGGAAACTCCCGCAGGCGAACCCTCCAAAGTCCATACCAGGGTCGTGTTGTCCGTAATATCTCTTGCGTACTGGTCGTAAACCACTGCCCCCAGCACCACAGTTTCCGTGCCGCGGGTGGGGATCTTCACAGAGCTGTTCACATCGGGGATCCGCTTAATGGAGACCAGTTCAGCCCTGGACTCTCCGGCGGCGCTTCCTGTGATACGCACGATGGTGGAAAGCGTCTTGCCCTGTGCCGTTACAGTCGCTTTCACATCCGCATAGCCGCTGCCGTTGAGATTCAGCGTACCGCTGCCTTCCTGGAAGGAGGGCGCGGGATCTCCAGAGGGTCCCTCCACGCTCCAGACGACCTGTGCGTCTGCAGGGGCGTCCATCTCTTTCCCGTACTGATCGTAATAGACGACAGACAAATCGCCTATTCCGCCCTCTACAGCATGAGGCATAACGCCGATCATGGTAAGAACTCTCTGTCCCACAGTCACCTTGACGGACGCCTCACCCTTCAAATAGGTTCCGGCCTGTGTCAGCGAAACTTTGACTTCTTCCACATTCTGAGCGCCGGGCGCTACCTTCAGCACGGCGGTCTCTCCGCTGTCTTCCAGCGTAAAGCCGCTTCCCGCGCCGGACATGGCCCAGTAGCTGTTTTTGATCGCGATCTTTTCCCCATACTGATCCAATCCCTCGGCGGTGAAGGTCACCTGAGCGTCCTCCGCTCCTTCTCCGGGGATCTCTACAGAAGTTTGATCGGCCGTCACGGTCAGAGAGTGAAGCCTGGGAGCATCGCCCTTGAGCAGCGTCTTAGTGACGGTATATCCGCCCAGAGAAACCTCCAGGACCACCTTCTCCGTGGCACCGGTATAGTGCAGAACACCATCCGAGACCGTGACCGTTCCATTTGTGGGCTCCAGCACGGTAAACAGAGGCGTACCCAAGCCGGAAACAGCTTCTCCGTACTGGTCGATCGGCGTGACCTTCAAAGTCATGCTGGTCTTCTCGGGATTGAGCGCCGTGGGGCTCAACAGGATCCCGGAAAGCCTGGGCATATCGTGCACCAGCTTCAGCGTGGCCTCGCCGCTCTTCACAGTGGCGGTGTCATACACCACGACCTGATAATCGCCGGCCTTGGCGCTGCTTTCAATGGACACCACGCCGTTCTGATTGGCCGCAATGCCCGCAGGGCTTCCCTTTACGCTCCACAGGGGAGTGATGGGATATGTAAACCCATACTGATCGTAGCCTTCCGCGCTGAAGTTTGCCACTGTACTGCTGGCAGAGGGGATCACCACCGCGGCGGCTCCGCCCTCCTGCTTGACCTCGATCCGGTCCAGAGCGCTTTCGCCCAGATCCTGCACCGTGACTGTGCCGTATCCGGTCTTTCCGGCAGCCGTGATCCTGAGCTGCAGCTGCGTGCCCTGTGCCACATCCTCCGAGACCCACAGAAGTCCGTTTTCAGAACAGGTGGCCAAATCGCCCACCTCTACCGGGGCCGCGCTGATGTTCCACTTGGACTCTCCCGTCCAGCTCATTTCCTGACCGTACTGATCATAGTACTGAGCGGTCAGCTGATGAGTAGAACCCGGGGCCACCGTAACGTCCTTCAAAGCGATCTCGGAAAGCACGCTTTCCTGACGGCTGGTGGCAAAGGCCGTCTCTCCATAGATATTTTCCTCTCCGGCAATAGAAGCACGGACCTTGATCACATTCTGTACAGGAGCACTGCTCAAAATGGTGACGCGTCCGGTCCCATCTATCGTAATGCTGCCCTCTTCACCCAGAACATCTTCGATGCTCCAGCTGCAGGAGGCGCCCTCATACACGGACCCGTACTGATCGTACACCACAGCGCTGAAGTCCACAAAGGCCTTCTGGTCGCCCGCGGGAATATCCACCACAGCAAGGCCGGAGACTCTTTCCACCTCTACCCTTGCAGGTTTCTTTTCTCCCAGGTTCCGCACGCTGAGGACCGTGCGCCCGGAAAGCATGCTTCCCTCCTCTGTGGCGATAACCTCCACAGAAGTAAGCGTGCTTCCATAGGTAAGCTCCCCCGTCTGAGGATCAATGGACACTCCGGAAACTCCCGAAGGCAGTGTTTCGCCCAGAGACCAGGCAAAGGAGTAGCCCTCCATTTCCTGGTTGTACTGATCCAGCGCCACTGCCGTCATCTGGGCAGTCGCTGTGCTGTCAGTTGTGGGCAAAGCCGTGTTCCGGATGGCAATGGAGGACAGCCTGCTGGCCTCTCTGCGCACCGTAAGCACTTCAGAACCGGAGGCGCCGGTCTCCTCCACGGCGGCCGTCACCCGAATATTCAGGGCCGTCTCCGCACCGGGCAGAACGGTGACCTTGCCGTCTTTGTCAATGGAAATTCCGGCTCCCGCTCCATTTAAGGACCAGAAGAACTCCGGCTGCTCCTCCATCAAAGCGCCGAACTGGTTGTAGGCCTGGGCGGTAAAGGAGGCATAAACCGGGTTTTCCGCCCCTGTCTGAGGCACGATCAGATCTTCAGACGCACCTGTGCGGCTGACCACTACCTTCGCCACATAAGGCTCGCTCTCCACTCTTAATGTCTTTCTGGGAGACTGAAGCCCGCCGTCCTCCACGGACACCGTTACAGAGGCAGTCGTTCTTCTGAGGCTCAGAGTTCCCGTCTGGGTGTCAATGACAGAAAGATCCCCTTCCGGCTCTGACCCATGCAGCGTCCACTGAGGCTTTCCAATGGTATAGCGCATGGGAGAATGGTACTGATCGATATATTTGACGGTCAGAACAGGGTTCCGGTCGCCCTTGGGCAGGGCGTCCTGCTCCACCTCAATGGCCGTCAGGCGTGAGGCGCTGCGCTGTGTACGGAAATAAGCCTCGCCGAAAGCGCCTGTCTTGGCGTCGGTAGCCGTTATGCGGACCCTGTCATGGGCCTGTGCACTGGACACGACCGTGACAATGCCGTCTTCCACGGTAATACCCGGGTAGTCTCCGTCCACTTTCCAGATGAGCTGTGCATCCTCACACTGGATCTCTCTCTTATACTGATCCAGGAAGGTCACTCCGAAGCTGAACAGGAATTCCTTCTCTACGCCGTCTACCGGCTCAGGCACATGCACCGTATCGCCCTCCGGCGTTTTCTGAAGCTTCAGAGAGGTGAGAACGCCCTCCACGCTTCCTCCGAAGAACACCTGCACAGAAGCCGTTTCACTGCCCTGCGTGATGGTGATCCTGGCATTTTGCACCGGATTTTCAGAACCGGGGCCAAAGCCCTCGTTCACGGTAAGCTGAGCAGTGCCCGGCTTACCCTCTGCCGACGCAATGGAGACAGAATTCTGCGGGGCCGCCTGGGTAATGCTCCAGGTGCAGCCTGCGGGAACCTCCTCCAGGATCTCGCCGTACTGGTCACGATAGACCGCATGGATCTCCTGGCTGACGGGAGGCAGAGTTTCCCCTTCCTCTCTCAGGGAGAGATAGGTTTTTTCAGAGAGGCCGCGGCGGGTGGTAAATTCAGCCTGCGCTTCGATTTCCGGAGCGTTCTTGGCCTGCACGCAAAGGATGATCCCGCTGCGTGCCGGAGCCTCGCTGGTCACTGTCACCTCACCGGTGGCGGCATTGACAGAGACGCCGTCCACAATGGACTTCAGGCTCCAGACATACTCCACGCCGGTATCTGCGAACTCGTTCTTATATTGATCCAAAGCTTTTACGGAAAGCTGATAAGTGCTGCTTCCGTTCACATAGCTGTCTGCACTCTTCACCTTAGCGGGCACATCCAGCTGGCGGTCTCCCACGATCTCCAGAGCATCCAGCCTGGGTTCAGAGCCCCGCTTCAAAGAGGTGATATCAGAGGATACGCCATTGATCGTCACACGCACCCACACCTCGTCAGTGGCCTTTGCAGGCAGCAGCCACCCGGTGTCTTTGTTCAAGACCGCTCCGGAATGGGGGACCTCTTCATCGATCAGGTCCCATACAGCCCCCGCAGGCGTGGGCATGACAGAATTGTACTGGTCATAGCATACCGCCTTGAGCTGAGTGCCCTGATCCTCCACGGGGGAGAATTCAAACTGGGCAGGCTCAATGGTGATCTTCTGCAGGACAGAGGGATTGCGCACCGTATTCATGGTGGCAATACCGGCCTTCCCGCTGGCCTGATGCATGGCCATGACTCGGATGTCATTGACTGCCGGAGCGGCAGAGGTCACCAGCACCACGCCGTTTTGATCGATCTCCAGACCCGCGTAATGGTCAGGCATCTGCCAAAGCAGAGGCGTGCCCGTCATCACGGTACCGTACTGGCTGCGCACCTGCGCGGAGAAGGTGGCGGTAGCTCTGCCCGCACCGGAGGGCACTAAAACATTCTCCTCCTCGCCGGTACGGCGCACGATCACTTCCTTCACCTCAGCGGGATCGCCGCTTAGAACCAGCTCGGCAGTGTCTTCCTTTATTTCGGAAACTCCATCCTGGACCGGCACCTGCAGCCGCACGGTGATCCTTCCGTCCACCTGGGCCTGTTCCGTAAGCGTCAGAACGCCCTTCGCGGCATGGATCGTTCCCATGTTTCCGCCGGAGGTCACACTCCAGAGGATCGTCTCAGGCGCCGCCATCTCCTGGCCGTACTGGTCCAGATATTTGGCGGGAAGCGTGATCCCGGAATCGGTCACCTCGCAGGGGATCCGATAGGTCCCGTCGCTGTCCGGCGTCAGATCGATCTTCACTGTCTCAAGCGCGCTTTGCTCTCTCAAGGTATCAAAAGAGGCTGAAACTTCCGCCACCCGGCTCTGGCTATCAGAAGCCTTCACCGTAACCGTGGTTTGCGGCGCCGCGTTGGTCACCGTGATCTGTGCGGTATTATTTTCCAGCGCGACAAGTGATACGCCGGATACGCTTTGTGCCAGCGCGTAGCGGAAGGAGACGCTCTCCCCTTCCATATCTCTCCCGTACTGGTCGAGAGGACGGGCGGAAGCGATCACGGTTTTGCTGGTTCCATCTTGAGGCACCTGCACCTTTTTCTGCCCGTCAGGCAGAGTGAGGGTGATCCCGATGGCAGAGAATACCGGGCTGTCGCCGCAGCTTAGGGGCTTTGTGGCCTCCGCCACTACCTCTTCTCCTCTTAAAACCTGCACTTTTACGGTGATCGTCTTGGCGTTTTCTACTTCCAGCATGCCGCTTTCCGTGACAGAGGGAGCCGTTCCCGTCTCAGTATTGAGGGTATAGCTCTCCACTGACCAGCGCAGATTCATGCCTGCGCCAAGCTCGATGGGCGCGCCGTTTTGATCCTCGTACTCTGCTGTCAGCTGCACCTCTCCCGAGGGAGGAAGCTGATCGTTTGTGATCTTTACCGCTTTGAGGTACGGCGCTTCAGGAGGCAGCTCGTTGCGCTCGATCTCAAAAGAGGTCGTAGCGGAAAGGCCGGTAGTGCGTCCTACCGCTTTCACGGTAACTGTGCCGGTCTGGGCCTTGGTGGCGATCTGTACCACGCCGCTTTCGCTGATGGAAACGCCGTCCGGCGTATCCTTCTCCAGGCTCCAGATATATTCCTCGTTGAGCTGCTTGATATTGTACTGGTTATAGGTAACAGCCTTCATGCCCACGCTCTTGGGCTCCTTCGCGGGCACCTTTACAATATCGGAGGAGTCGTCGCTTCTGCTGACAAGGATATGGTGGGGCTCAGAGTCGTCTCCGGCGGTGATCGTCGAAGAGTATTTAAGCGTCTTTTCCTCAGACTGCCCTTCCGGCGTATAGGTAACAGTCACCGTTACCTCTACGCTTTCAGCGCTGCCGAAGGTGAGATAGCCTTCCGAGTTGATATTCGCGTCAGATCCTGCAGGAACGCTCCATTTCACCCGGGCGCCATAAGGAGCGGTGGTAACGCGGCCATATTGATCCTTATAGGCAAGCGTCAGCTGTCCGCCTCCCTGTCCCTTGGGGAAGCCCGTCTCGTTGATGGATACAGAGGAGGCCTTGGACGCTTCGTAAATGGTCTGCGCCAGCAGGGTCTTTTCAATGTTTCCGCTCTTGGCAGAGATCACAATAGCCGCACCCTCGGGGGAAGCCTTGGGCACAGTAAGCTTGCCCCTCTTATCCCCGGCAGACTCAATACCTGCCGTGGGAATATAGCGGCTGTCCACCGACCATGTTACGGTAAAGGGATCCTTCCAGACACGGTCATACTGATCGTAACCGGTAGCGGTATAGAACTTTTCCGTCTGTGCAACATCCGGATCAATGAGAACTCCGCTGTTGCCCAGCACCTCGATCTCGGTATCGCCGGAGATCTCCAGATAGGTAAGCTCCGCTTTCCCGGATTTTTCAATGCGCTGCAAAGCAGACTCCACGCCGTCTACCGACATCTTCACAACTACGTAATCGGCCTCGCCGATGGTGAGCTTTCCGTCCTTTGTGAGAACGGCGCTCTCGTCTCCCGCCTCCTCAAGCTCCCACCTGGGCTCCTGCTGGGGAACATAGTCAAAGGCACTTCCGTACTGGTCGATGGCCTCGTAACGCAGCTGATAATCCTTGCTGAGCTCCGGCACCTGCGTGTCGGTGATCTGCACTTTTTTCAGCAGAGAAGCCTCACGGCTCAGATTCACGATGTCGTAATCCGTCATACCGGTGGTATTCTCTGTGACCGTGACTCTGATGGCCAGATCGTCCGGAGCCCGGCTGTCAATGGTCAGCACGCCGGCGCGGTTGAGCACGACGCCCTCTACCTCTTCCGGCTCCATCTGCCAGTTGACCTCTCTCCTGAGAAGGTCTCCGTACTGGTTGGTGATCTTCACCTGATAGGCGACGCTGGTATACTGCAGTTCGCCGTCCGCAGAGGGAACCGGCACCATGACCGGGTCCTCGCCTCTGGCTCTCTCCAGCTCGATCTTATAGGGCCGCTCCTCTTCACCGAAGGTGATGGCGTGATTCTTGAGCTCCAAAGGATCGGCGCCTGGCTCAGCGGGCTGATAGGTAAGATCGATAAAGGCCTTTTCCTGCTGTCCGGAAAGGCGCAGCCTGCCCCGGTTCCTGCCTGCAAACTCCGCGGGGATATCCACCGAGTTTTCAGGCACGCTGCTCTGGAGCGCCCAGGTATAGCTTCCGCCCGCAGGCTCGCCCATCTGCTCCTGATACTGGTTGTAGAACACCGGCGTCAGGTCCATAGTACCCTGGATCTGCCTCATATACTTCTCCTGGATCCCAATAGAACGGGGAACGGAGGGATAATGGGCAAGATTCAGGTACCGGGACGCGCTCAGGGTCTTTTCCGCGCGGCCTGAGGCCGAATCTCCGGGCACTCTCAGGGTGACGTTGACCTTGATATTGTCCTTTGCCGCCGTGCCCGAATCTACCGTGATGCCATTGGTCTTGCCGTTGGCACTGTAATTTTCCAGCCGCAGGCCGGCAATGCCGTTGGAAATGCTCCAGTTGTAGTTGGTTGGGTATACATCAGCCCATTCCTGACTTCCGGTAAGCTTGCGGTTATACTGGTCGTAAGCCACCACCTGGAAGCTCTCCGCGGCCTGAACTCCTCCCTGAGGCTCTATCAGCAGGGAAACATCCTCTGCGGAAAGGGTATCCCCATCCGCTGTGCAAAGCTCGATCCTGCTGAGCTCCGGCGCTCCGGAAATCCGGATCGCTGTGGGAACAGAGACCTTGGAGACACCGTCATAGGTGGCGTGCAGGCGCACGACGATCACATCGTCCAATTCCATCCCGCTGTAGCTCAGGCTGGTACCGTCGATGGTGAACATGGGAGTTACGCTGGTCTTTGTGGTATATTCCAGCACAGTCCACTGAAGCTGCGTATCGCTGCGCTCAGGCATGGACTGGCCGTACTGGTCGTAAAGGGTATACTCCAGCCGGAAGCTGTCCTCATTGACCGGCACCGTCTTTGTATCGATGCGCACGCCTGTAAAGCTTCCGCTTTGAGCATATTTGGTCTTAAGCTGTGCATAGCCGGTCACGCCGCTTGTGCGGTCGCCTGCCATGATCTTCACGGTGGTATTGGCCTGCGCCTCACTGGTGACCGTCACCGCTCCGCTTTGGCTCAGGGAGAAGCCGGTCCGAATCTTATCCAGCTCCCAGATAAAGCTTCCCTGCATGGGATAGCCGTACTGGTCCATCGCCTGGGCCGCGTAAGGCAGCACGACCTTCTGGACCTGTGACCCCTGATAGGGCGGGATCTCCACCTCGTCAGAACCGTTCATGGGCTTTACCACAATGCTCTCCAGCACCTGGTAATCGCCTACCCGGAAGGTCTTGGGCTCAGACACGATCCCGTTTGCCGAAGCGGTCACAGTAAAGGTATTGGTCAGGTCGGAAACGGTCAGAAGGCCTTCCTTTGTCAGAACAGTCCCGCCGTCCGCAGGCTCCTGAGAGACAAGCTCCCAGGAAACGGTTCCGCCGTAATACATCTCGCTTCCATACTGGTCCTTGAAGACCGCGGAAAGCGGAAGATCTTTCGCGTCTGCCGCCACAATACCGGGCTTTCCGTCCGGCTTCACCGCGATCTCCTTCAGAACGCTGGGTTCTCTGAGCACCAGCACCTTCTGAGAGGCGCTGGCAGCGCCGCAGGCGGCGGTGATGGACACCTCAGCCGTGCTTGCGAGCTTCTGGGCCGCGTCGCCGGAAATTGTGAGCACGCCGGTGGTTTGGCCGAAGGAAATCGCTCCTTCCACCAGACCCTCCGCTGTCATTTGAATGGGTTGAGTCGAGACCATACCATTGGCCTGATAAGCTGCAGCCGTATAGGTCTCTTCCCGGGCGTCGCTGCCTACATGGGGCACATAGACCCGCTGAGCGCCCAGCAATGTCACGAGAGTGACGTCCGTATCTTCCGCCTCGCCCACTGTGATCCTCTGCACCTGGGAGACGATTCCCTGGGCGCTCACAGTGACAAAGGCCTCCTGGGCGTCGCTGCCGATCGTCAGATATCCGCCCTCTGTAAGGGTCACGCCCTGCTCTATCTGGCCTACCAGCCGCCAGGCAGAGATGCCGCTGTACGCCATGGGAGCCCCGTACTGGTCAAGATACTGGGCAACCAGCTGGCCCGATCTGCTCTTGGGCAGTTTTTCTGTCAGGACGCGGATGGAGCTCAGCTTGCTCTCTTCCCGGCGCAGGTCAAGATAGATCGTACCGGAAAGGCCGCTCATGGCATCCAGAGCGATCACTTCAATGGTGCCTCCGGCAGCTGCCGAGGTCACCGTCACCACTCCGCCGTCAGATACCGTTACGCCTTCCGGATTTCCGCTGACGGACCAGAAGAACCGGCTGGAAAGCTCCTTGTCGTACTGGTCATAGACTGTGGCCTTCAGATTCACAAAAACAGACTCATTTACTCCCGGCACGACAACCGCGCCGTCAGCGCCCTTGCGCTCCACCGCTACCCGCGCGGCTTTTGAGGGAGTCTCCCCTACCGGCAGGGTAACAGGGCCGGAGGTCACGTCACCTGCCGAAACAGACACCGTAATGCTGGAAAGCTCATTTCTGCGCTCCGGCTTAAAGGTGAACACATCTCCCGAAAGCTCTGCGGAATCCTGAGGCTTGCTTCCCAAAAGATCCCAGGAAACAGGGCCTGTATAGGTCATCTCTTCCCCGTACTGGTCAAAGAATACCGGAGTAAGCCTTGTGGATTCCATCCCCGCGGGGATCCCGGTCTCCCGAACGCCGATGGAGGAAAGCACCGGGGCTTCATGCAGGATCTGGAGGGTCGTCTCCCCCAGGATCCCTGTGCTGTGCCGGGCGACGATCTTTACATTCTTTCTTTCCTCTGTGCCTGCCGGGATCTGCAAAACGCCGTTGTTTCTTCCGATGGTCACGCCCTCGGGGGCATCCTCCAGAGACCAGGTGACAGAGGAGGACACGTTCATCTCCTTGTCGTACTGGTCGTAACCGGTAGCCGTATATCTTTCAATGGTCAGAAGGGAGTTGGAAACTCTTACGATTTTTCTTCCCTCTGTGTTTTTCACAACAATGCGCTGGAGCGCTCTGGCCTCGCCTACCCGAAGGGTCTTCTGGGTGGAGTAGGCGCCGATGGTCAGCTTGACCGTCATCTCCTTGGCGCCGTCGGCAGGACGCGCCGCGCCGCCTGAGGTGAGGGTTCCGGAAGCCGCGCCGGAAAGAAGCTCCCACTGAGGCGTTTCAGCAAATCCCATGGGCTCCTCATACTGATCCAGAAGCTGCGCAGTGAGCTGCGTCTCCACTCCCGGCTCCAAAGCGTCCTCTTTGATGTTGGCCCTTACTGCCGCAGGCACATTGTGGACCAGATCCACAACATACTCGCCCTCTACGCCGGAAAGCTTATCCACCGCGATCACACGCACGCCGGAGGTTTCCTTCGCGTAGCTGTTCACCGTGAGGATCCCGGTTTGAGTGATGGTAACACCCTGCTCCGGTCCGTCTTCCACATACCAGCCGAAGTTTCCGTTTACCTGGGCTCCAAACTGGTCAAAGGCCTGGGCGGTAAACAGGAAGCTCACGCTCTGCGCCACTCCGCTTACCACGGAGGGAACCGTGATCACTCTGCCGCCCCGATCCTTCTGGACGCGCACCGTCTCCGTCTGAGAGGTGCCGCCCAGCACGATCTCACAGGTGGGAGACATTTTGCCCTGGGCAGATGCGCGCACCTGCACCAGCTCCACACCCTCGGGAACGATCAACAGGCCCTTGTCGGCAAAGTAAGCGGAATCGGCGTCTTCGGGCAAAGTGCCTATTACATGCCATTCCGTCTTGCCCTGATAATCCATCTCCGAGCCGTACTGGTCATAATAGACTCCGTGCAGCTGTGCAGCCGTAGTTCCGGCGGGCAAAGCCCGCTCCCGGATGTCCACAGAGGTGAGCACGCTATCGCTGCGATCTACAGAAAGTACCGCTCTGCCGGATACCGTCCCTGCGCTGTTTGACGCCACTACCTGAAGGTCAGATTTCGTGGAGTTTGCCGGCACAGTCACAAGACCATCCCGAACAAATACTCCATTGGGCGCTCCTCTCAAGCTCCACAGGGGGGCAAAGTCAGTGATCGGCTGTAAGTACTGGTCGATCGCCGTCGCTTCAAACTGGGCGGTGACTGCCGTTTTGCTGGAGATGTACAGGGGGCCGAAGCCGTCTGTGCGGCGGACCTTGATCTCCTTGAGCTCAGGCGTCTCGCGGCTGAGCCGGATCACCTTCTGTGCGGCTTTCGGTCCGATATCTCCTACCGTGACCTCTACCTTCACCTCAACCTGAGTTAGGGTAGAAGAATAATCCAGCGTCCCGGAGGCACTGTCAGAAAACGCGGCCGTACCGGTCCCCGTCTGACCTACCAGCGTCCACTCTGCCCGATCGTATCCTTCCATCTCCTGCCCATACTGATCCAAGGCTACCGCAGTAAGCTTTACGGAGCCCTTGTCGGCGGGCAGCAGATCGTTCTTGATCATCACAGACTCAAACCGCGGCTGCTGCTTTCTCACTACCAAGGTAGCAGTGCCGGATTTTCCGGAATTCTCTTCCCGCACCACGATCTGCACTTCGCTGTTCAGGGCGCTGGGAAGCACCGTCACCTTGCCGTTCTGATCCACAGAGACGCCGATGGACGCTCCTTCCAGCTCCCAGCGAAGACTCAGCTTTTCGTGATCGATCTCGTCGCCGTACTGATTATAAACTTTCGCTGTATATACGACAGCCTCGCTGCCGGTCACCGGCACCGTTACCGCCCCAGTCTCCTCGCGGGTAACTGTCACCTTATCCACATATTCCGCTCCCGCGCGGCTTAACAGCGCGGTTGCCGTTTTACCACGGGAATAGGCTCTTACCATTACCTGGCTGGTGCTGGGATCCAGATTGATCTCTCCGCGGTAATCGTCCCGCTTTTCCTCTGCCGCGCCCGGCTCGGACAGCAGCAAATTGTTGACGGTGGTCTGATATCCATCTGTTCCCGCTTCGATCATGGACCATTTTACCGTACCCTGAGCAGGCATCTCCTCACGGTACTGATCGAGCCAAACGGCGTCAAGCGCCATATGGTCTCCCTCGGTAAGGGCCGTCTGCCGGATCCCCAGAGAGGTATATTCCGCAGGCTCCCGCATGATATCCACATCCAGAGAGCCGTAAACGCCGGAATTGCTGTCTTGGGCATACACAGTGAGCCTCAATTGAGGCGCCTCGCTGGTCACCGTCAGGGTACCGTCCTGAGAAATGCTGACACCCTTTACCCTGTCGCTCAAGGACCACACGAGGCTGGCGTCCATTTCCGTCCCGTACTGGTCATAGGCCACTGCCCGGAAGCTCTCCGCGGAAGAGCTGATATCTCCGTCCAGGTATCCGGGCACATCTACCGCGCCCTGAGCGATCCGGCTCACTTCTATCCTGGAAATATGCCGGCTTTCTCCCAGATAGATCTCTGCGCTGTCCGTTTGAGAAATACTGTTATAGGCAGCTGTGACCGTTACGGTAGCCTGCGAGGTTCTGCCGTTAAAGTTCAGCTGAGCACTGGCGTCAGAAGGATTCGGAGTCAAAGTCCCGCTTCCTCCGGAGGGCCACGTGGCTCTCCACAGCGCGTTTACCTGAGCTGCGGGAAGCTCCATCTCATCACCGTACTGATCAAAGTACTTTAAGGTGAGCTTTCCGCCTCTTTCCTCTGCCGGGAAGCCGGTAGGCACAATGGCTACACGGCTGTAAACTCTGGCCTGATGCACAATGGCAAAGGTATCATATCCTGTCACCGTCTTTGTCTGTCCGGGAACCGGGCAGGAGGCAATGACCCGTACATTGCTGGAGGCCTTTGCCGTGGGAGAAACCGTGACAACGCCGTTTTGATCAATGGAAACCTCATCCTCGGAGGCGCCCATAATAGACCATTGGATCACCGGCGCGTCCACGCCTTCCGGCGCTTCATAGGGCTGGCCGTACTGGTCAGAGATCGCCGCCTGGAATTTGAGCTTGCGCTCCGGCTGGCCTGCTCCATCCGCCCGCACCGGGGTCGTGCCCTCTATCCGGCTCACCGCGATCGATGTGGGGATGGGCCAGTCGTCTGAAACAGGGATCTCGATCCGGCCGGAGCTGATCCCTGCGGCCTCCACGCTTAGCGTGACGCTTTCCGCCCCTACAGAGGCAGTCAGGTCGATCTGATTTCCCGTCATTTTAGGTTCTTTGACTGTGTTGGGCTTCCAGGCATGCATCTGCCAGGTCTCCAAGCCTCTCGGGAAGGTCACACTGCCGTATTGATCGTAATAGATCGCGGTCAAAGTGGTCTTGCTGGCAGGCAGCAGCTTCCTCTGCTCAATGTCGATGGCACTGAACACAGGCTCTTCCTTGGTGAGCATCAGCTCATAGACCCCGAATCTCTTCGTTACGGGATCAGAAGCAGCAACGGTCACCTTGCCCTCCTCCGCCTGGCTGGTTACCGTGAGCACACCGTTTTCATTGATGGAGATCCCCTTGGAGGAATCGCCGTATACCTGCCACTGGGCGTTGTCCATAGGCAGATTTCCGTTGATATTCAGGCCATACTGATCCACACCGTAGGCCTCGAACGCCACGGAGGTCTCCTGCACATTTCCGTTTCTCATCACCGGGATCGCCACCGGCCCCGCACTGAGCTTACGCCGGATGACCACCTTTTCGATCTGAGAAGCAGCCTGATTTCTCACCAGGATCTTTTCATCGTCCAGATGGAAGCTGTCCCGATCGTAGTCCACCTTTACCCGGATCTGCCCGGTGTAAGAGCCAAACTCGATAAAGCCCGTTTTGTCATTGATGGTGGGACGGTTTGCGCCGCTCGTGGGCTCTGATACAGACCAGGTCATATATTCCGTCAGGCCGGGGACTTCCGCCCCGTACTGGTCATAGGCCACAGCCTCCAGATAAGCACTGGAGGTCCCTGCCGGGAACTGAGTGGTAACGATCTCCACCCGCACCGGGTTAAAGGCAGCTCCTTCTCTGGTGATGTTGAAGAAGGCCTTGCCCAAAATTTTATAGTTATGATCCTGCACCACCACTGCGACCTGCTCCGCTGCGGCAGCAGTCATGGGAATATTGACCAGACCCCGCTGGCTTACCGTAACACCCTCCGGCGCACCCACCAGGCTCCATACCAGGTCGATATCTCCCATGTCGGTGATCACTCTTCCATACTGGTCATAAGGAGTCGCGGTAAACTGAACGCTGTTTCCGGCCTGCACAGAAGAGGCGTTTCCGGTCACCTTCAAAGAGGTAAATTTGCTTTCTCCTGCCTCATACAGCGTTTTTACCACGGTTTGGCCGCCGCCGGAAAGCTGTACCGTTACCGCCTTCGTTCCGGACGGAGTTACCAGCGTGCTCGCATAGCCCTCCTGGAACACCGCCCCGCTGTTGGCCGGCTTCTCATCGAGAATATTCCAGGTAAGCTCGGTCGTATAATCCGGCATCTCATTGCGGTTCTGGTCCAGATAGACAGCCGTCAGCGTCGTTCTGGTGCTCTGCCCCGCGAGAGCGGGAAGGAAATAGCTTTCCTTGATATCCAGGGCGCTGAACTGGCTTACTTCCTGTTCGGCGATGACAGAGAAAGCCGTATCCAGGCTCTTGCTGCTCACACGGTCTACTACCGTAAGGCGCACTTCCGCCTGTTTTGCGCCGCTCACTACTGTAACCACACCGTCAGAGACCGTAATTCCCTTCAGCTCTGTTCTGCTGCTCAGGTTCCAGTCAAAGGTGGCGTCCATTGCATTGCCGTACTGGTCGTACAGCTTCGCGGAATAGGTCACCTGCGCTCTGCCCGTTCTGGGCACAAAAATGGGTGTCGTTCCGTTTTCCTTTTGAAGCTCTATATGGTCTGCTACCGGAGCCTCTTTGCTGATCTGGATCTTTTTCTGCACGCCGCCCTTTGCGATCAGGCCTTCTACCGCAACTTTATCCTCCGCGCTGATCTCGCTTTCCGAAACCACCTGAGGCAATGCCTTTACCGTAACACTGCGGGTATCGTCCCCCAGTACCAGCCGGTCGCCGTTTTCCAGGTAAGCGGCGCGCTCCCCGCTTTCCTCGCTGCTTTCAATAGACCATACGACGCCCGCGCCGGGAATAGACTCGATAGCGGATCCGTACTGGTCCAGGAACCGATAAACCAGAGCTACAGGCTCTGCCGTAGCGGCCATGCTGCTTCCGTTGGCGATTTCGATCCCTTCCAGCCGGGAGGGTTCCCTTACAATATTTACCGTGGTAAGCGCCGTGACCGTGGCGCCGTCTGCCAGAGGCGTCACCTCCGCCCGAAGAGTGACCGGGCCGGCCGGAGTAGTGCTGTTGGCGGAAAAGCTTGCCCACGGCGTGTTTTGAGAGCTGGTAATGCTCGTTCCCTGTGGCGCATCCACCATGCTCCAGGTAATACGGTTATCCACCTCTCCCGCAGCCGTAAAGGCTGTGATCTTGTCACCATACTGATCGTACGCCACAGGCGTTACGCGAATCGTGGTAGTTCTGGGAGCGCCTGTCGGCGTTTGCGGCAGCACCATCATAGAGGTGCTGGCAGGCAGGATGACCAGACGGTCCACCCGAGGATCGTCCGCACTCATGACGATCTGGTGCCGTCCGCTTGTAATAGCGTCTATTCTGGCGCTGACATAGCAGAATACTGCATTGCTATCATATTCAAGAAATCCATTACCGGAAATCTTTGTATTGGCGTTTCCACCGTCATCCTCCAGCGTCCAAAGCGGCGCCTTGGAAGGCGTCATCTGCTTTCCGTACTGATCCCAGAACGCGGCGGAAAGCTGAGACTTGCGCTTGCTACGGCTCACCATCTTCTGCTGCACTGTGATGGAAGAAAGCTTCTGGCCTTCATAGACGGAAGTCAGGGCAAAGCTGGCAGAAAGCTCTGAAGTCGGATCTGTTACGATCACCTGGGCCTGCCCAGCCTGAGTCAGACTGTTGATGAGCACAACGCCGTTTTCGTTGATGGTCATACCTGTAGGCTCATCCTGTAAAGACCACCGGAAGGAGTCGGAAACCTCTCCCGGCATCCTTTCTCCAAACTGATCGTAAGCCGCCGCCCGGAAAATGGCAGTACGCTGAGCGATCCCGCCCGTCTTGGGCGATGGGATCAGGATCGTATGCCCCTCCTCCTGCTCTCTCAGGATTTCTATCCGGGAAAGCTTGGAAGACTCTGCGCTGATGGGAAGTGTCTTCCTCGCGGAAAGAGAGAGCGCTTCTGCAGAAGCTTCTACTGTCACCTGTCCTGCGGCGTCCTCCGAAACCGTGAGCTCATTTCCGGACAGGCTGACGCCCGCCGGGGCTTCTCCCACCAGCGTCCAGGTGATCCTGTTTCCTTCAGAACCGGTATATTCTCTCCCCAAATGATCCAAGATCCTGGCGGAAAGCTCCGTTACCTCTCCCGGTTTCACTCTGCCGGTAAGGATCTCCAGAGTTTCGGGCTCCCGCACACTGGCATCATAGGAAAGCTTGATGTCCAAACGGCCGAAAATATCCGTTACCGTGTTGGTTTCCGGATCGACATAATAGGCTGTGATCTGCACCTTGCCCGGCTGTGCTCCGGACTCAACGGAAATCGCAGCATCCTTTCCGCTGCCCGGCGCCAAGGTCACGCCGGTCAGATCCGCTCCGGAAAGATCCCAGCTGATGTCTCCGGAGGCGCTGGAAGTGATATTGGCGCCAAACTGGTTGTATACCAAAGCGCTGATCCCGGAGGAAGCTGCCTGCGCGCCCTCAGCGGGAATGGTGATCTCATTTCCCAGCGTGCTGGAAAGCCCCAAGTAAGAAGGCACCGTGCTGGATACGCCATAGATGGTTTTTTTCGTGCTGTGCTGGCTGTCGGAATAGGTGACCTCCAGCGAAGTGTTTGCCTTTGTCGGCCTTACTCGGCCATCACGAAGATACTGCCAAGTATTTTTGTCATCACCGTCATAATTGAAGGTTTTTCCGGAAGGAGAAAGAGTCATCTCCTTGCCGTATTGATCGTAATAGACCGGAGTCAGGGCTACCAGTTGATTTCCAACAGGGATCATGGTCTGCAGGATCTCTACCGAGGTGTAGACCGGCTGCGTGCCCGCCTTATAATTCACATGCAGCTGTGCCGTTCCCCATACGCCGGAGACCGTCTCTACCGCAATGATCGTATAGGTGCTGCCGGAAATCGCCTCGCTTTTCACCGTGACAACGCCGTTCTCATCGATGGAAACGCCGGGATGCTCCTCTTCTCTGATATCCCACAGGATCCCCTCGCTGCCCAGGGCAATGCCGTCCGCGTCCCGCAGGCTTGCCGTAAAGGCAGCAGTGGCGGAGGGCTCCTCCAGGGTGGGGATCGTAACGGTCCCCTCTTCCGGGAAGATCTCAATTGCCGCGGCCTTCCCAGGATCCTTCACTTCAATGACCTGCGGCCTGCTCTCCTTGGTGACAGAGCCATAGGTCCCCGAGACCCGCACTGTTACCTGCTCTGTGTTGATCGTCGTGGTCAAAATGCCGGTTTCGGTGAGAGATACTCTTTCACCGCTGGGCACTACATCAGAGAGGATATTGATATTTTCCCAATTGGGCGTGATATTGGAAAGCAGACCTCCGTACTGGTCATGGAACTGGGCCGTCAAAGCGGTGGACTCTCCGCGGGCTACGGCCTTTTCCTTTACATCAATCCAATCCAGGACCGGAGTTTCCTTGCGCAGGGTCAGCGTAAGCGTGTTGGCAATGAGAGGATTCTTTCTGCTCTTGACCTGAACCGTCACTGACGCAGCTTCCGCCGCGGGCGCAATGGTCAATACCGCCTGATTTTTTTCACTGCCGGAGCCGGGCTCCAGCGTCACGCCGGGATAGGAGGCGGAAAGGCTCCAATCTAAAGCGTCGTTTACCGCATACAGATCCCAAGGCTCTTCGTACTGATCCAGAGGCTGTGCCAGGATGGGGATCAAAAGCTTCCCCTCCTTCTCCTTAGGCACATCAAATACGGCTTTTTCCGCGGACAGGTCGATCGTGGTAAGCGCCGCAACCGTTCCGATATCCAGCGTTTTGTCCTGGGGCTCAAAGGCCGTGCCCTGATAAGTTCCCTCCAAATGCACCCGGATCTTTCCCTTGGCGTCAATGATGCCCTGGGTCAAAGTCAAAGTTCCGTTGTCGGAAATGGAATAGTCGCTGGTGCTCTCCCCTGCGGACCAGTGAAGCACAAGGTCGCTCTCTGCGACCTCGAAGGGCGAACCATACTGGTCCACCGCCTGATGCCGAAGAGGGATCCCCGTGGTGACAGGAGGAACCTGATTATTCTTGATCTTTACCCCGGTAAATCTGCCCTCTTCTCTGACTACTTTCAGCGTCTTCCTGCCGGGAATCATGGTGCCGTCCAGCGTGACCTCGCACTGAAGCTCCATGTCTCCCTCAGGAGTATTGCTGTTGAGCACGAGCATCATCCCGCTGTTTACGGAAGTGTTCGGCCGGGAATTGATCCCGGCGCCTGCCAGGGTATTTGGCATATAGCTCCAGGAAAATTCCGGACTGCCGTCGGTAATTTCCTTATGGTACTGATCATAGAGACGGGCACGGAAATAAGAGCGAGTCGGCAAAGTCGCCCCATCGTCCAGAGGCGCGACTTCGATCTCGTCCCCCTCCTGCACCTGGGTAAAGGTAAGATCTGTATAACGCTCCAGCTCTACCGAGGCAAATTCTGCCGCCTGCTTCGTCACATTGACTTCATAAGACCCCGCCAAGCTTTCCAGGCCGGAATCCGCCTGAGCCTTGATGGTGATCTTTCCGGGTTCCACATCCGCCGGACCTTTTTCCGAGGCGAAGGCCAGGTTTACCAGGATCCGGTCGTCCTGCACCTGAGTGCTCTCAGGGCTCCACTGCACGGTAGCGGGCGTTACGGCAAAACAACCGGCCAGCTCGCTCTCTCCCTCTACAGACAGATCGATATTGCCATGAAAGACCGTGGTACGGATAGGATAGTCATACTGATCCACGACGCTGACCCAATAGTTCTCACCCTTGGTGGGGAATTCGGAATCCGTGCCGTAAACGCTGACCTGCCCAGAGCCTGTCTTGTCCTCTTTGTCCTGGATCTTCAGGACAGAAGGAGCCAGCGGCTCCGCCTTTAGGACAAAGGATACGGTACGCTCTGCCGCAAATCCGCAGGTAGTTCCGCCCACATCCTCTTCCATGGGATGCAGGTTTTTAAAAGCGGTCAGATAGATCGTTTTGTTATTGAGGCTGTCAAAGGTATTGCGGGATGCTTCCGGTGTGATCTCCAGCTGTCCGGTAGTACGGGCAACTGTGGTCCCGTCTAAGGACACATCCTGTGTAACCAAAGTGACGCCGACAGGATAATCCTCCGGATCCAGCGGATTTCCCTGCGCATCGCTGAACTGCCAGTTCAGATCTGCTGCCTTCAGGGACTTTTGACCCTCACCCGGGGTAGAGGAATAGATCGTCTCCGTGGAATCCTGACCCCAGATCCGATACTCAAACGCCGTTTTCAGCGCTTCCTTTTTGGGCACCTGGACTTCTTGGCCGTTATCCTTCATCGCCACAAAAAGCTTGGTAAAGGCAGGCACATTGTAGTTGGGATAATAAATTCCCACATTCCACTTGTCGAAACCGTCCCCTTCGCCGTTTACAATGCGGCGATCCGTATTGTAGCTGGCAGCCTTATTGGCTCCCTGAGGAGGCAGCAGCGCCTCCGGCTCAGAAGGATCCGGGACATAGTAATACCCCAGCTCCTGGCCGGCGATCTGCTGCTCGAAATACTCCACTGCGGCAACCGTATAGGCCACCTCACCGGAGATCCGGCAGTTTTCCGCATCGTAAGAGCCGTCCTTTAAGCCGATGTCTTCCGCTGTTCCCAGCCGGAAGCTGTTTTCGGTAAGGTTGTCCAGGTTATTCCCGGTAACCTGGAAGAACAGAGAGCCGGTGTTGAGCTCTTCGCCGTTAGTGCCTACGGCTGAAGTTTGGAAAGTAAATTCGTAATAGAGATACCAGCGGGGTTTCCCGTCCTGGTCTTCTCCCTTTACCACCATATACTGAGATTCATCCTCTGAGACACGGGGAGTGGAAGGCAGCTTTACGGCATCGGAAACCGTGCCGTAGCTATGTACGTTATTTCCGTAACCGCCCACAAGGCCCTTCTCTTCCGCCGCCTGCAAAGGTGTTTTTCCGTCTGGCGTATAGGGCGTCAGAACATCGGCATCCGCCGAAAACAGAATACGCCCTGAATGGATCCCCTTGCTTGAGAGGCCGTTTGCCAATACATCCATCTGCAAAATGCCGGTGGCTGTATCGTAATCTCTCTTTTCTATTCGTATACTAGGAGAATTATCATGAGGTGACCGGGCCGCCGCAGGTGTTGACAGGCTGCCGAGCACCAGGCTCAAGGCCAACACAAATGATAATCCCTTTTTCCATAGTTTACCCATGAGATCCACTCTCCTTTTTGCATCGGCAAACAGCCGGGAAACTCTTTGCCGTCAGAACAATCCCCAAAATAGGACTTCTTATTTTTCCACTGTTCTGAGGGCAGAAAAAAGAGAAATCCTCTCTTTTCTGCCCTCAAAACAATAAGTTTTTTATTGTTTTGAGAAGCGCTTCTCCCCGTGGGGAAAACCCCACGGGGAAAAACGCCGTCGTGCTCTTTCCATATTAACTGACTTTCTGCGGTTTTACAACACCGTAAGAGTTTCCAGTTTTTGTCAGGTTCTTCTGAAGGACCTGGCGGTCCAGAGCATTGACGATTCCGTTGTAGTTATAATCGCAGCGCAGAAGCGCCTCGCGGGCTTCCTTCTCCTCCTCGGTAGCCCGAGCAAGGTCTGCGTTTATATCATACGCCTGGTTAAAGTACTTCACGAATTCCGCCATATCCTGCTGGTTGACACGGCCGTCGTTATTCACGTCGCCGCCGATCAGCTGTAAGGAGAATTCATACGTCGCGCTTTCCGTACTCAGCTGCAGCTGGCTACCGGGCTTGGTCAGGCCGTTATACATCACATACCCGTCTCTCTGCACCACGATCCAGTACCGGCCATCGCTGCCGTTGACGCCGCGATTGAGGATATTGGGGATCTCGAAGGTTCCGCCGTACTCATCTGTTGTGGTGGTGTAAAGCGGAGGCTTGTTGAGGCTGGGCGAGGTGGAGCCGCTGTAGAGGCTTACGGTCGCCTTGCCCACTCTCTCGAAATCAGTGGGTTCATAGCCGTCCACATAGATCCGCCCTCTCAGCGTGGACTGACCGATGACCTGCGTCACCTTGAGCCAGACCTCATCCTGGGTGTTCATATAATCGGCGCTGAAGCAGATCCAGCCCTCATAGACGCCGTCCTCCAGGTTCGACTCGGCCGTGACCACCATGCTGCCGGTGGCGCCTTCTACCGTGTCCTTGGTGGGCAGGTACGCGCCCTCGATCCCCACAATGCGGAAGGCTGTGGATTCCTCGCTCTTATCTCCGCGCTTCTTGTAGATCTTCGCGTTGATATTGCTCAGCTCGCCGTTTCCGGTATTCTCATAATAGAAGGTGGTTTCCCCTCCGGTAAAGCCTACCTGAGCTCCGGGGAACTGATACTCGTAGTAGAGGATGCCGCCGGCCGCGTTGGGCACCTCGGTCAGCTGCTTCTTTCCGTCTGTTTCGGGATTGATGATCCCCAGACGGAACGCGGTGACCTCGTCCTCATCGTCCTGCAGGAACACATCCATGGTCTCGCCGCTCTGGCTGATATAGTTGTAGCCCTGGGTTTCAGCGGCAGCACGGTCCACATCCAGCGTGAGCCGGAGGATCATATGGCCCTGCTTCTTGGAGTTTCCGGTAATTACCAGGCCGATGGTGCGGTCCGTATCCGAATTGCTCTTTGTAAAGACCACGGAAGCGGAGTCGCCGCCCAAGAAGTTCAGCGCTTCTTTGGCAAGGGTCTGATCTTCCACCGGAATGGGATTCCCGTCTCCATCCAGCAAAAGGTTTCCGAACTGATCCGCCTTGTAATAGACGCCTGTCACATTGAGCTTTGCCGCGGTTTCAGACATATCGCCCTGCCGCACGATATGCACGACGATATTCTTCTGCGCGCCCTCTTCCACATCCAGCTCCTTGTAGCTTTCCTGCTTCTGGTCGAAGCCAAAATAGGAAGCGCTGTAGGTGTGGTTGGTGGTAACTGTGACATACTGTTTCGAGTAATAGGTCTGCTCTCTTCCGTTCTCGTTGAGGATATAGCCGGTCCAGAGGAAGTAGGTCTGGTTGGGCGTGAGGTTATTGAGGCGGAAGTTGTAGAAGCCGCTGGGAATAGTCTGGCGGTTGCCGCTGGTGATGGTGACCTCCATCTGCTCGCCGGGCGTCTGCTCATCCACGGAAGGATCAAAGGCTTCCGTCGTAGAGGCGATGACAAAGGACCGTTCCACACGGCTGTAAGCGCCGGTGTTCAGCTCTACAGTACCCACAATGGTCTTGTTGTACACATCCACCTGGCTGTCCAGCAGACGGTAGGTCTGATATTCCTCCACCTCTCTGCTGTCGCCTGCCAGCTCTTCCATAGAGGGGCTGTACCAGGTGGAGTCATCCTTAAAGCGCACACGGTAAGCGGGCTGATCCTTTACGGTATCAAAGTCCTCGATGCCGGGCACGTCGTTTCCTGTGGCCGCGCTGAAGATATCGCCGATGGTCTCCTGCTCGTTGGCGTAAACCTCATATTCCTCAGAAGGACGGTTCACATCCCAGGTCCAGTACTTGCTGGAATGGATCTGCATGGAGGAAGGCTCTACCACTCTGAAATAGATCGTGGAGGAGGAAACGTTACCGCCGAAGGCCGCCGTCAGCTTCACCGGGAAGGGATTCCCCGGATCGTCCAAAACGTTCTTCACCGTCACGCCCTCTGCGGTCCTCTCCAGCCAGGGGCACAGGTTGTTTGCCAAAGCGTACTGCGTATCCAGCCAGTAGTTGACGGTGCCGTTGATGAGCGTATCCGTAGACACCTTGTCAGGCGCCGCTGCCAGAACGCTGTCGTACACGCTCTTTTCCACCTTGAAGTAGCTCTTCAGCGGAGGCGCCACGCTGTCAATGACCACGCCCGCGTCCTCTGCGGAAAGGCCGCCGCCGGACACTCTGTGAGCGTTGACCCATTCAAGGCCCATCACGCGGATGGCGCCGTTCATGATATCAAGCGATCCGTTCACCATGCCGTTGAGAATGGTGTTGTAGTTATCCGTGCCGAAGTAAGACCGGTAGACATCGCTGAGCACCAGCGTGCGCACCTGCCTGAGGCTCGCCCCATCTCCGGACCCCAGATTTACCTGGGCGGACACAGACACCGAGTTCTCCGGATAGGTTTTGCCCTCTTCCATCAAGCGGGTGCTGTTGCCGCCGTCCACCGTGATGCTGGGATAGCCCTGGTTCACCACGATGCGCAGGCCGGACAGGACGACCTCCTTGCCCACTTCGCCGTCCGTGACCTTCATGGTCACCTTGTCGTAAACGCCGGTCTTCATCCGGGACGCGTCAAACACGACCTGATAATACCGGGTCAAGGCCTCGCTGCGGGTGGCAGGCAGGGAAGTGATCTTCCCGGCAGAGCCGTTCACACCGGACATTTCGCCGGTGATGGAGGGCGTCTTGTTGGAGGGAGATCCATCCAGGTCCCACGCCACCACATTGATCCTAAACTTGCTGTCGCTTCCGCTGCGGTCTACCAGGAGATAGGGATTTCCGGCAGAATCGGTATACACTCTGTTTCCGGGCACATTGTAAGCGTCCGAGGGTGTTGCGGGAAGCTCGATGTCGGGGCTTCTGTTGAAGGTGATATATTCATTGTTGTCCGGATCTCTCAAAGCGTCGTCCCAATGGTACCTTGCCGCGGCGGTCTCATGGCCTGCCCAGGCAGAGGACAGGGTGTTGAGCTTTTTCACATCCGCGTGGATGCTGGAATAGCCGTAGGAGAAGCCGTCTGCCGATACGGTGTAGCTCTTTCCGAGGCTTCTCTCAAGACCCGCCTCTGTGCTGCCGTCATAGCCGCCGGTGCCGGTCTTGGGGCCGGTGGAGGAAATGGACTTTACCTTCACCTGGTACACCATGTCGCTGTTGAGCCCGGTCCAGGAGACGAAGGCGCCGTTTCTGGTGTTGGCCTGGGCCAGCTTTTCCGTGGCCGCCTTGTTGAAGGTGTCGTCTCTCACATAGGTCTTGGTGCCGTCATCCGCGGAAACGACCTTGTAGGCTTCCAGGTACAGGATATATTTCTGAGACCTGGCGGTGGTGGTGGAATCCGTGTTGACAAACAGGTCGATCCGTCCGGTGTTGATGGAGGAACCCATGACGCTGTGCATGGAGACGGTGATACCGGTGGGCCAGGCGGGGTAGGTCATGGCCTGCTCATAAAGCTCCTGACAGGCCGTAACCGTGATCAGATTCTTCATGGAGGCAAGCTTTTCCTCCGCCGCGGTCAACGCGCTGCCGGTAGCAGTGAGGCCGGTAGCGGGGTCGATCCGGTTGGCCGCCTGATAATACTCCTCGGTGACGGCTCTCCGGCGAGAGCCGGTGCCGGCCGTGTTCACATAGGCGTAGCTGTAGGCGTAGACGCTGTCGCCTCTCAAGGTGCTTCCCGGGTTCCCCACGCCCAAATCAGTGTAGGTGTTGGTGCCCTGAGGAACACTGGTGAGATAGGTGCCGTCGCGGTAGATCTGCACACTGGTAACATCAGCAGGCGGATCGATCCACTTGAGCACAATGCTGTCTCCCGGCTCCTTCTGCTCGGTAAACCAGAAGGAATTCTCAGGAGGCGCGCTGGGACTGATCTGAATATCCAGCACATTCTCCAGGTTGATAGCTGTCTCCTCTCCGGAGGCGTTTCTGGCCATGATCTGGAAGTAGTAATGGGTCCCGGCTTCCAGACCGTGCACGGCGAACTGATCCAGCTCATCCAGCTTACCCCAGCCCAATGAGCCGTTGTCCTCATTGGCGGGTCTTGCGCCCTGCATATTGTCGTAGGTGGAATAGTAGACCAGATACTCGGTATTCTCCGGCAGGTTTCCTCTGCCGTCTACCTTGATCTGTACTGTCTTTGTGGTGACATCGGCGTCTCCATCCTCTTCGTACAGGCCCAGCATGACAGGCACGTTGGCCTTGGTGTACTGAGAGGCTGTGCTCACGCCGTAGTTTCCGGAGGCGTCATAGGCTCTCACGGTCACCGTGTACTGGCGGTTGGGCTCCAGCGGGATCGGGTCGCCGCCGCCGGCGGGCTCTATCTCATAGAAGGTGTAATTGACTTCCTTCTGTCTGGGGGTAAACGCGCTGGTATGCACGCCGTCGCTGATCTGGAACTGATAGGGCTTCTCTGCCAATACGTCGTTATCGCTGACGTTGTTGGCCGTCACCTCCAACCGGTGCGTGGTGACCTCCTCGCCCTTGACGCGCTCGGTAAAGCGCACCTGCAGGCTGTGAATTCCCACGATATCCCGGAAGGTATAGGAGGAAACCTTTCCGATCAGTGTTCCGTCCACTGTGACAGCGCCGATCTCATAGCCGTCCGTGGGCTCGATCTCATAGGTGACGGTGGCCCCCTCAGGGATCACGCCGTAGCCGTCCGTGCGGCGGATGATGCCGCCCTTGCCGGGCGTCGCCACGGTATTTACCTGAGCTACCTTCTGCTTATACTTCACAGAAATGCCGCAGCCGTCGTCATCGATGGGCATAGTGATGCTGTAGCTGCCGTTGCCAAGGTCTGTAAGCTCTGCGGCAATGTCCACAGGACGGGAAGTAACGCCGTTTCTGCCCGATTCGTACATATTGACTGTATCGATCTCATAGCCGGGGTCGGGCGTGAGGACAAATTCGATCTCATCGCCGATCAGCACCATGGTGCTGTTTTCCGGCGTGATAGAGCCGTGGGGCTGCCCGTCGCTGCTGTTCTCCACAACTGACATCAGCTCTGCCGCCGCGCTTTCATCGATCAGCGTAAATCCGACCGTGATCTCAAAGTCGTTTTCCGGCACGGTAAACTGATGGGTGCTGGGCGCTCCGTCAAGGTTTTCCACAACGCCATCCACCGTTACCTTCGCGGCCTTGTAGTTTGCGCTGGGGCTAAACAGCAGCAGCGCCTTTTCTCCGCCGTAAAGCTGATAGGTGCCGTCCGGATTCTTGCCCGCGTAAGCGTCTGAGGAGGGGTCGATCTCTGCCGAAGAGCTCTGCGAGCCCGAAGTTTTTAATGTGGCGGTGTAGATGCTCAGCTGCTTCCAGGAGAGATCCAGTACCGTATCCTCTGTGATGCTGCTTACCGTATAATGGTAAACTCCACCGGCAAAGGAAGCTGTCAGCTCTGCTGTGATATCCTGCGCCTCTCCTTCGCCCCTTGTCAGGGTCGCCGAGGCTACCCGGTAGCCGGGGAAGGCGGTGATAGTCACATCAGCGCTTTCGCCGTCCGCGATCTGCCCTCCGCCTGTTACCATGCCTGCCAGCTCGTTATCGGTAAGCACTCTCAGACGATGGGTCCCGTCTGCAGAAGCCGCTCTCGCGCTGCTGATGCTTCTGGGGCTTGCCGCTCTCGTGCCGGAGGCTCCTGCCAGGGCGCTTCTTATGGAGACTTCCTTGAGGATGTTCTGCGGCGCGCTCTGCACCTCAGGCTCTCCGCCTTCCTTCTGGAACTGCACCGTCAGCAGGGCGTCTGTCTGTACCTTGGAAAGGGTCAGAAGGAAGCTTCCGTCTCCGTTGTCCGTGAGAGTGTCAAGGCCGATCTGGCTCTGCCCATAGGTGATCCCCTCAATGATCCAGCCCTTCTCCGGTGTGATGAGGAAGCTCTTATCCTCCAGGAGAGGTACGCCGATGATCGTATCGGTGGTGTTGAGGCCGCTGTCGTCCACTGCAAACAGCGTTCCCTCGCCCTTGGTGTAAAGCCCGATCAGATAGGTCTCATAAGGCGTGTCGTCGCTGATCTTCGCCTCGATACTGGGCGCGGGCACCACAGGATTGGTGGCGTCGATCTGAATGGTGGTCGTCACCTCTTCGCTGGTATTCCCGGCCTTATCCATAGCCCGGATGCGCACATTATAGGTGCCGGTCTTGTCAAGCACCATCTGATGGGCGCTGAGGTCTTTCACGGGCGTATCCAGCTCGTGCCAGGAAGCGCCGTTGTCATAGGTCCAGGAGTAATAGGCACCGTCCATATAGTTATCGGTGGAATCCGCCACGCGGATATTCACCTGCTGGGTCCTGGTGCCCACACGGTAGCTGGTACCGGTGGTGTTGTCGGTAAAGGTGACGTTGGGCTTCGTGGGAGGCTCCAGGTCAAGCTCGAACTCCACGGTTCTCTGGGCGCTCACCGCTCCCGCGCCGTTGATAACGGCCGCGGTAATGCGGTAATAATTGGTCTCATTCAGGGTGATGGTGCTGCCGGGAGCCATTTCCCGGTTCTCCAGTGTCACACTGTTTCCGGCCACCGTCAGAGTATAGGGAAGCCAGCTGGAACCGCTGCGGTAATACACGCTGTAGCGGATATTTGCGGAGTTGGTCATGTCCGCCGCGCGGTAGATATCCTCGTAATAGAGCTTTCCGGTAGAGGAATCTGCCGGGTCGTATCCGCCGGAGCTGTTCTGCACGAAGTAATTCTGTCTGGGTGAGAACTTCACCGTTACCGCGGAGTTGGCCGCGTAGTTGAGGCCGTCCGGAGACGCCTGCTTGTCGGTGTCGCGGTTTGTTCCCTGGTCATAGAAGCCCGTCTCGTTGGAGATATAGGCCACTTTCGCGCCGCTGCCGTTACTTACCGTGATCTCAGGCGGCATGGGCTGGGAGGTGGTGAACTTGATATCCTCGATCTTGGTGGGCTTCGTCTCGTTTGCGCCTGTGATGGCCGCAGAGTTATCCGTGCGGTTGTCATAGGCCCAGATGGCGATGCTGATGGAAAGGCTGGACTGCCCGGCCTTCAAAACGGACTTGGTCAGGTTGATGATCGTCTCGTTGTCCGTGCCGGTAAGCTGAGTGTCCGGCACCCTCACCGTTGCGCTCTTGGCGTCCGCCACCTGCGTCAGCGTCCCGTTGCTTTCCAGCCGATAATACTTATCCGGGTTTCCGCTGACATTCTTCGTATAGAGATAATAGGCATAGCCTGCCAGCTTGCCCTCGGAATCCTTGGAGCCGCTGACCTTCATGCGGATGGACCTTGAGCCGTCCGTCACGTCCAGATACTTGCTGGCCTCATAGTCGCTGAGGGTCTCTGTTCCGTCAGAAGCCTTGGTCACCGTGTTGGTCACCACGACCTGCGGCACGGGGGCATAGGTGTCCGCCGAGAAGTAGATGGCGCGGGCGGAGGCGTCTGTGATGGCCCCCTGCGTCGTAGCGCCGCTGGAAGCATAGCCCCAGGCCGTCTCGGTGATCTGCAGCACCATGCTGGAGCCCTTGGGTACAAACTTGCTGATGAAGTCATAGGAAATGGTCCACACGCCTCCGGTAGAGGTAGGCACACTGTTGATGGTTTCACCGGTGGTCGTGGGCTTCGTCACGCACTTGAGCACCGTTTCGGTGGCCCCTCCCAGCGTGGCGGTATAGTTTTCCGTAGCCGGGTCGCGGGTCAGCGGAATATAGTTGTCAGACCGGCTCGCAAGCTTATATTTGCTTCCCAGGTCAATGGCCCAGGACACCGCAAAGTTCTTGCCCTGAGGCTGGGTGCTTTCCCGGGTCACCTCAATGCGCTTGTTCACCTCTCGAGAGGCGGCAATGGCCGTGTCGTACATGAACACCTTGTCAAGGGTGATGGCGGAGAGAGGCGAGCTGGTTACCATCTGGCTCTTCTCCGTGATATTCCTCTGACACACATCGCTCACATGGTTCGCGCACTGCTCATAGGTGTAGCCGATGACGGAGCCGTCTCCTCCGTAAAGGGCCTTGCGCCTTGCCACCACGTCGGTGACTCTCTCGTACACGGTCAGTACCATGTTGCTGGCAAGCTTTGAGTACTTGCCGCCAGTAAGGGTAGAGATCGTTGTGCCGTTGAGATTATTGGTGCTCCAGTCAGTGGTAGCTACCATCACCAGATCGCCTGAGCTGTTCTGGGTAAGGACCTCATAGCGCCATTCTCTCTTTGTAAGGCCTGCGATCTGCACGCCGTTCTCCGTCACGATCCCGCCCGGCTCATTTCTGCTGTCCGGGTCATAGGAGGAGTCCGTAATGGAGAGTACATCCGCGCCGGAGCCGTCCTGAGTAATGGTGCCGTTGAACAGGGCCACCGGCTTCTGGTTCACCACGAAGTCGAAGATGGCGTCCTCCGGGTCAAGCTGGCCGTTCAGGGCCGCGTCTCTGTCCGGAGCGAAGTAGATGGTATACCGTCCGGGCAGGGTGATGTTGAATTCCAAAGCGTCGGAATAGCTGCCGTTTCTGATATCCAGCTCGTTTCCCGCGCCCAGGGCGTCGTGTACCACATACCACCGCCCGGCGGGATAGTCCGGGTTCGCGGAGGAAGTGAGATACTTCTCCGGTGTTACCTCGAACTTCATGCTGCCGATATCGTCCATAGTGAATACAGCGCCCTTGCCGGACACCATGCTCTTCACCGGTGTACTCCCCGTGGAATCATAGCCGAAGGCTGCATAATACTCGTTGGTGATATAGGTGGCCACCTCATCGATCTGGGTATTGACCGGCCGGGTCGTACTGCCGATGGTGCTCTTTTCGTACATACCCACATGGGCCAGCTCCGCCGCCGTGGCGTTACTACCAGCCATCCGCTTTAAGAAGGCAATGGTCTCAGCCTCGTTGCTGTCCTTTCCCCAGCCGATGTAGCGGGCCTTGTCGTTATTTAACCGCCACTGGATCTGAGAGGTCAGGGCCGGGTCCTTAAAGTCGGAGACCGCGTCGTCGGAGATGTTGGTGATGAATTTCGCCTTGCCGGAGCCCCACTGAGGCTCTGTGACCACTTCGGACAGGGTGCGCACCACGTCCACCTTCAATACCATGTTGGAAAATACCACCTGGGTATCGGTCGTACAGGTGTGGCCGACTGAAGTGCCGGCCGCGAAGGGACCGAAGCCGTAGCAGTTGTTATCTGTAAAGTAGGTGCTGGCTTCTGTGCCGATGGGCTTGCCGTCTACCGTGGGGTTAGGGGTATTGAGGACATAATTCCCGCTGCCGAAATCAATAGCCCGATAGCCTGTTTTATAAGAGCTGGCGCCGATGGTGGTGCCCTTGGCGGTATCGTCGTTGAACTTCTTGTTCAACTCCTCCGTCGTCAGATTGTCTCCACCCTGATAGCAGTAAATGATGGTCTTGCCGTTCTCTGTTACCAGCCGGAAATGCCGCACGGCCGTGGAACTGTACAGCCCCGGATCATAGCCCGAATAGATGTGACCACTCATGCTCGTCATGGAAGAAGAACCGTTTCGCAGCGTGTCTATGGCCACATCCGTCAGCTTAATCAGTCCCCAGCGATACGCGGTAACGGAGCTGGAACCTGTATCTGCGTACTTCGCAATGGAGAACAGGTAACCGGACACCACCCATTGTTTGGAAGGATTCTGCCGGATGGTGGTGTTGAACAGGAAGCCGTAGCCATCGTTGGAGTGGGGATAGATCTTGCTGTCGTTGATGGTAAAGCCGATGTTCTTCCTGGCCGGCTGCTCATTGTACATGAACATCCAGTCTCTTGTATAGCCGGTATAATATCCGTAGGTGCGGATATTATCAATGGCATAGGTCTTTGTCAGGTCTGTAGTATCATAATGCTTGGTTAGATTCCCGTCTTTGTCGTACTCATCCGCCGGGAAGGGGATCATGTGATAGATACGGGTCTTTACGCTCTGGTCAAAAAGTCCCGTGCTGGTCTCAGTCAAATCACTTCCTGCACTGGTAGCGTTGAATCCATCAGTCGTCACATAGTCGTCCATGGCGGTGAACAACCCATGGGATTCTACATACCGGTTGGGGTCTCCGCTGGGCTGCCAGCCTTTGGCGCTTTTTGCATAGGAGGAAAGGCTGGTATGGTCAAAGTGATGCCAGTCAAGGCTCTGGGCCGCGTCGTCTGTGGAAATGCCCTGTACATTCACATACTCCGGCTTATAGATCGCATAGCCCTTCGCCGCCACAATGGCATAGCGGCAGGAAGATCCGTGCTTACACTCGCCCTTACAGGCCGCGTCGTCTCCCCAGTCGCAGGTTTCATCCTTCGTGTAAAGGTAGGGGTTGAAATCCGCCGCGTTCAGGTTGGTGCTGCCGGTGGTTCCGTAATATTTCAGGTTAATCTTCTGAGCCGCCGCATTTTTCAGGCCGGGCGTCAGAGTGGACATCTGCATGGAGGTTCGTGCGCCCAAAGCCAAGGCCACCTCGATGCCCACATGCTCGATCTCGGCCACTGCCTGAGGGGTCTGGCCCACGGTACGCATGACCACCGGGTCAGAGGAGAGGGACACGTTTCTCATATTGTCCACTGCCCGCACCAGAATGGTCTGGTAGTCGTCATAAGCGGCGCTCAGGTTAAAGGCCACGTCATACTGGAAGGTCTCCGTGTTGGTATAGGAACCGGGCTGATACACCAGCACCGCCCCGTCCGTATCGGTATAGCCCGTCTGGCTCTTGAAGGAAAGCCAGGTCAGACCGCCGTCTGTAGAGAATTCATAGCCTGCCAGCGTCTTGCCCGTTACCGGGTTGGATTTGGCAAAGATCCATACTTTGTCGTTGGTATAGGTGCGGTTGTCATAGGGGCCATAGCCGCCGTCCACCACCTTCGCAAGGCGCACCTGGGGCGTTTCGGGCACAGTCAGGTCCACCCTCAGGTAGAAGGAGGTCACCTGAGAGATACGGTCCGCCTGGTCCACTGCCCTGGCGTCAATGCGGTAGTAGCCGTCCTTCGCTACGGTGAAGGTGCCCGCTCCGTTTTCTTCAATGGCAACGCCGGTATCGCTCACAAAAGAGGCCGCCCCGTGGTCTCTCTGGGTGAAGTTGGCCATCTGCGCGTATACCTTGGGAATGGTGTCGCCGTACACCTTGGCGTCTCTGGTAGAAAGGTGATACATGGAATAGGAGTATTCCTTCAGTCCGCTGCCCGTCTCCACAGAGCCGGAAATGCGGATCTTTACACTGCCGCCTGCGCCGCCCACAGGCTCATCGGTATTGGTCACCACTTCTTCTACCGGGTTCCCGTCTGTATCTGTCACCAGGTTTCCATCCGCGTCCACCTTGGCGGCCAGTGCTTCTACCACCGGCGCGCTGGGAGGCGTGGAGTCCACCGAGAAGGAGTCTGAAAAACGATAGGTGGAATAGCCGGAGATCAGGTCTGTCAGCACCAGCTTATAGGCGCAGTCAGCACTGTCCAGCAAAGTCCGGCCGGAGGCGTCCGCCGGGTCAGAGGAAAGGGTGTAGCGAGTGGAAAGCTCGATATTTCTCTCGATCTCCCCCGTCTCCCCGTCTAACAGGTTCTGGGTATTGCTCCACACCTCTGTCCACTGGCTCTCGTCATGAGTCCCGTCTTCGCTTACCTGCCGGTGTGAGGTAAAGTACAGCGTGGCCTTTACCCTGGGGCCCGTGACCTCCTGTGCGCTCTCGTCCTCTGTCACCGTTTCGTCATAGCCGGTATAGTTATAGGTTCCCAGCAGAGAGATGTTCATGGTCTCCCCGTCCAGGCCGCCCTTATAGCTCTTGGTGACATTGCCTACACCGAAGGTGTTGATCACCGGCTTGTCGTAGCTTACGGTGATGGGGTCGGTGGTGGTATAATTCGCGGTCTTTCCATCTGTGATGAACACGCCGCGCACCTCATAGGTAGTCCCCGCGTCAAAGCCTGTCACCGTGATGGGAAGATCCTTGAATTTCTCTTCCTTGGAAAGAGAGCTTTCCAGCGTCCCCACCTTCACGATCTTCGTGGAGGAGGACCACTGCTCAGAGGCCTTCTTGATCTGATAGCCATACTCCACGCCGTCCTGGATCTCGTCACTGTAATCCGTGACGCGCATGACGAAGGAAGCCTCTCCGCCGTCTTTGTCCTGAGGGGCGATGAGCGTTTCGCTGTCATTGTCTCCCTGATAGGTGATTTTCAGCGTATCCCCGTCGATCTCGCCGGTGGCATAGCTGTAGAACTTCACCGTACAGGTGTACTCGTTGACCGTGCGGTAAGACACGCCGTTAGGCGCAATCCCGCTCCATCCGGCCTCAGCGTCCAGGTTAAAGCCCATGCCCTGCACGTTGCCGTTTACATTGTCGTAAGCCTTCAAAACCAGCTTGACGGAGGCGTCTGTGGCCCCCTTGGTCTTGTCAAAGCTCAGAGACAGCTTTCTCATCATACTGTTGAAGTCGCTGTAAGAGATGCTGTTCTTGCTCTGATAGCTGATCAGCGTCTGAGAGGCGCTGACAGCAGGCTCTTTCCAGTTCTTGTCGCTGCCCGCGTCCAGCTTGAACTGCACGGGGCTGTTCTGGTTGACACCCACCGCGGCAATGTCCATCCGCTTGATATTTCTGAAATTAAAGCGGCTGGCATATTCCGCAAAGAAGATGTCGTCACCGTAGAGGTTTACCTGAGAGTCTGTGGAGAAGGAGGCAAACCCTTCCACGCGGCTTTCGTCCTCGTCGCCGTTCTCATCTACTGCGTACCGCTCGTTGCTGGTATGCACATGATAGTAGGCGTTATAGGTGGTGCCGCTCTCTCCCGCCGCCCAAGCAGGAAGGGCGATGACCAGCGCTGTCAAAAAAGCGAACGCTGTCAGCCCAAGGTGCCGGATCCGGCGAAATGTGAACTGTTTTGTTTTGCTTTCTTTCATGAAAACCCTACCTCCTTGTTTTCATTTTTGCCTATGCGATCCCCGCGGCGCGGAGGATATAGGCGTACGCCCAAAGGCTTTTTTTGATATCGATAAACGGACAGTATCCGTAATGCTGAAGGTTGTAAAGCTCCAAACCCTTGGGAGCGTTCTTCGTGATGAGGATGATCATCTTTACTGCCTCGGCCCTGGTAATATTCCGCTCCGGCCGGTAGGTGCCGTCCTCGTAGCCGTCGATGACGCCGCTTTCCTGCAAGAGGGTGATATAATCCGCATACCAGACGCCGGGCTTCACATCCGGGAAGGGCCTATCCTTAGACTGCGTTTTGGGAAGCTTCAACGCAAGCGCCAGGATCTTGGCGGCCTCCGCTCTTGTGATGGATTTATCCGGGCGGAAGCTTCCGTCCTCATAGCCCTCCAAAAGCCCCGCCTGTTTGGCAAAGGCCACGTTATTCGCATACCACGCGCCGCTTCTCACATCCCCGAAGGACGCGCCGTAATCCTTGTTCTCGTCATAGCCGCCCATAGCCTCTGTCAGCATCTTTACAAACTCTGCCCTTGTCACCTTCCGGTTGGGCCGGATCGCGCCGTCCTCATAGCCGTCCAGGAATTTGGTGTCGGTGATGTCCTTATACACCGCGGTAAAGATGGTGCTTTGGTAAACGGTCAGCTCCGCCGGATTTACCAGGGTCTCGCCGTCAATGGTCCAGCCGATAAACCCATAGCCCTCCAGCGTCTTTACGCCGGGGATCTCCGTGATAACGGCTCCCGCCTGCATGCCGTGCTCTGCACTGCCTACCAGCTCGCCGTAATCACCGGCAGAATAGTATACCGTAATAAAGCCGCCCGTGCCTCTGGAGGGGTGCTTGACCTCCACCAGGTTCATCTGGGAAACATCCCAGCTGCCGCCGGTAGGCTTTGTGAGCCTTACCTGGACCAGAGCCATTCTGGCCTCTTCAAAATTCTGGGGCCGCAGGGTCAGAAGAGAGGTTCGGCTGCTGGTATCCGAAAGGCTGATGAGACTTTCGGAGGGGAATTTCTCCGCGCCCTCCTCGGTATATTCCGTATAGGGCAGGTATCCTCCCGAAGCGCCCTCCACCGGCTTGCCCGTGGTGTCGGTCTCCAAAAGGGTCCAGTGCGCTCTCACGTCCGCTTTGGAATAGAGCTCTCCGTACTGGTCGTAGATCACAGAGCTCAAAGGTTCCTGCAAAGTTCCCGTCTCCAGGTCCAGATCTCTTCCCATATAGTAGGGGCCCTCATGATCGCTTACGATCTCCACAGAGCCGGGAACCCGCTCTTCCGTGGCGATCTGCACCACCGCCGGCTTTGTCACATTCAAAGCGGAGCAGGTGGCTCTCACCTCTACCGTTTCAAAGGGGAAGGTGCTTTCCAGCTTCAGGATGCCGGTAACAAGGCTCAGCTCGCCCACCAAAACGTCCTCGCTGTTTTTGATGAGGTAGCCGGTCACCTGTCCTGCGTGCTCCCGGTCGGAGGCGGGGGCGATCACCTCTTCCACCACTGCGCCCTGCTCTTCCAGGCCCTCTTTTCTCAAAGTGAGGGTGACGGGCACATCCTCCATCGGAAGCCCGTACTGGTCATAGACCGTGGGCATCAGTTTGATTTCCCTTTTGCCCTCTTCTGCATGGGGGCGGTCGATATTGAGATAGCCGTTTTCATCCACCCCGTCAAAATAGAGATAGGCGGGAGAGGAGGCGTCTTTTCTCAGGGTGACGCGCAGCGTCTTTTTAAAGGCCTGGTTGGTGCTTGTGCCGTTATACCCTACCGGGATCGTCACGGTTTGAGAAGAGGTTCCCGCTTCCAGCACTCGGTTGTTCACTCTAAAATATGCCTGATTCGGGTCCGCCGTGCTGCTGAAGGCGGAGGAACCGGAAACTGTCATTTTACCGGAGTCAAATTCCATCCCCTCCATGCCGGAGAAGGTCCACACCGGATAATAGCCACTGTAAACTGTGCCGTACTGGTCCTGCACTTCTCCTGTAACCTGGAAATCGTCCCAGGTCTCCCCGGAGGGCGTATTCGCCATGGGGTCGCTCACCCATTGCGGAACTTCAAACACGGGATTTGCAACCGGTAGCACCAGCTCATAGGGATAGCCGCTGCCGCGGCTCAAGGCTATCTGCCAAAGGCTGTTTTCCGGGTCAAAGCCCTGCGGATCGGCCGCAGGGGCGGCTCTCAGGGTGAGGCTGAACTGAGACACATTGGATTCTATGGACAGCACCGCGATGCTGTTGGCGGCGTCCGTCATAGCGACTGACGCGCCCTTGACATTTTCGGATTCCATGGTGATGACAGCCTGCTCGCCCGGCAGCTCTTCCCGGTACTGGGAATAGACCTGGGCCTTCACCTGGATCTTCAGAGGGGGCGCTTCCCGCTCAGGGATGGCGGGCCTGCCCTCGTAGGTATCCCCCGCGATGATCTCAGAGCTTGTGACCTGCGCATAGGCGGGGACGCTTGCCTCTTTTTTGAAGCGGATCTCCTGGTCCACCGAAATGCTCGGGTCGCTCACCGCCGTGGCCCGCACCGTAATGGACGCGCCGCTTGCCTTCATGTCTTCCGAATATTTCAGCTGGATCCGCCCGGTGCCCGCGTTGGTGATCACCGCGTCTACCCCGGCGGTCCGGGAAACGATCTGCCATTGTACCGCCGCGCCCAAAGGCACCTCAAACTGATCCAGCGCCTGCACCCGCAGGGTATAATACTCGCCGCTGGAAAGAGCGGAGGGGATCGGCAGCACCGGGTCTGTTTGAGACCCGTCAATATCTCGAATGCCGTTAAACTTCAAGGAGGCCAGAACGGCGTTGGCTCTGTGCAGGGGCAGGGGGATCGGCTCTGTGATCTCCTCGCCGGAATCGGTCACGAACACCGCTTCCAGGTCTGCCGTTCCGCCCAAGGCCTGGGAGGTGACTATCACCCGGTTCCCCTCGATGGAAACGCCCTGGGGCTGCTCTCCCGCGAAGCGCAGGAAGATGCGGCTGCTCTCTTCATAGAGGTACAGGCCGTATTGGCTTCTCACATAGGAGACTACCGTCAGGCTGTTGGTTTTTCCGGAGTCCGGCACATTGATGCCGGCAAGATAGTCGTTGGCTACCAGAATATCGTAGGGCCTCGCGTCCGGCATTTCCACCGTGATGGTCTTGGGCTGAGATTCCTTCAGGTTATACACGGCGACCGTCTGGAAGGAGCGGACCACCTGGTTTTCATCTGCCACCTGAGTAAAGCGCAGAACTCCGTCTGTGGAAAGGGAGAAGCCGTTTATCTCATACCGGCCCTGGCTTGTATTATAGGTGATCTCTCCGGTAGGCTTCCTGGTGGGGGAAGAGGCGTCGTCATAATAGCGAAGCACGCTTCCGTCCTTCAGCGTCACGGAATAGAGCATCCAGGAAAGGCCGGAGGTGATGGTTTCCGGTTCGTCCCCATATTGGCTGTAGCCCACTGCCGTCAGCTGGATGGGGCCTGTGGAGGCGCTGTCTCTGGAGGGATAGTTTACAGAATCCTCCACCACGCTGGCCTCCTCGATCTGCCTGCCGGCCCTTCGCACTTCCAGGTCAAAGGTGCGCTCAATACGCTTGATGCCCTTCTGGGCGATCACGACCTTCACCGTAAACTGCGCGCTGGGGGCGCAGGACTTCACCGTGACCACGCCGGTCGCCGCGTCTAAGGCGATCAGGCCGTTTGTCTGAGGCGCTTTCACAAAGGACCAGCTCACGCTGTAATCTTTGGGGTCTACCAAAGCGTCGTACTGATCGTGCACCTCAAAAGAGGGCGTCATCTGGTACTGCGCGTCAGGCGTCGTTTTGTCCGGCGGAGCTACCAGCGTCCGGTCGTACCGGGCCACCAGCGCCTTCGCCATAGGCTCGGCGCGAAGCACCGAAACAGTGGCCTCAGGAGAGCTTACGCCCACATAGTTCGCGGAAAGCTCGATCTCTGTATTGACAGCCTGCGAGGTGATCTCCAACACGGAGTTGTGGTCTCCCGTCAGGCGGATGCCTGTAAGGTCTTTTCCCGAAAGGGTCATAGTCCAGGGGGCCGGGTTCAGATGGCCGTAAGTATAATCCGCCGCCGCCCAGCTCCAGGGGTCTCCGTACTGGTCGTAGGGCAAGGCGTTGAGCTGATAGGTCCTCCTGCCCTCCGCCGCGTCCGGCACGCCCACCGAGGCGGGAGTTTTCATCACGATATGATCCAGGCGGGAAGCCTCTCTGTGGAACAAAAGGCGGTAGGTCTTTTCCACCACTGTGGGAGTGCTGCTTTCCGGATGAAGCGTGGCCCGGATCGTATACATCATCACCGTGCCGTCCGCCGTGGTGCTGTCAAAGCGGATCACGCCCTTCTCCAGAGAAGAGGTATCCACGCCCACCTTCTGGTATTCGGGGGCGTTCTCCGGGAAGGAGGCCTCAAACTCCAGGCTCAGGTCGCTTCTCAGCTTGATCTTTTCCAAATCAAAGTTCAAGGGGTTATTGTCGTCGCGCAGGTCGGGAACGATATCGTAGATCGAAAGATCCTCCACCGCGTCCGCAGGGTCTCTCCACTGGTTGGAAAGCTCTCTTAAATAGGTAACCAGCTCCGCCCGGCCAAGGGCTTTCGTCCCGGTCTCCAAAGCGGGCACGGAAAGGTCAACGGTCACAATGCCCTGGCTGTCTGTGCCCCCCATAGAGCCGCCGTAGAGGACAGCGTCCACGCGGGCGAGGTAATCCGGTTCCTTGACGATCAGAAGCTCTGCCGGAGTGGGGTCCTTCTCCCTTCCCTTTACCTTCAGCTCATAGACGCCGGGCACCACATCTTTGACGTCCTTATTTTCCTTATATTTAATAGTATACTCATTTTCGGCCCCGTCTTCCTTGGGAACCACCTGGAACGGAGACTCGGAGAGGGCCGCGGCATAGATGGCCGCCGCCATGCTCCCCTCCTTGGGCTCCAGCACGATCTCGCTTCTCATATCGATCGGGAAGCCGTACTGGTCATACGCGCTGGAAAGCACCGGCAGCCCTTCCATATAGACCTTATCCTGCTTTTTCGAAGCGCCCTCGCGATAGGGAACGCCCACGGCAAACCCGCTGGTGGTCTCCTCTCCCTCCGGAGTGACCCGCAAAGAGGAAACGTCCAGGTCGGCCTTTGTCGCCTGTGAGGTCTGCTTTACCAGCCGGATATGGTCGGGAGAGCTGGCTGTAAAGCTTATCCCCTTTTCATCATTTTCATATGTGGCCCGCAGATACAGGTCTCCCGTGGTGAGAACGCTCTCCGCTTCCTTCCAGAGATAGCTTTCCGGGTCCGCCGCCTGATTGGTCACATAAAGCTGGGGCATAAGGCGCTGCTCTTCCACGGCCTGTACCGCCCCGGAGGCATTCTCTCCGTAATAGCTGACCGTGGTTTCCGGATCCAGGTCCATCACCACGCCCAAAGGCGACGCCATTACAAATTCTTCTCTTTCGCCGCTGGTGCGGTAAAGCCGCTGGAATTTACAGCCGTCATAGTAGCCGCCGTCAAAAACCGCCTCTTTGGAAAGCAGCGTTTCGCTGCCCCGCTCAGTCAGGCATTCCACCTGGCTCTGCACTCCGGTAAAGCGGTAGCTGCAGTCGTTCAAAGCAGTCTGCCCGTCAGGCAGAAGCAGCTCCCAGGAAATGCACTCAAAGAACCGCTCGGCGTCTTCCCTCTCCGGTGTGGTAAGGGAATTCCCGCTGACTCCGGAGGAGGTCGCGTAGCTGAGCCGGATCGACCGCCCCTCGTCAAGCTTATTCTCGTTATATCTCGCGGGGATCCGCTCTCCCAGCTCCTCTCTCGCCTCGTTTTCCGCTTCCGTGGGCACCGCGTAGCGGGCGATCTGGAACTTGGTGGACTGGCCCGAAGGGGTCAGGAAATCCGGATCCTCCACAGGCCTTTCCACGCCTGTGTTATCAACATAAGTATCTCCGGTAAAGGTATTGGTGATCCCCATGTAGAACGCCTGCATCACATAGCGGTCGTTCATATGCTCGTAATAGTAGCTGGGCGCGTCAGCCTCGTCATTGGTTCCGTCCAGCAATGCGCCGGACCAGCCGGAAGCGCTCTTCCAGGGCGTGGTTTTCGGCGTTTCAAAGTACCACCAGTCAGAGCCCGCCGTGACCCGCTGCCGGGTGCCGGAGATCACGGAGCCCACCTTTTCCCGGTAGGCCGCGCCGCCCATCATCAGAGAATCAGAGGCCGTGTTCCCCCGCTCGCTGTAAAAGCGGGAAGCGATGGCGTTGGCCTCTTCGGCGCTCTGCGGTACGCGGATGGAATTGATAAAGAGCGCGTCGGCGCTTTTCGCCGGCTGTGTTCCGTCTTCTGTGGATGTATAGCACTGGAAATAGAGGTCTACTACCGTCACATAGCCGTCGGCCTCCGGCAGAAGCCACGCTCTGTTCCAGTCCAGAGAGAAGTCAAAGTAGCAGTTTAGGTTTTCCTCATCGATTTCTACAAAATAGGCGGTTCCATATTCGCTGAACCGATTGTCCTCGCAGCCCAGGGCCTCGTTTACAGAGATCCCGGCGTTTGCCTGCCGCCCTCTGCCCTGAGCAAAGCTCTGAAGAAACGCGTTGTTGCGCCCGTCCGGCGTCCCTACAAAGCCTATGTAGTCGCCATAGGAAACAATGCTCTGGCCGTTCTTCATCACGGGAAGAACGGAAGCGCTGTCAGTTTGAAAGGCAAAGTACCCGTCGCTGACGAAGGTCCCGGTGAAAAGCCCGGAAGAAACCTCGGCGCCGTCGCTTGCGCTGGGCTTTACTCTTAAGGACATGGTGAGGATACCGGTCTCTGCGTCAAAATCGGTCTGCTCAAATTTTATTCTGGTGTCGGGGCCGGCCTCGCTGAGAAAAGCTTCCTGCGCGGGAAGAGCCGGGTCCTCCCCCGAGCTATTTGCCACAGCGCCGCCTAACGGCTGCGCGCCTGCGGGAGTCATTCCAGACAGAAAAACAGCTGCCGCAAGCATCCATGACAACACTCTTTCTCTCTTTCTCATCTTTGCGTTCCTCCCTAAAATACCTTACTGAGTCCCCTTCTTTTATTGGAAAGGGCTTTACAGTGAGTAGAAATCTTCCCATTTTCCCCCATATATTGGGGAATAAGAATGTAAAATCCACAAATTCCGGTAATAAGTTTTCCAAAAAAGAGCGCACTACCCCACTGTTCATTTTTATTCCATTTTATTATAGCGAAATTTTTAAAAATTTCAACCTTTTTTTGCCTAAAAAGAAAGATCAGTCTATCCAAAATTTAAAAAGAAATTTTTTCTAATTTGACAAAATGAGTTCGGCTTCGCCATATCCTTGTTTCTGCCGCCGCTTTATCAAACCGTTTTCCGTTCTTTTATTGCGGAAATTCGTTGACAACGGAAACTTACCCTCTTATAATTGAGGGTGGGATACTAGGCTGCCGTCAGCGGGGATCGTTTCCGATACCATACGGCAGGCGGCCCCAAAAAAGCATTGACAGGAGGCCATCATTTTGAGCATGGAAAGACTTTCAAAGGTTCCCGTTTTTCTTCGGGCGTTGCTCTGCGCGGTGCTGGCGCTTCTTATTTTAGCCGGCGCTCTTTCCCCTCGCAGTCTGGCGGCAGAGGGCGACCGCTGGGATCTCCGGCAGACGCCCAACCCCTTTATGACAGGATATTCCGGCGGCATTATGGCGCCCGATAAAACCATTTCCCGGGCAGAGTTTCTGAAAATGCTGATGGTCGCGCTGCTGGACTACAATGAGACCCTGAATTACGGCGCCCCCTCCTTCTCTGATATCGCCGTCAGGAAATGGTACACCGGCTACATCGCCTACGCGGAACAGTTAGGGATCGCCGAGGGCTACAGCGACGGCACCTTCCACCCGGATGAGCCTATCAGCAGGGCGCAGGCTGCAAAGCTTCTTGCCCTTTCCCTGCCGGAGCTTTCGATTGAACCTCAGGAAAAAAGCCTTTTTCAGGATGTCAGCGGCTGGGCGGTCCCCTATGTGAACGCTTTGGCCGAAAGCGGGATCGTGTCCGGCTACCGGGATGGGCATTTCCTCCCCAACCGAAAGATCAGCCGGGGCGAGGCCGCCAAGATGGTCTGTGCAAGCCTTGGTTTTTCTCCCGATAAGGAGGAGCTTTTCCTGCTCACCTCCTCCCTCGAAAACCCCTTCTCTGACGTTTCGGAAAACAAATGGTATTATGGTTATCTTCTGTACGCGGCAGGCTATCTCTCCTGATGGGGAGGCGCGCTTCTGTTTTCGCCTGTCCCTTTAGAGATTGCTTCGTCTTTTCAAAGCTTCTTCCCCGGCCGGGGAAGAAGCTTTTTTCTTTTCAGCCGGCGGAGAGCTTTTAAATGCGTTGCATGTTTACCAAAGGCAAAATGCATTGCATGTTTACCAAAGGCAAAATGCATTGCATGTTTACCAAAGGCAAAATGCAT
>CAZMFF010000007.1:0-737 GCA_964565505.1 uncultured Acutalibacter sp. | reverse complement strand
TGCATTTTGCCTTGGAAAATGCTAGAATTAAACTTACTTTGAAAACCGGAGCTTTTGAAAATTTTGAAAACGATGAGAAAGGCGGCTTCACAACATGAATCCCTCTGAAAAAACGATGGAAAAAATCGTGGCCCTGTGCAAAAACAGGGGCTTTATCTTCCCCGGCAGCGAAATTTACGGCGGCCTCGCCAACACCTGGGACTATGGCCCCTTGGGCGCGCGGCTGAAGAATAATGTAAAAGATACCTGGAGGAAACGCTTCATTCAGGAGCGGAAAAACAGCTATGAAGTGGACGCTGATATTCTCATGCACCCCAGAGTCTGGGAAGCAAGCGGCCATGTGGCCTCCTTCTCCGACCCCCTGCTGGACTGCAAGGAATGCAAAACGCGCCACCGGGCTGATAACCTGATCGACGATTTTGACCCGGAAGCCCACGCCGACGGCATGACAAAGGAGGAGATGTTCCAGTATATCAAGGATCATCACATTCCCTGCCCCAACTGCGGGAAGCATAATTTTACGGATATCCGGGAATTCAACCTGATGTTCCAGACCTACCGCGGAGTCACAAATGACAGCAAAAGCGTCATCTATCTGCGCCCGGAAAACGCCCAGGGCGAATATGTGAATTTTTTAAGCGTCCAGCGCACCATGCGGGCGAAGCTGCCCTTCTCCATCGGACAGATCGGCAAGGCCTTCCGCAATGAGATCACCCCCGGCAACTTCACCTTCCGCA
>CAZMFF010000006.1:26955-61645 GCA_964565505.1 uncultured Acutalibacter sp. | reverse complement strand
TTGTGGGAGCTCATTCCCAGCGCTTTGATCTTCCCTTTGTTTTTCAGCTCCAGCGCGTACTCGATCACCGGAGACTTGAACACCTCCCGGAAGTCTTCCTCCGTATCCACAAAATGGAGCATTCCGAATTCTACGGATCCTCTCCCCAGGCGGGTGAGAAAATCTTCAAAAAAGAATTCACATTCTTCCCGGCTCCTGGTGCGGCAATACTGTCCGTCTTTCCAGGCCGCGCCGATATGCCCCTGCAAAAACACCTTTTCTTTCCTGTCCTTCAAGGCAAGCCCCAGATCGGTGCGTACCTGGGGTTCAGACATGAACACATCGAAAATATTGATCCCCGCGTCCAGGGCGGCGTCCACTACAGCCTTGATCTCCCCGGCGCTTTTCCCCTGCAGATGCTCGCAGCCAAGCCCGATCTCACTGACAAAAAATCCGGTTTTTCCCACTTCACGGTATTGCATTGCTTTTCCTCCTTCCTTTCTTTGCAATACAGTATACCGATTGGAAAATAAAATGTCAAAAAGCGGTCCAAAATTCTTGACGCAGAAGAGAAAAAGCTTAAAATGAGAGGCAGACAAAATTTTTTGAAAGAAGGCTTTCCAATGGAAATAAATCAGCAGTCTTTAGACAGCTTGTGCGCGGCTCTCTCCTACGCGGAAGGGATCCCTGCCCCGGAGAAGGCCGCAGCGGCCTGTGAAACTCTGAGCGCTTATGTGGACCGGGTATTTCAGGGAGAAAAGGCAGACCGCATCTTTATGTACAATCCGGACGCGGTGGCACAGTGGATCTATGAAAAATACCCGCAGCTTCTTCGAGAGGTGACAGTGCGGACAGAGCTGAGCCTTCCCTTTTGCACCGTAATGCCCTCTGTGACGCCGGTATGCTTCGGCACCATGTACACCGGAGCTCAGCCGGAAGTACATGGGATCACCCAGTACGCGAAACCCGTCATCACCATCGAGACTATTTTCGACGCCCTGATCAAAGCGGGAAAAAGGCCTGTGATCATTGCGGAAACGGCGTGCAGTGTGGCCCACATCTTTCTGGAAAGAAAGATGGATTATTTCATCTATGATACCATTGAAGAAGTCAACGCCAAGGCAGCGCAGATCATTCTGGAAGACAAGTATGACTTCGTTGTGGTGTACAACGGAAATTATGACGCACTGATGCACAAATTCGGCCCGGAAAGCGTGGAGGCGCTAGGGGAGCTTCGCGCAAACGCGGAGGCCTACGCCATGTTTGACGCGTTGATCCGCCGTGCCTGGAAGCATCACAATGTGCTCTCTGGATTTGCCATGGATCACGGCTGCCATGAAATCGACGGGAATCTGGGCTCTCACGGCCTTGCCATGCCGGAAGATCTGAATATCGTACACCGATATCAGGCCTATCGGAGGCAGATTTGATGAATTTTTCTGAAATTTCGAGGCCCGGCAGGAGATCCCGAAAAAGCGGAGGACAGCATGCTGTCCTCCGCTTTTTGTCGTCGTTTGGTTCCTCGCGGAAAAGCCTCGTTTTTAAAGATAATAACCGGCCTCCTGCTTTTTTTTGCTTTCAGAAAGACTCCGGCGATAATCGCTTGGCAGCAGAGAATAGAGCGCAAGGTCTACGATTCCCTTATCCGGCCAGCTAAATCCCTCCCGGATCGTCCCTTCCTTCACAAAGCCGCAGCGCTCCAGAACCAGGACCCCCCGGTAATTGATGGGCAGCACATAGGCCTGGATCCTGTTTACCTCCACGGTTTCAAACAGATATTTTGACACCGCCCGCAGAGCAGAGCTTGCATAGCCCAGGCCCGTGCTGTCCTGCCGGAGCATAAAGCTGACAGTGACTCCGCTTACCGCCGGGTCGATCCCTGAGATCTCAAACAGACCCAAAAGCCGGTTCAGGGTAGAATAGATCCCCAGAACCACCTGCTTTTTCATTTGAAACAGTAAGGCGCTTTCCCTCAGCTTGTGAGCCGCCTCCGCTTTTGAGCCCAAAGACGCCGTGGGAGTAAAGCGAAAATTCTCATCGTCTCCCAGGATCTCCCATAAATCGCTGAGATCCAGGTCGGTGATCTGAGTCAGCGTCACCTTTTCACTGCTGATAAAAGGAACGCTGGAAAAAAGAAGTTCTGTTTTCATGGGAGGCTCCTTTCCCAAAAAATGCTTGTCTCACACCAGCTTTAAAAGGTCCCGGATCGAAGCGAGCCTGGGCACGCCCGGCACCTCGCCGAACCCATAGCCCGCGTGGATAAAGGGAACCCCGGCCTTTCCGGCTGCCTCCGCGTCCCAGGGGGTATCCCCCACATAGACGGGAGCTTCCAGCCGGCTGCGCTCTGCCACCAGGCGGATATTTTCCCATTTGGGAAGGCCGCTTCTCCCGATGCATTCCCAATCCGTAAAGAAGGGCCGCATTTCATGGGCGTCTAAAAAGGACTCGATATATCCGTCGTTGCAGTTGCTGATGATCCCCAGAAAATGGCTTTTAGAAAGCTCTGTGAGCACTTCGCGCAGCCCTTCATAAAGCACGCCTCCGTGCTCTCTGAGATAGCGGATCTCCACCTCACAGCAGCGCTCAAAAAGCTCCTGTCCCCGCTCTTTGGAAAGCGAGGGGAACAGCTTTGCCATCAGCGCCTCGCTGGAAAGCCCCATCACACCCTTGAGCTGCTCCTCGGTGGGCAGAAAGGGCACATCCGGCTGACCCTTTAACGCCTCCTGCCAGCTTTTCGCCACTGCAAAAGAGGAATCCCACAAAGTGCCGTCCAAATCAAACAGAATACCGTCATAGTTCATTTTCTGTCTCCCCTTTCGCAAATTCTGAGGGAAAAGAAAAACAGATTTCCAAAAACGATTTTGGAAACCGGTTTTTCCCTATTCGTTAAAACCACTTTTTTAAATTGAGCTGAAGCTTATTGCCCTCGAAGCCTAACGCCCGGTAAAAGGCGTGAGCCCCTTTCCTGCTTTCGCCGGAGGAAAGCCGGATGCCATCGGCTCCTGTTTCCTTTGCCCAGCGCTCGCCCGCTTCCAGAAGCGCCCTGCCTACTCCCTGCCGGTGAAAGGCAGACTTCACGGCAATGCCCATGATGTTTTTCATAGGGGGCGCATAGATCAAATCGTAGTCACACAAATGAAGGTAACCAATGACTTCTCCCTGAAGCTCTGCGATCAGGATCTTATTTCTTCCATCCTTCAAAAGCAGGGCAAGCTTTCTTTCGGTAAGCTCCTCCGGATAGTCATAGCCCATCTCTTCCCGATTCAGGCAGGCAAGAGCGCAGGCGTCCTTCAGGGAAGCATCGCGGATCAGGATCCCCATTTTAAGGACCTCCCTTTTTAAGGCTTCAAGGCTTTCTTGACCTTCTCCTTGATAGCCTCAGCGCACAGGCCGAACTCCTTTAACAGGTCCACTGCAGGCCCGGAGTGTCCGAATACATCGTTGACGCCCATCTTCAAAACCCGCGTGGGGCGAACCTCAGAAAGATAAGAGCTTACCGCTTCACCCAAGCCGCCGATAACGCTGTGCTCCTCCACGGTGATCAAAAGTCCCGTCTCTTCGGCTGCCTTGAGGATCAGCTGGGTGTCCAGAGGCTTGATGGTGTGGATGTCCAGCACCCGGGCGCTGATCCCAGCCTGCTTCAAGGCGTCTGCCGCCTTGACCGCTTCTCCTACCATCAGTCCGGTGGCCACAAGGGTCACATCCTTGCCGTCTCTCAGAGTAATACCCTTCCCCAGCTCAAAATGATAGTCCTCGTTGTTGTGAACGCTTTCCACGGCAAGGCGTCCTAAACGGATATAAACAGGGCCCACATATTCCGCCGCCGCTTTCACGGCCGCCTGCATCTCATAATGGTCTGCCGGGTTCAAAACCACCATGCCGGGGATGGAGCGCATCAGGGCGATATCCTCGCAGCACTGATGCGTCGCGCCGTCCTCGCCTACAGAGATCCCGGCGTGAGACCCCACCACCTTTACATTCAAATGGGGATACCCCACGGAATTTCTCACCTGCTCAAAGGCACGCCCCGCCGAAAACATGGCAAAGGAGGCTGCAAAGGGGATCTTCCCGCAGGCAGCAAGCCCGGCAGCGATGCCGATCATATTCCCTTCCGCGATGCCGCAGTCAATAAAACGGTCCGGATACGCCTTTTTGAAAATGCCGGTCTTGGTGGCCTCCGCTAAGTCGGCATCCAACACGATGATATTGGGATTCTCCGCCGCCAGAGCAGTCACAGCCTCCCCAAAGCTTTCTCTAGTAGCCTTTTTTACAATGTCACGCATGCTCCAGCACCTCCAGCTTTGCTTGCAGCTCTTCCTTCGCGATTTTGTATTCTTCCTCATTGGGGGCCTTGCCGTGCCAGCCCACTTGATCCTCCATGTAGCTCACATCTTTGCCCTTAACAGTCTTCGCGATGATGGCAAAGGGCTTGTCCTTACATCTCTTGGCCTTTTCAAGGGCCGCCTCGATCTCGTCGAAATCGTTGCCGTCAATGGTGACCACTTCAAAGCCAAAGGCTTCAAATTTCCGGTCCAACGGCTCCGGGCCGCCCACCTGGGAAACGGGGCCGTCGATCTGCAGGCCGTTATAGTCTACGATGACGCACAGATTGTCAAGCTTTTTATGCCCGGCGAACATGGCGGCCTCCCAGACCTGGCCCTCCTCGCTTTCGCCGTCTCCCAACAGGGTGTAGACCCTGTAATTTTTTCCGTCCAGCTTTCCGGCCATGGCCATTCCCACAGCGGCAGAGATCCCCTGCCCCAGAGAGCCGGAGCTCATGTCCACGCCGGGAGTACCCTTCATGTCGGGGTGGCCCTGAAGCATTGCGCCGATATGCCTGAGCTTCGAAAGCTCTTCCTCTTTGAAATAGCCCCGCTGGGCGAGAACGGCATAAAGACCCGGAGCGCAATGCCCCTTGGAAAGCACAAAGCGGTCTCTTTCCGGGTCCTTCGGGTTCATGGGGTCGATATTCATCTCTTTAAAATAGAGATAGGTAAAAAGCTCTGCTGAGGAGAGAGAGCCTCCCGGATGTCCGGATTTTGCGTGAAACACGCCTTCGATGATCCCCTGCCGGACTTTCAAGGCGGTGATCTCAAGCTGTCTGCGTTCTTGAGCGTTCATGGTTTACCAGTCCTTTCGCCGTTATTCTTAACAGGCCGAATCAGCTAAATTGTACCTCATTTGCAAGAGAAAAGCAAACGGAAAATAACCTCGATTCCAAGGCGATACAGGCCGCGGGCCCCGATGGGATTTACCATACATCCCGCGACCGCCTTTCCCCGGTTTCAACCTTCGTAATACATTACCTCGATCCACACCTCGGAATCATCCGGGTAGGAGGTGATATAAAGCGCAATGATCCCTTTCCCGTTTCCACGATATAGCCTATAGTCTCTTCTCTCCTGCTCGATCCCCTCAAGGCTGAGTTCATCCGCCGAGATCCCCTCCAGGATCTGATCTTCCTGTCCTTCGATCACCAGCTTGCTTCCATACATAGGCTCGCCGAAGCGTTCTTCCAGCTTCCGGTTCACTGCTTGCGCTTTGCCAGCCACCCCCTTTGATTCGTCGAAGCGGTAAAGGGTAAAATAGGAGGCCGAGGAGACATTGAAGCCATCACTGCCCTCATTCACCTCAAATTCCAGGTAACTGTCTTCCCCGCCCAAATAAGAAAAATAAGGATAGATCCTGTAATAGTCGTCTCCCCAGCTTGACTGGAAGAGGGTGTAGTCCGCCTCCGGCTTCCCAGTGCCGATCAGGGCCCAGATCGGTTCCCCCAGGGGGGAACCCTCTCCCCAAAATCCGCAGGGATCCAGCTCATCCTCACCCAAAGTCAGGCCGGCGTTGAAGCGGGCCTCAAAGACCCCGTTCTCCCTGTTAAGGCTGGCATCATTATCACTGTATGTAACCACCGTATCCTTCGTTCCGTCCCGGTCCACATCAAGGGGCTGGATCCCGATCCTGGTTTTTTCCCCCACCCAATTGGTACCAAACAGCTCTTTGTTGTCCACATCAGGAGTCCCGTAAATCTGTGTATACAGCCCGACGACCTCCTCGTAGCCGGCATCCTTTGCAAAAAAGACCAGCTGTACCGTGCTCAGGCTTGGACCGTCAAAGCCGATGCTTGCAAACCCCGCTTCCAGCCCATACAGCTCAAAGGGGAAAGCATCCGGATTAAAACGGAGGATGCTGTCTCGCTTGATAATTTTCCCCGCCGGAATAATATAGGCATCGATCTCCACCTTCTCTCTCGCCTGCTCTGCCGTATCCTTGAATCTCAGGCCGAAGAATTCCGGAGCGCCGTAGATCTGATCGATATCCCGGGGAATGACTCCCGTAAGAAAAGCTTCCGAAGCCTCAGAAGAGGCTTCCGGAGCAGGAGACGGAGAGGGGCTTTCCTGACGCTGCTGGGAAACGGCGGGAAGAGAGCTTTCCGGCCCCTTCTCCTTGGCAGGTCCCCAGAGAGAAAAGGCCATCACCGCCACCACAATGGAAACGCCTGCTACCAGCACCGTCAAAACGATCGCCGCCGCAAGCAGCGCCGCCTTTTTTCCGTCTTTTTTCTGCGGGGGCGGCCCGGCAAAAAACTGTGGGGCCGAAGGAGCCGGCGGGAAAGGAGCCTGTCCGGCGGCAGGAAAGCTTTGAGGCTGCCCTGCGGGAGAGAAGGGCCCGATTTTCCCCGGCGCTTCCCCCGCTGAAGGCACAGAAGGCCCCGGCTGAAAAGAGCCTGTCCCAAAACGATCTCCTTCTTGAGGGACGGCAGGATCCAAATAGGGCATATTCACCGGCGCAGCAGGCGGCACAGCGGCTTCCGGGTTTTCGGGAGCGGCAAGGGGGGGTATGGGGTTCCCGCAAAATCTGCAGAACTTACTTTGCCTTTCGATTTCCTTTCCGCACCTGCTGCATCTGATTTTTTCCGTTTCCAACATTTTAAAATCCCCTTTCCCGTTTTGAAAGACAACAGCCGAAAGCGCTTTTGCGCGACAATAAACGAAAGAGTTTTGCAGGCCCCGAAGTCCTCCGATACGCCAAAGGAACAGTTCGTGCACGGCCGCCCGCATAATAGACGAAAAAGAACTCAAACTAGCTATATACTATTCCGCGCAGCCGCGCAAGAAAGGAAGCGTTCCTTTGTGACTCAAGAAAACAACGGCAGGATCGGCAACTTGCCGGCCAACATCAACATCATGAATCCCATGCCGCGAAAGGATGCGAAAAACATCCAGCGCCTGATCCGGAAAAACGGAAAGATATCCGGATATCAGCTTTCTGACGGCACTGTGCTTTCCAAAGCCCAGGGGGTCGCCCTGGCAAAGCAGGGAGGGATCCGGGGCGTCGCCATCGCCAGCAGAAACGGCAGCGAATATCTGCGTTCCCTGCCGGACGGAGACGAAAGCAACAATCTGGGAGACCTTCCAAGCGCTCCGGAAAGCAGTTTCTAAGCAAGCTCAAAAGCAAAGAGAAGCCCTTTCCAAGCAGACGGTTCCCTGTTTGGAAAGAGGCTTCTCTCTATTTTTTGCGCACAAACGCCTTTTTCGGCATTTTGCATACCGGACAGGTCCAATCCGCCGGAAGCTCTTCAAAGCCAAAGTCAGGGTCGCTGTACACATAGCCGCACACAGAGCACACAAAGCTTTCGCCGCTGCTCTTGTCAAAGGTATTCTCCGGAGGAAGGTAGGTGGGAGAATTCTGCGGAGAACTTCCCTTGCACTGCTCCAGATAGTATTCATAGGTCATGGGCGTTCCCAGAGAGAAGTCGCTTCCGGCCACGACCTCTGCCGCAAAGATCGCCTGCCCTGCGCACTCCAGCTTCTCTTTTACCCGGCATAAAAACCAGGAGCAGGTATTCTCCTTGATGACCGGCACCCCTTCCAGAAGCACCTTGTGCCGGATGTTGGAAAGCTTGGCTGTATGCGCGCCGGAAACCAGCCCCAGCGCCCCGATCACAGAGGCCGGCGTCTGCTCTGACAGCACCGAAATGGTAAACACCCCGTTTTTCTCAATACACCGGCAGCTGTAATTGTCTTTGTTCATACTCAACGCCACCATGGGAGAGGCGCTGGGAGTCGCTTTGGAGATCTGCATCACCGTATTGACAATACAGGCCGAGGGCCCTTTTTCGTCCTTTACGCCGATGGCGTACATACCATAGGAAAGATCTCTTAATACCTGGGGTTTCACTTGACCGTACCTCCGTTTTCTTTTCCGCTTTCTATATCATACAGGAAAAAGCCGCTAATTATTCTTGATCCTGTCCCAATAGGCTTTAAAGCTCTGTTCATTTTTATTGTCGCCGTACTCATAGTAGACGCTTCCCAAAAGAGCGTCCGGCAAATACTGCTGGGAGATCCAGTGGTGCGGATACTCATGGGGGTATTCGTAGAACTGGCCCTTCTTTTCCACCTCGGCCCCGTCAAAATGCTTGTTTTGCAGATTTCGGGGAACAGTGCCCGTTTTTCCCTTTCTGACATCCTCCTGCGCTCTGGAAAAAGCCAGATGAGCGGAATTGGACTTGGGCGCCGTGCTGGTAAGCACCACCGCGTCTGCCAGAGGGATAGCGGCCTCCGGCAACCCCACCATCATGGCGGCGTCCACCGCCGCTTTCACAATGGGAATGATCTGAGGATAGGCTAAACCCACGTCCTCACAGGCGCATATGAGCAGCCTGCGGCAGGCCGAAGGCAGGTCGCCCGCCTCCAAAAGCCGGGCGAGGTAGTGCAGCGCCGCGTCCGCGTCTGAGCCCCGCATGGACTTCTGGAAAGCCGAAAGGATATCGTAGTGCTCTTCCCCGCCCTTATCATAGCGCAAAGCGCTTTTCTGCGTGAGCTCTCGGGCGCTTTCCAGAGTGACCCTTCCCTCTTTTCGGCAGGAAAGAAGGCAAAGCTCTGCGGCGTTCATCGCCTTGCGCACATCTCCCGCGCAGGCTCGGGCGATATACCCGGTCACGCCTTCCTCCAGCTCAACCTCCTCTCCCCTTTCCTGAGAGAGGATGGAAAAGGCCCTTTCCACCGCCTTTTCCACTTCCTCCCGCTCCACCGGCTTGAATTCAAATACAGTAGAGCGGCTGAGCACCGCGTTGTAAACATAAAAATAGGGATTTTCCGTGGTGGAAGCGATCAGCGTGACGCTCCCGTTTTCCATGCATTCCAAAAGGGTCTGCTGCTGCTTTTTATTGAAATACTGGATCTCGTCCAAATAGAGAAGGACGCCGTGAAGGCCCTCGAAGGTCCCCGTTTTGGAAACGGCTTCCTTGATATCCGCCGTGGATGCGGTGGTGCCGTTAAGCTTCACCAGGTGCCGGTCTGTACTTTTGGCGATAATGGAGGCCACCGTGGTCTTCCCCACGCCGGAAGGGCCGTAAAATACCATGTTGGGGATCTCTCCCGATTCAATGATATTTCGCAGGGCCCGTCCGGGGCCTAAAATATGCTTCTGTCCCACCACCTCGTCAAGGGTGTCGGGACGGATCCGGTCCGCCAGCGGCGCAGGCACAGGCTACCCCTCCCATTGTCCGGCTCTCTGCTGTCCTTTTTAAAAAGGAACAGACGCCTTTTTACAGATTTTACCACGGTTCTCCAAAAAACGCAAACATTTGTTTGCAAAGGAAGAGGGCGGCCGGGACCGCCCCCTGCTTCCTGCCTTTTTACTGATAGAGAGGATACTTTTTACATACGCCTTCAACCATCCGGCGGATCTCACCGGTTTTCTCCTCGAAGTCGTCCTGCATGCTCATATGGATGCACTGAGCGATCACATCCATATCCTCTTCCTTTAGGCCTCTGGTAGTTACGGCCGGCGTTCCCAGCCGCACGCCGCTGGTAGTGAAGGGGCTGCGCTTTTCACCGGGAACCGTGTTTTTATTGGCGGTGATATACACCTCGTCCAGACGCCGCTCCAGCTCCTTCCCGGTCAGCTCGGAATCGGAAAGGTCGATGAGCATCAGATGGTTGTCCGTGCCGCCGGACACCAGCTTGACGCCTCTGTCCAGAAGGCCTTTCGCAAGAGCCTTCGCATTTTTTACCACCTGCTGCCCGTACTCCCGGAAGGAAGGCTCCAGCGCCTCTCCCAGGCAGACGGCCTTTGCGGCGATGATGTGCATCAGAGGCCCCCCTTGAGTCCCGGGGAAAATCGCCTTGTCGATCTGTTTTGCAAACTCTTCCCGGCAAAGGATCATGCCTCCTCTGGGGCCCCGCAAGGTCTTATGAGTAGTGGTGGTCACCACCTCGGCATAGGGCACGGGATTCTGATGGCATCCCGCCGCCACCAGCCCGGCAATATGAGCCATATCCACCATGAGATACGCGCGGCAGGCGTCGCAGATCTCCCGGAACTTTTCAAAATCGATGGCCCGGGGATAGGCGCTGGCTCCGGCCACGATCAGCTTAGGCCTTACTTCCATTGCCTGCGCCATCAGCTTCTCATAGTCGATGCGTCCCGTCTGAGGATCCACCCCGTAGGGGACAAAATGATACAGCGCTCCCGACATATTGACGGGAGAGCCATGGGTGAGATGGCCGCCCTCCGCCAGGTTCATTCCCAGCACGGTGTCTCCGGGCTGAAGCAGAGCAAAGTAGACCGCCAAATTGGCTTGAGCCCCGGAATGCGGCTGCACATTGGCATGTTGGGCGCCGAAAAGCCTGCAGGCCCTTTCTCTCGCGATATCCTCTACCAGGTCCACGCACTGGCACCCGCCGTAATAGCGCTTTCCGGGGTAACCCTCCGCATATTTATTGGTGAGCACCGTCCCCATTGCCGCCATTACGCCGGGGGAAACGATATTTTCCGACGCGATCAATTCCAGATTCCTCTGCTGTCTGGCGAATTCCTTTTCCATGGCCTCGCCCACCGCAGGGTCCTTCCCCGCCACAAAGCCGATGGTGTCCATCAGATCACGAAACATAAAAAAGCTTCTCCTTCCTCTAATGCTCTCATTGATAAGCGCGATACACAGGAAACAGCCTGTCTTTCACGAAGCAAAAAAAGGCGCTTCACGATTTCAGGGGCTCTTCCCAATGGCTGAAGAGCAGCCATTACAGCTGCAGCATGACCATTATACCGTAAACCCGCTCTCACCACAAGACAAACGAAAGAAAAAATCTCTCTGCCGGATAATAAGACGGTTGTCAGAGAAAGAATTTTGTTGTAAAATGCAGAAAAGAAGACTTTCTCCCGTGCAAAAAAGAAAGGAAGAGCTCCTGAAAATGACGAAAAAAGAACTGGCCTTACTCGCAGTAGAGGCCTTAAAAAGGGAATACCCAGACGCACTGTGCTCTCTTACCTACCAGGACCCTCTGCAGCTTCTGATCGCCACCAGGCTTTCCGCCCAGTGCACCGATGCCAGAGTGAACCTGGTGACTCCGGCGCTGTTCGCCAGATTCCCCACCCTGGAGGCGTTTTGCGAGGGCAGCGAGGAGGAGATCAGCGATCTGATCCACTCCTGCGGGTTCTACAAGACGAAATCCAAGGATATTTTGGCCGCCTGCCGGATGATTCGGGACGAGTTCGGCGGGAAAGTACCGGATACCATCGAAGAGCTTACCCGCCTGCCCGGCGTGGGCCGTAAGACGGCCAATCTGGTGGTGGGAGACATTTACAAAAAGCCCGCCGTGGTCACTGACACCCATTGCATCCGCATTGCAGGGCGACTGGGGTTGACCAAAAACACGGTTCCCGTAAAAGTAGAAGACGATCTGCGCGCGCTGCTGCCCCCGGAAGAGTCCAACGACTTCTGCCACCGGCTGGTGCTTCACGGGCGGGCGGTATGCACCGCGAGAAAAGCGCTGTGCGAAAACTGCTGCATGAAAGATTTCTGCAAAAAGCAGGGACTCAAAACTCCCCCTGTAAAGAAAAAAGCTTAAAAATGGAGGAGCTTATGAAATACGATTTTGAAACCCTGATTGACCGCTCCGGGTGCGGTTCGCTCAAATGGAACAGCATGCTCGAGCACAAGGCGGAAATCCCCGCCGGCATCGTGCCCTTCTCTGTGGCGGATATGGAATTTAAAAATGCGCCGGAGATCCTGCAGGGGCTCAAGGACTATGTAGATTCCCATGTGTTCGGCTACAGCGTTCCCACCGAAGAGTACCTTCTCACCGTATGCAATTGGATGAAACAGCGGCATGACTGGGAAATCAAGCCCCAGGATATCGTGTGCACCCACGGGGTCGTTCCCGCCCTTGCCATGCTCATCGCGGCATTGTGTTCGCCCGGCGACGGGGTGATTCTGATGCCGCCGGTCTACTACCCCTTCTTCGGCGTCATCGAAAAAAACGGCTGCAAGCCGGCACGCTGCCCCCTGATTTATCAAAACGGTTCTTACCGCATTGACTTTGAGCTTCTGGAAAAGACCGCCGCGAAAAAAGAAAACAAGCTTCTTCTGTTTTGCAGCCCTCACAACCCGGTGGGAAGAGTGTGGACGATAGAAGAGCTTCAGCGGGTGGAGGAGATCTGCCGCAGGCACAATGTGCGTATCATCAGCGATGAGATCCATTTTGACCTGATCCTCCCCGGACACCGGCACACCGTATTTTCCAAAGCGGCAAAATACCCGGAGGAGATCATCGTGTGCACCGCTCCCAGCAAAACCTTTAACCTGGCAGACCTGCAAACCTCCAACATCATCCTGCAGCGGGAAGAGGACCGGGAAAAGCTCGCCCGCGTGCGGGATCGGATTTTTGATCACGCCCCCAGCTCTATCGGGCTGGAAGCCTGCCGCATCGCCTATCAGAAGGGTCTCCCCTGGCTTGAGGAAGCGCTTGAAGTCATTGCGGAAAACTATCGCTTCACAGTGGAGTTTTTAAGCTGCCGGCTTCCGAAAATCAAGCCGGTTGAGCTTCAGGGCACCTACCTTCTGTGGCTGGACTGCACAGCCCTTCAAAAAACCGCCCCGCAGCTGGAAGAACTGATGGTGAACGAGGCAAACCTCTTTTTGGACGAGGGCTATCTTTTCGGCAAAGAAGGGGCGGGCTTTGAGCGCGTCAATCTTGCCTGTCCCAGGTGGGTGCTGGAAGAGGGCCTTTGCCGTTTGGAGAAAGCGCTGAAAAACAGTTGAAAAAAGGGAGTACTGCAAAATGCATCATTTTGCAGCACTCCCTTTGGAAAAACCATTTGCAGGTGAGGTGCAGCCCGCGTAATGCAGCTCCTTTTCCGCCGTCTTACGCATTGGCCTTCTGTTTTTCTTTCTCAATTCCCAGGGCCTTTCGGGCAAGACTGTCCGCCAGATCATTGTAGACATCCCCTGAATGGCCCTTCACTTTGACAAAGGAAAGAGCAAGCTTTCCTTTCGCTTCTCTGCAAAGCCCGGCATAGGCCTTTGTGCCGGATTTATTCGCTTTCCATTCCCCTGTGGCCCACTTTGCGACTCCTTCATAGTCATGATAGATCTCAAGCTCCGGGATCTTTTCCTTCAGGCAATAGCTGATCACTGCCACCGCCCCCATGATCTCGCCGGCTACGTTGTGCATGGGGGCCATCTCAGGGTCGTTGTATTTCTTGGAAAAGCAAAATCTCTGACCTTCAAAGAACAGCACCGCGCCGCAGGAAAATTCTTGTGTCTCTTCCCGATAGCTGCCGTCCACATAGGCGACTGCTTTCCCCGCTTTTTGGGGAACCATCGGCTCCCTCAAGGCAGGGCTTTCTATTTTGGGGAGATCCGCTCCATCTCTGAGATAAGAAAGGGCCTCTTTCTCTGTGGGGAAGCTTTTGTACTGTGCTCCTTTTACGCCCTCTACCTGCGCCTTACATTCCTCCCAGGTAAGATATACCCCCGGTTTTTTCCCGGCCCGCACCGCATAGTATTTCTTTGCCATTCTTGCCCTGCCTTTCTGCGAATATCCCGCTTTGGAAGAGCAGTTTTCTGCCCTGCTTCAGGTTTTTTTCAGCTTCGCAGAATATCATAGTGCAAAAGGCAGAAAAAAATCAAGAGTGCTTCTGAAAAAATCACCCTGCTTCCCTTTGAGAGAATTTACAGCCTTGCAGTACGGAAAAAGCTTCTCTTTTCAACGATTCTCCTGTTTTTTCCGAGAACCCCGAAAATTTGCGCCAAGGTGAAAGGATTTTCTTTTTTCGATCGTATTCTCTTTAGTGTGATCTATGTAAAAGGCTTTTGCTCAATTTATTCTTTGCTGAAAGGAGGCTCGCTTTTGTGAAACGGCTTTTTTCCAACTTTCTCTGCTTTGCCATAGCCCTGCTGTTCCTCTGCTCTTGCGCTGGCTGTGAAGCGGAGCAGCAGAGCTCTTCCTCCTTTCTTTTTGAGCAGCCAGACGCACAAAACTCCTCTTCTTCGGGAGTTCAGGCCCCCGCTCAGCAGGAAAAAGGGGATCATTTTCCGTCAAATGGCGACAACACAGAAGCGGAAACGACCCTTTCTGTTGTAACCGGCACAGAGGCCTTTGTCTACCCTTCACGAAAGGGCGGCGAACCCTTAGCGTCCTTTCCTGAGGGCTCTCTCCTGCAAATTCAGGATGACCCTGACGAGCCGATTTGGTTTGAAATCACTCTGGAAAACGGCTCCACGGGTTTCCCCTTTACGGCGAAACGCTTTTTCCCCTTCACGAAGATGGTAAGCCAGACTCTGAAAGCCTCAGCGCCCAGAGGGTTTCCCAAAAGCTATCAGAGCTGGAAGATCTTTTTCCGGAAGGAAAATACTGGAACCATATGGGTTCAGAAACTGAATTTGGGACGCAGACTCCCTTTTCTGTCACCGACACTCCCTGCGAGCACAGCGTCTGGGGCGAAACCTGGTGCAATATATATAACGGCGTCACCCTGGACTACTTTCCGGAATACGGCTATCTTTCTCAGTGTATGGGCTTTGCAAGCTTCCTGAGCGATCAGATCTTCACAAGCTCCGCCCCGCTTCATGTATTCTATGATCCCTCGCTGCTTCGGCCGGGGGACCATATCCGCCTGCACGACTACGAGCACTCCATGATCGTAGTGGAAAAAACCGAGGAGGGCGTGCGGGTAAGCGAGGTCAACGAAAACTATGAAGACTGCCTGATCTCCTGGAGCCGCGTGCTGCCCTATTGGGAGCTGGAGGAGCTCATTTGGGATTCCACTTATATCTCTCGCTATCCCATGTATCCGGAAGAAGACGGAGCCTGCTCCTTTTGGGAGTTTGAAGAGCTGGCGGCAGATTGAGAAACACCTGCTATGGGCAGAGCAAAAGTCCGGCCGGAAAACTTTTCCGGCCGGACTTTTTTACTTTTTTCAGAAGCTCAATCCTCATACATCGGCGTGGACAAATACCGGTCTCCCCCGTCAGGAAGCACCGCCACAATAGTTTTTCCGTAATTTTCAGGTCTTTTGGCCAGGCGCACGGCGCCGTACAGCGCCGCTCCTGAAGAGATCCCGATCAAGAAGCCCTCTGACCGCCCGAATTCCCGGCCGGTCCGGAAGGCCTCCTCTTCACTGACGGCAAGCACCTCATCGATGATGCTTTGGTCCAGCACCTTTGGAACAAACCCGGCTCCGATCCCCTGAATTTGATGAGGTCCGCTTCTCCCTTTGGAAAGCACCGGAGAGGCGGCCGGCTCCACCGCCGCCACCCGGATACTGGGATTTTTTTCCTTCAGATACCGGCCCACGCCGGTCAAGGTGCCGCCCGTCCCTACGCCCGCCACAAATAGGTCGACCTTTCCTCCGGCCTGCTCCCAGATCTCCGGGCCCGTTGTTTCATAATGGCTTCTGGGATTTTCCGGATTATCAAATTGCCCCGGCAAAAAGCTCAGCGGGAGATTTTCCGCCAATTCTTTCGCCTTATCGATAGCGCCCTGCATTCCCTGACTGCCGTCGGTAAGCACCAGCTTCGCGCCGTAAGCCTTTAAAAGCTTTCTGCGCTCAATACTCATAGTCTCCGGCATGGTGAGAATGACCTCATATCCCTTACAGGCGGCAACGGAAGCAAGCGCTATCCCGGTATTCCCGGAAGTGGGCTCCACGATCACCGAGCCCTTCTGCAGCTTCCCCTCCCGTTCCGCTGCCTCTATCATGGCAAGCGCCGCCCTGTCTTTGGCGCTTCCCGCAGGATTCATTCCCTCCAGCTTTACCAGAATTCGGGCGGACAGCCGCTCCCTTTCACAAAAATTCACTGCCTCCAGCAGCGGCGTTTCCCCTATCAGCTCAAAAAGCTTTTTGACAGTCTTCTTCAAAAGAGCGCACACTCCTTCCAAAATGAGCTTGTTCAGTGCTTCGGGCATGCCGGGTGGGCCCCGGCTGTGATTTATACCACTGAAAAAGTAGGTTTGTATAGTTTATCGGATTTTTCCCCGTTTGTCAACGGCTGCTTCCCGCCTTTCTTTCCCCGATGCTCACTGCCCCTTTTTGCGGGCTTGCGCACGGTGATTCCGGAATATCGTCCTCTCTTTTCCGGGGATATTCCGGCTTTTCGGCAGGGAAAGGTCCTTCCTGCCAAAAAATTTGTATTTCTAGGAATTTTTGGTTGATATATAGTGCCTGATACGCTATAATGATACAGTATATTGATGAATTCCGGTATAAGGAGCTTTTTGCTATGAAAAATAAAAGGAAGCCCGTTCTTATTGCCGTCTCCATTATAGCAGGCCTTCTGATCATTGCCTGCTGCGTTTGGTTCTTCTGGGGGAAATCCGCTTTGGAGGCCGCCAATTCAGATCCTGTTTACGTCAATTCCGTAGCGGCTATCGCCGGCCTGGACACCGGGCGCAACCCTCGTTACTCCGGCGTTGTAGAACCGCAGACGATCTATAAGGTCAACAAGGATGAAACCAAAACTGTGGCGGAGATATTGGTATCAGAAGGAGAGCCTGTGCAGGTAGGCACCCCGCTTTTCCGCTATGATACGGAAGACATGCGTCTCTCCCTTTCCGAGGCCCAGCTGGATCTGGAACGGACCTCCAATCTGATCAGCGCCCTGAAAAACCAGAAATCCACACTGGAGGCTGAACGGAAAAAAGCGTCAAAAGACGATCAGTACTCCTATACCGTACGGATCCAGTCCGTAGAGCTGCAGATCAAAACCGAGGAATATAACAGTTCTGTCAAAAAAGGGGAAATAGACAAGCTCAAGCAGTCTATCGAGAACGCCGAAGTGCTTTCTGAGGCAGAGGGAGTGATCCAGGAGATCAATACCACCCCGAAAACGGACCCCAACGGCCAGGCTGCCGCTTTTATCAGCATTCTCTCCAGCGGCGAGTACAAGATAAAGGGCACCGTTTCAGAGCTTAATTACCGGAATCTTTCCGAAGGACAGGCTGTGATCGTCTATTCCAGAGCCGACCCTGCTGCTTCCTGGCCGGGCACTGTAGAAAGCATCGGTACCGAGCCCGCAGAGCAGGATAACAACAACTATTATTACGGCGGGGACAGCGGCGCAAAAAGCTCTAAGTATGACTTTTATGTGACGCTTGAGAACCCGGAGGGCCTGATTTTGGGCCAGCATGTTTACATAGAGCCTGACCTGGGAGAGGGCGGAAAAAAGGAAGGGATCTGGCTTCCCGCCTTTTATGTGGCGCACGATAACGCCGGCAGCTATGTCTGGGCCCGCAATGAAAAGGATAAGCTGGAAAAGCGCACTGTGACGCTGGGAGAATACGACACGGAGAATGACCTGTATGAAATCAAGAGCGGATTGAGCCAGAGAGATGCTATTGCCTACCCTGAAGAGGGCCTGATGGAAGGGATGCCCACTACCCAAGAAAGCTCTGCTCAGACGACGCCTCCCGGTCAAGGCACAGACGGCATCGGAACTATGCCCGGTGAAGAGGATGGGATCCTGATCCCGCCGGAGGGGGGAGATGTTCCTGTTGACGGCAGCTTCTCTGATGAGGGCGGTTTCTCCGATGAAGGAAACCTGGATGGCGATATTCCGGAGGACGACGCGGCCTCTATCCAGGGCAATATTGTTCTCGGCGGAAACGACAGCTCTGCGGAGGTGTTGACGCAGTGAGGATACTGGAGCTCAGGAATATTTTCAAAACCTACGACCAGGGAAAGCTGGAGGTCCCGGTTTTAAAAAATGTCTCTCTCTCTGTTGAAGAGGGCGAGTATGTGGCCATCATGGGGCCTTCCGGCTCCGGAAAAACCACTTTGATGAATCTTATCGGCTGCTTGGACAGTCCCACCTCCGGCGAGTATCTGCTGGAGGGAGAGGACCTCTCCAAACACAGCGATCTCAAGCTGTCAGAGGTCCGTCTGCGCAGCATCGGCTTTGTGTTTCAGAGCTTTTATCTGCTTTCCCGGCAGTCCGCCATTGAAAATGTGGCGCTGCCGCTTCTCTATGCCGGCGTTAAAAAACAGGAGCGTTTGGAAACCGCCAAAAAAGCTTTGGAGCGGGTCGGCCTGGGAGACCGCACCGATTTCAAACCTACCCAGCTTTCCGGCGGACAATGTCAAAGAGTTGCTATTGCCCGGGCGATCGTCAACAACCCGAAAATATTGCTGGCAGACGAACCTACCGGCGCTTTGGATACCAAATCCGGCGAGCAGATCATGGAGATCTTCCACCGCCTCCACGAAGAGGGCGTCACGATCATTATGATCACCCACGAGCCCGATATCGCCCAGCACGCACAGCGGATCCTGCATATTCGTGACGGACGCCTGACAGACGCTTCCGGGAATTTCTTGAGCCCTGAAACAGAGCCCGCCTTCCCGGAGGCTCCGGAACCGCTGCCGGTTTCCCGGGACACGGTGGTCTCTGCGGTAGAGCTGCATAAAGTACCCTCTCCTCTCGATCGGCAGCCTCTGAAGGAGCAATACTCCAAGGAGCGCGGAGCTGTCCCAGAGCAGGTCTTTACTCAGGCAGAGCCTGCCCCCGCGCAAGAGGCCCTAACGGACTTTGCAAAAGAGACGCCAGACCTCTCCCCTGTGGTTCCGCCGGAATACGCTGAGGAAGGCCGCGAAGAGTCTCTTTCCCCTGCTTCCCTTGAAGAGGAATTGGAGCAGGCCCTGGCGGCAGATGTAGAAGCTACCATCCTTTCCGAAGAATTCCCTGAGCCTCTGGAAGAGCAGGAGCCGATTTTGGAAGAGCCTGTTTCCGAAGAGCCGGAGGAAGCCGAGCCCGAGCCTCCGGAGGCTTTGCAGCCCCTTTCAGAGGAGATACCCGTTTTTGAAGAGATCTCTGCCAAAGAGGCGCCGGAGGAAGCCAGCGTCTCCGCTTTGCAGGAGGAGGCTCCTCTTATTCCGCAGGAAGCTTCTGCTTCCCCTCAGGAAGAAGCGCCGGAGTCCTTCCTGGATGAAGAGCTTTCCGCTTTGCTGGAAGGCACTCCCGCTGAGCCCGATCCGCTCTTTGCACAGTTGGGCGCGGTAGGCTCCGAGCGTCCTGAACCCACCGGGGAGGAAATCGTGAAAGAGCCCCCGGAAGAACAGGGAAGCTTCCCTGCCTCCGACCTTCCTTTGTCCTATGAAGGCGATCAGCTCTCCTTCCTGGAGCCGGAGGAGGATGTTTTTGATTTAAGCGAGGTCTCCTCTTCCATCGATGCCGCAGAGAACTTTGTCCAGCTGGCTTTTGATGTATGGGGGGACGAAACGGCACAAGCCTCTGCCGAAGAAGGCGAAGCGGGACCGGAGGAAGAATTATCGGCCGCGGATCCCGTTTTGGAAGAAGACGCAGTCTCCTCGGAAGAGGACCTCCCAGAAGGCCGGTTTGGAACGCCTATTTCCACAGACCTTTCTCTGACTTTCGACACCTCGAACAGCGAAGAGCTTCCCTCTGAGCCGGGAGATAAGGAGGCGCAGCCATGAGCCTGAGCAAAAGAAAAAAGAAAACGCTTGCCATCGTTCTCAGCCTGGTATTTCTCCTGGGGCTGTGTACAGGGCTCTGGTTCTTTTTCCAATACCGACAGGACCAGAAGCTGGTAGAGGTCGTCCCGGTATCTCAGATCTCCACCTCCTATTGGGGCGATGAGAATCGCACCAGCGGCATGGTGACCAGCGACTATATCCAGGAGCTTTATCCCTCGAACGATCAGGTGATCAGCGATATTTTCGTACAGGAGGGCGATCAGGTCGCCGTAGGCGACAAGCTGCTCCAGTATGATAAAACAAAGCTGGAGCTGGATTTGGAGGCGAAGGAGCTGGGGGTAAAGGAAGCCGATTTAAAAATCGACACTGCCCAAAAGCAGCTCAAGAAGCTGCAGAACACCCACCCCACCAGCACGCCCAAGCCCACCAGCGCGCCCCGGCCTACAAAAACGCCTGTACCCACCGCTTCTCCCAGTCCCTCCTCCGTTCCTCCGGCCACAGTGACGCTTTACAGCCGGCTGGACCTCAGTTCTGTTCCCTATGCGGGCAGCGGTACCACGGAGGATCCCTATCTATTTTTATGTACGAAAGACTGCATCATGACCTCAGAATTCCTTCTATGGCTTCTGGGCGCGCAGCTTTCCGGAGATCCTACGCCTCTTCCCACCCAAGACCCGGAAGAGGAAGATCCTTCTTCTCAGCCCCCCGTTTCCTCTTCCCTGCCTTCCCCCTTTGCGGCGGTATTTGAGGTGCGGGAGGGAAACTCCAATTTCGGAGAATTGATCTCCGCCTTCAAGCTGGACGGCACTCAGCTTTCCGCAGGCTTCCAGCTGACCGGAATGATCAGCGGTTCCACCACGATCGACAGCGTTGCGGATCTTTTTAAAGCGACTCCCACCCCTACTCCCTCTGCTGACAACTATGATTATATGGGCTATACGGCAGAAGAGCTGAAACAGCTCATTGCGGAAAAAAGGCAGGAGATCCGGACCCTGCAGCTGGACCGCAGGCAGGCAAAGCTCGATCTGGACAGGGCTCAGCTGGCTTTGAAAAACTCCACGGTGCTCAGTACAGTGGACGGAGTGGTGCGCACCTTGATGGACACAGACACGGCGGCGGCAGCCGGACAGCCGTTTCTGGTAGTCTCCGGCGCCCAGCAGTATTACCTCACCGGGGTACTCAGCGAAAACCTGCTGGGCAGCGTTCAAGTGGGTGATATCATCTCCGCCTCCTACTGGCAGACAGGAGCTGCCTATTCCGCCCAGATCGTCTCCATTTCCGATTATCCTCTGGACAGCGGCAGCGGCTATTACGGCGGCAGCGGAAACCCCAACAGCTCCAGCTATGAATTTATCGCCGTGCTGGATACCACCGACGAGCTGCAAAACGGCGAATATCTCGACGTCTCCATCAGCGTTTCGGAGGAAGAAGATACAGACGCGCTGTACATCTGGAAGCCCTACCTGAAAGAGGACAGCGGCGGTTATTATGTGATGCTGGTGGGATCTGACAACCGTCTGGAAAAGCAGTACGTGCTCATCGGGAAATCCATTTACGGCGGAGAATATTACGAGATCGTATCCAGCCTTTCCATGGAGGACTATGTGGCGTTTCCGGGAAAGGACGCCACCGCCGGCAGCAGAGTCTGTTTAGAGGGTTCTAAGGAAGAGTTTCTGCCCTATGGCGGAGATCCGTCTTCCGCCCTGTCCCAACCGGAAAGCAGCAGCCTTGCTCCGGAGTTCTACCCGGAAGCGAAAGGAGAGGTGATTTTGGAATGATAGAAAACATTCGTCTTTCTTTTCAGGGCATCTGGTCTCACAAGCTGCGTTCCGTCTTGACCATGCTGGGCATCATCATCGGCATTGCTTCTATCATCTCCATCGTGTCCACCATCAAGGGGACCAACGAGCAGATCAAGCAAAACCTTATCGGCTCCGGCAACAATGTTGTGAAGATCCAGCTCTACCGGAAGGATGCCGATTATGTTTACGAGGTCAATTATGAAGGGATCCCGGAGGGTATTCCCCAGATCTCCGACAGCGTCTATCAAGAGGTGCTGAAGCTTCCCAATGTGGAAAACGCTGCGGTCTATAACCGCAGGCAGAGCTATGACGCCTCTTTCTACTATGGGAACACAGAGCTTTCCGGAGCGGAAGTATACGGCATTGATAACGCTTACTTTACCACCTGCGGGTATCGCGTCAAACGAGGCAGGACCTTTGTGCCCAAGGATTTCCGAGATTTTCGCGCCGTCGCCGTCATTGACGACAACACGGCAAAGCTCCTGTTCCAGGGCGAGGAGCCCGTGGGAAAAACCATTGAGTATAATTCGATCGCTCTGGTCATCGTGGGCGTTGTGGAAGAAAACCGCAAATTCGAGCCGGTCATCAACAGCATTGAAGACTATTTCACCTATGCGCAGTCTTCCTCCGGCGGAAAGATTTTTCTTCCCAACAGCATCTGGCCTACTCTGTTTTCCTATGACGAGCCTCAAGAGATGTCAGTGCAGGCGAAAAGTACCGAGGCCATGTCTTCCGTAGGCAAGGACACCGCCGATCTGCTCAATTCCTACAACACCAACGAGGAGATCAGCTATCGCGGCGAGGACACGCTGCAAAAGGCGAAGGAATTGCAGGATCTGAGCAACGCCACCAATCAACAGCTGATTTGGATCGCCAGTATCTCGCTTTTGGTAGGCGGTATCGGCGTCATGAATATCATGTTGGTATCGGTGACGGAACGCACCCGGGAAATCGGTTTGAAAAAAGCCATCGGCGCTAAAAAGAGCCGTATCCTTTGGCAATTTCTCACTGAAGCCGCCGTGCTTACCAGCTTGGGCGGCCTGATCGGCGTGGGCGCGGGCTTCGGCCTTTCCATGCTGATTTCTTCCCTTACAGAGGCCCCCGTTTCCATCAGCGTTCCCTTTATCTTTCTGGCCGTGCTGTTCTCCATGGCCATCGGCATCCTATTTGGCCTGCTGCCCTCCGTAAAGGCGGCCAATTTAAACCCCATCGACGCCCTGCGTCACGAATAGCCAGTTTTTAAAAGCTTGTTTTTAAAGCCCGCTTCCAAAAGGAAGCGGGCTTTTTGATTTTTCTGCCTCTCAGCCTTTAGAAGTTTTTTCAGGAGAGCATTTTGCGGACCATGTCATACAACACTGGCTTCATCCGATCGATCTGATCCGGCTTTCCCTCGATAATAGAAGAAAAGCAAACCGAGCCGATCATCTCAATGATGATAAATACAATTTTAAACAGCTCGTCCTCGGTGCGCCCACGGGCAAATTCTCCGGATTCTGCCGCAGTCATCAGCCTGTCCCAAAAGTCGTCCTCCCGCAAGCTCAGCTTCCGTTCCACCATAGGCCAGGAAAAGTTTCGCTCGAGAATACGCAGCGTCAGCTTATTGCGTTTGAAATATTCGATGACATAGTCGATCAGCAGCACTACATTCTCCGTAAAATCTCCGGTTTGATGGGCATGGACGAATTCATAGCCTTCCCCAAGCACTCGAACAGAGATCTGATAGGCAAGCTGCTGGAGCAGATGCTCCTTATCATGGAAGTAGAGATAAAAGGTGCCCTTGGCAACATTGGCGCCTTTCACGATTTCATCAACCGAAGTCTTTGCCACACCCTTTTCCAGAAACAGCTGGTAAGCCGCCGCCAACAATCCCTGCTTTTTCTGTTCCTTTTTTTCGTCCGTCACTTTTCCCATAATAATGTGCCCACCCCTTACCTCGTTTTGCGTTACTTTCCCGCTCTGCAAAATCAAGAAATACCGCAAAGATCAGATATCCTGTTTTTCTCAGTATAACTTCCGGCATCGTGAAAAAGCAAGGAAAATCTATCTTTTCATCAAATTGACTAATAGTCATTTTATTTTCGCTCAATTCTTTGTGCAGCTCAATTATTGACTAATAGTCATTTTTGGCATAAGATAAGGACAGTCAGAAAAATGACTGTTAGACATTTTTTTAAGAAAGGACGGATGCAAAGGAATGGAACGCTTTGCAAGATGGATCGTTCACCGCAGGAAGCTCATTCTGATCCTGGCAGTGCTGCTGTTGATCCCCTCTCTGTTCGGGGCAGTGGGGACCTATATCAACTATGATATCCTGACCTATCTGCCGGAAGACCTGGAGTCGATCATAGGAGAGCAATGTCTGGAAGACGACTTCCAAATGGCCTCCACCTCCATGATCACCATAGAGCATATGCCCACTGCGGAAACTTTAAAGCTGAAGGAAGAGCTTTCACAGGTTCCGGGAGTCAAAAGCGTGTTATGGACCAGCGACCTTCTGGATGTCACCACCCCAAAGGAAATGCTCCCCGGCGACCTTCAAAAATTCTTTTACAGTGAAAACGGTGCGACCATGCTGATCGTGCAGTTTGAAAACCCCAGCGCCCACGAAATTACGATGAAGGCTCAGCGGGAAATCAAAAGCATGCTGCGGGAAAGCTGTTTCATCGGCGGCATGTCCGCGATCCTGGAGGATACCAAAGCCCTGGTGCAGGAAGAAATGCCGCTGTATATTCTGTGCGCGGTAGGCGCTTCCCTGCTGATCCTGTTTTTAAGCCTGAAAGAGACCGTCGTCCCGCTGCTGTTCCTTCTGGGCATGATATTCCCCATTGCCTATAATTTCGGCACCAATATCTTCCTGGGAGAAATCAGCTACATCACAGAAGCGCTGGCTACGGTTTTACAGCTGGGCGTCACAATGGACTTCTCCATTTTCCTTTTGCACCGGTTTGAGGAAGAGAGAAACGGCGGAGCGGAAGATGAGGATGCAATGGTGTACGCAATAGAGAAAACCTTCTCCTCCATTTCCGCAAGCTCATTGACCACCATCGCAGGTTTTTTGGCTCTGTGCACCATGCGGCTCACTCTGGGAAGAGATATCGGTATCGTCATGGCAAAGGGCGTGCTTTTAGGCGTCCTGTGCACCTTAACGATACTGCCCGCCCTGATCATGACCTTCCGCCGCTCCATTCAGAAGCATACTCACCGCATCCTGATCCCCAAATTAAAGCGTCTTTCCCGTTTTGTGGTCAAGCGCCGTGTACCCCTGCTGGTGATTTTTCTGGTTTGCTTTATTCCCTTTGCCGTCGCTCAGGCAAAGGTACCCGTGTATTACACCATTACCGACGCCCTGCCCCAGACGCTTCCCGGGATCGAAGGTACAAACCGGCTGAAAGAGGATTTCGGCATGACCACCTCCCACTTTGTTCTGGTAGATGAAAGTCTTCCCGAAAAACAGCTTCACAAGCTTACCGCAGACCTGGAAAAAGTGGAGGGGATCCACCAGGTACTAAGCTATGAGCAATTCCTGGGCGCCGGGATCCCGGAAAAGTTTCTTCCCGATGAGGTCCGTGAAATTTTCGAGGCCGGCGGGAAGAAGCTTCTTCTGGCGAATTCCTCCTACAAGAGCGGTACAGAGGAACAGAACCTTCAGCTTTCAAAGCTGCAAAAGATCGTCAAAAGCTGTGATCCCAAGGGCATTATTACCGGAGAAGGGGCCATGACAAAAGATCTTATCGAAGTGGCGGACGTAGATTTCAGAAATGTCAATTTCGTCAGTATTCTGGCTGTATTTTTAATTGTCGCACTCACCTTCCGTTCCATTTCCGTGCCGGTGCTGCTTGTGGCCGCCATTGAAAGCGCCATCATGATCAACCTTGGGATCCCCTATTTTGCAGGGCAGACGCTTCCTTTCATCGCAAGCATCGTGATCGGCACGATCCAGCTGGGTGCTACGGTAGACTATGCGATCCTGATCACCACCCGGTTCCGCGAGGAAATGAGCAAGGGCAAAAACGCCAAAGAGGCCGCACAGATCGCTGTAGAGCAGTGCAGCCAAAGCGTTTTGACCAGCGGGCTTACCTTCTTTGCGGCTACCTTCAGCGTGTCTCTGGTTTCCAAAATGGAACTGATCGGAAGCCTTTGCCGTTTGATCAGCCGCGGCGCACTCATCAGCATGGCCGTGATCCTGCTGGTTCTGCCCGCTCTTTTAAGCCTGTGCGCCCCGCTGCTGAAAAAAACTACCTATCATTGGATCATTCCTGAACAGAAAGGAGAACCTTTATCATGAAAAAACAGCTTCAAAAAGCCATTGCCCTGCTGCTTTCTCTTTTTCTTCTGACCAGCAGCACCTCTTCCGCCTTTGCCGCGGAAAGTTCGCAGATCTCCAAATCGGAAACCGTCTACCTGATCCTGGAGGAAGACGGCACGGTAAAAGAAGAGATCGTAAGCGACTGGCTCCACAGTGATCGTGGCTTTTCCAATGTGGAAGATCAAAGCAGGCTGGAAGCGCCGGAAAATCTGAAAAGCGATACACAGCCTCAGAAAAAGGACGGCGCTCTGATCTGGAACACTGAGGAAACGGACCTCTATTATCAGGGGACCTCCTCTATTCCCTCTCCGATTTCCGTTTCCATTTCCTACCGGCTTGACGGGAAAGAGCTTTCCCCCAAAGAGCTCTCGGGGAAAAGCGGACATTTGGAAATAGAGATCTCCTTCCGGAACAACGAAATTTCAGAAGTGGTGATCGACGGAAAAAAGCGGAAGATCGCCACACCCTTTTTCACCGTAGCCGCTGCCCTTCTACCCACAGACACCTTCCAGAATGTAAAAGCGGAAAAGGGTATAACAGAGAATGACGCAAAAACCCAGATCACCTGTTTTCTCACTTTGCCCGGCGCCAGAGATTCCCTGAAGGGCTTGCTGCCGGAAAGTCTCTCAGAGCTGGAAGGACTGCTGGAAGACACCCTCACCATTGAGGCCGATGTCACGGACTTTTCCGCTCCTGCCTTCCTGTTTGCCGCCTCCCCCAGCCTCAAGGGCCTTGATTTGGAAACGGCGGAGCTGCCCGATGATTTCAAGGAATTGAAAAACGCCACTGAAAAATTGCAGGACGGCGCGCAATCGCTGAATGAAGCCACTTCCACTTTGGTGGAAAAGCTTGCCGAATTCTCCAAAGGCTACGCCCAATTTGACGAGGGGCTGGAAAGCGCCCGTTCCGGCTCGTGGCAGCTCTCTCAGGGAGGGGAAACACTTCTGGAAAACGTAGAGCTGCTGGCCGAAAAGTCCAGAGAGCTGGCAGACGGCGCACAAACGCTTCAGGCCGGCTCCGGAACGCTTTCCAATACGCTTAACGATCAACTGGTTCCCGGACTTACCGCCGCAAAAGAACAGGAAGCGGCTTTAAAAGGAAAGATTTCCGTGCTTTCCTCACAGCTTGATTCTCTCACGATCCCGGATCTCTCCTCGCTTTCCGGCGCTCTTTCTCAGGGAGTCGGAACCGTATTCGACCAAGCTGCGCAGGGCGCTTCCAAGGCAGGAGCCAAGGCGGCGGGGCAGGTCGTTACAGAAAAGATCTCCTCCTCCCTTTCAGCGGTCGACTTCTCTTCTGCCGCAGGGCAAGTCGTTTCTTCAACGCAAAATGTCGACCTGGGAATTTTGCAGACCGTTCTCGCCTCTCCCGAGCTGGGCCTTAGCGGCGTACAGCAGCAGGCCATTGTGTCTGCCATGCAGTCCGGCCAGGCACAGGCCGCTTCTGATCTTGCCAATGGAGCTGCTCAAGGGCTCAAGGATGCTCTGCCCCTTACCGCTCTCAGTGAAAACCCGATCACGGACCAGGCGGCGGCGGAAATCAGTGCTGCTGTCTGCGGCTCTTCACAGATGCAGGCGGCACGCGGCGAGGCAATTTCCGCTGTAGCCTCCCAGATCCCACAGATCGATACCTCTAAGTTTTCCTCCCTTCTGGGGGAGTTCAAAACTCTCTCTCAGGAAGCAAACGGAATGTTGTCTCAGGTGGACGCTCTCACCTCTTCACTCTATAACGAGGCAGCTCCCAACGATCCTTCCACCGTGGTGGGCGCTTCCGGTCTTCTGGCTTCCGGGGTCAAAACCCTCAGTGAAGGCGCAGGCGCTCTGGCAGACGGAGCCGGAGCCTTTGCCTCAGGAGTGGATCAGCTCTCCTCAGGCGCCGGTACGCTCTTCTCCGGGCTTACCACCCTTTCCTCCTCCAGCAAGACTGTCTGTGACTCCATTACGCAGTTCCAAAGCGGTGCTTCTCAGCTAAAGGATGGCACTGATGAACTGAAAACCGGAATGGACACCTACGCCGATGAAGGGATCGGAAAGCTTCTCTCTATGGTCGACCCGGACTCTGAATTGGGGAAGGTCTTAAAGGCGATGGGCGAGAAAGCCAAGGCCTACCGGGGCTTCGGGTGCAGCAATGAAATGGACTTTACCGTAAAGTTTGTTATGCGCACTTCAGCGGCCCCCGTACCGGAAGAAAAAGAAGAGTCCACAGAAGAAAGCGAGGAGAAAAGCAGCTTCTCCTCTTCTCAGGAAACGAGCTTTTGGGACAGGATCAAGGGCCTTTTCTCCTGAATTATCCATAGCCGTTTTCCCCTTCAGATAAAAACAGCTCCGAAAAGGTTCACGCCTTTTCGGGGCTGCTTTTATCTATAGACGGATTTCCCGCTTTCCGCTTTTGTTCCTTCCACTCCTCTATCTGCCTGAGCCTTTCTCCCACCCGGCGCTCACTGCCCTCTTCCGTGGGCAGGTAATACTTTTTCCCCCAAAGGGATTCCGGAAGGCACTGCATGGCCGTCAGCTTTTCCTCTGTATCATGGGCGTATTGATATCCTTCTCCATAATGCAGCTCTTTCATCAGTGCGGTGGGCGCGTTGCGGATCCAAAGCGGCACCGGCTCTGCCAGCATTTTCCCAGCGTCCTGCTTGGCCGTTTCATAGGCTCGGTAAAGGGAATTGGACTTGGGCGCCAGAGAGAGATACACCACTGCATGGGTCAAATTCACCGTACATTCCGGCATCCCGATAAAATGGCTGGCCTGATAAGCCGCCACCGCGATCTCCAGGGCCCGGCTGTCTGCCATTCCCACATCCTCGCTGGCAAAGCGGATCAGCCTGCGCGCCACATAGAGGGGATCTTCTCCCGCCTCCAGCATCCGGGAAAGCCAGTAGACCGCCGCATCCGGGTCGCTGTTGCGCATGGATTTGTGCAGGGCCGAAATAATATTGTAATGCTCTTCTCCCTTTTTGTCGTATAAAAGGGACTTTCTGCTGATACACTGAGCAAGGCTCTCTTTTGTCACCTTGGTACAAAAGCCCTCCCGCTCTCCGTTGAGCACTGCCATCTCCAAGGTTCCCAAGGCCATGCGGGCGTCGCCGTTTGCAAACTTGGCAATGGATCCCAGCAGTTCTTCCGAAATGGAGATCTCCTGCCCACCGAAGCCTCTCGTATCTGTCAACGCCCGGTGCAGAAGCTCTAAAAGCTCAGGAACAGAAAGGCTTTGCAGCACAAACACCTTGCACCGGGACAAAAGAGCGGAATTGATCTCAAAGGAAGGGTTTTCCGTGGTAGCGCCGATCAAAATGATGCTGCCCTTCTCCACAAAGGGCAGAAACGCATCCTGCTGAGCCTTGTTGAACCGATGGATCTCATCCACAAAAAGGATGGTCTTTTCTCCCATAAGCCGGCTGCGCTCAGCCTTACTCATCACTTCCTTGATTTCCTTGATGCCGCTTATCACCGCGCTGAAATTGACAAAATTCGCCTTCGTGCGCAGGGCAATGATCCTTGCAAGAGTGGTTTTCCCCACACCGGGAGGACCCCAAAAAATCATGGAGGAAACCTGGTCCTGTTCAATGAGCTGGCGCAAGATCTTTCCCTCGCCCAGCAGGTGGCTTTGCCCTGCAAATTCCTCCAGCGTTTCCGGCCTCATTCGGGCGGCAATGGGAACGCCGGCATTTTCCTTTTGAAAAAAAGATTGCTGCTCCATTCTCTCCTCCGAACATGTAAAGTGATAGACATTTTCAAGTTTTAATAGAGGGTCAGCTTTTGACCTCTCTGGCTTCCTCGGGAGTACAGCCTTCGGCGCTGTATCTGGCCTTTTCGTAAAGGTCGTGAAGAGCAGGATCCAGAAGCCCTGCGGCCGCTTCCAGCTCCTGAGGGGTATGGGAAGCCCTCGGGCGTTCTTTCGCGCTTCGCAGGATCTCCTTGCGGTAACGCCTGCGCACCAGAGAATTGGGAGACCGGTCAAAAAGAGACGGCCTTTTCCAAAGGCGCTTCTTCTCCACCGCTTCCTTCCTCTCCTCCTTGTGGGATAGGAACTGGATCAGGTCACGACTGTCCGTAAAAGAAGAGCGAAAGCTGCGGATAATCCGATAGATTCCGTAGATCACCAACAGGAGGATCCCCCCTATGCACAAGGCATACACAAGGTAGAAAACAAAGGGTGGAATTTCAAACCAGGGCTTCTGGCCTTCAGGGAGCAGCTGAGAAAAATCCATCTGCTCCTGAGAAACGGCTGCAGGCTCTCCGGGAAGGATCACCGGCAGGCCGCCCTGTTCCAGAGCGCTGAAATCGATGGCCAAGCCTTGAAAGCCGAACCAGGCCGCCGGGATCAGCAGAAGAGCCGCCGCTCCCGTCATGAGGGCCACTGCCAGGCCCGCTGTGCGCAGGATCCTTTTAGAGGGAAGGCCCTGCATCCCCTCATTGAGCTTCAGATAACCGTCAATGCGCTGCAGCCCATAAAACGCCAGGCAGACCAGAGCATAGCACACAGCGCTGATCAGACAGAGCTTTTGCAGGGTGAAATATTCAAAGCCAGCCCCGCACAGGAAGGGGACGAGAAAAAGCAGCAGCGCAAGAGGATGGGGGGAGTCAAACAAGGACTCTTCCCGCACCTCAGAAAGTCTGGCCCTGCCACGGAAAAAGCAGACAACGGCAGAGAGAAAAAGGCCGGCGATATTTCCCATCAACAGCCAGGAAAGCAGGGAAATACCCAGACAGACAAGGAGAAACTGCCACATGAGCCGCAGCTTCTTTTCCGCGTAAAAGCTGAGAACAGACGCCGCAATAAGGGTCAAGCCCCGGAAAAAGGGGATCAGAAAATTCTCTCCCGAAGAGACAATGGCCCAAACCATGGCGTACAAAACAGCTACGATCAAGCCGAAGTGGAGCCTGCCCAAGATCCGCAGCAGAAGCTCTCTCCCGCTTCTCACCTCCAAGGCTAAGTAAAGCTTTCCCATTCTTTTCCCTCCTTCCCCGAGAGATCTTTCATGCCTATACCTCTATCCACAGAGTATCCGTATTGCTGTGAAGAAGGCCTTCCTTCTTTTCATCCCGGTAAGGAATCAGCCAAATCCCCTTCTCCTTTCCCACCAGGCGGGAAAACTCCTCTGCAAGCTCCGGCTCCTGCCTGCGGGATACCAGCACGAACAGGGTTTCATCCCCTTTTTCCTCCCAAGGGAAAAAGGCGGTGATGGGCGCAAGGCCGTTTTGCGCTTCCACCCGGGCCAGCGCTTTTTTAAGAAGCAGCTCGCTTTGCGCTCCTGCCGCCTGAGGAAGGGAAAAGGCCTTCCCGGTCAGCACATCCCGGCCGTTGCTGAATATTCCCACTTCAATGCTCTCATACAGAAGGCGGCTGCACAGCGTGCACACCAGCCGCACGCCTGCCTCGTTGAGCAGATCCGCCTGCTGAACTCCCGCCCCCTCCATATCCAAAAGGAAGATCACCCTTTGGGAGAGCGTGGATTCATGCAGGTTCACAAGCAGCTTTCCGGCCCTGGCGGTGGCCTTCCAGTTGATATATTTCATCGGGTCGCTTCTCGTGTACTCTCTGAGCCCGGCAAATTCAAAGGGGTCGTCATAGATCTTCTTCCGGCTGATAAGCTCTCCCATGATCTGAGAATAGGGGATCCTCACTTCATGGGCGGATACCGGCCTTGGCAGCACATAAAACTCCGTATTCTGAGAAAAGTTTTTCCCGTATTTTCTCATCAGAAAAAGGTCTTGTGCATTGACGCTTGCCTCATCGATCCGGAAATATCCCCTGCCCACACATTTGAATTCCAGCGTGCGGGTGATCTTCTGGCGGATCCCCAGAGCGAACACGTCTCTGCGGTAAGTGCGGTCGCTGACGGAATTATTCTGATCGTCGGAAAACTGCAGGCGTTTATCCATGTGGAAATCGATCTCCACCACCGGCAAAGGCAACAGCTTATCATTGACCACTACCTCGCTCAAATGAGACCTTTCCCCCTCTGTGAGGTACTCCTCCTCAAAGGAGATCCGGGTAGAAAGGCCCCTGTCCCATACATGGTCATAAAGTATGCGCAGCAGCAGAAAGAGCAGCAGCAAAAAAATGAGTACCACAAAAAGCGCCATGGCGTTACCGCTCCCAATCTTCCGTGGGAACCTCCACTCGGGAAAGCAGCGCTTCCACCGCCTGCTTCTGAGCCTGAACCGCTCCATGAGAAGCTCCCTCTACCAAAAGCCGGTGAGCAAGCACCGGGACTGCCGCCTCCTTAATGTCCTCAGGCGTTGTGAACTCCCGGCCCCGAACCAGGGCAAGAGCCTGAGAGGCCCGCATCAAGGCCAGAGACCCTCGGGGGCTGACGCCCATTACGATTTTCCTCTCCTCACGGGAAGCCTGGGAGATCCCGGCGATATAATCCAAAAGCACCGGATGGATATAGACCTCTTTTGCCTTTTCCTGCAAATCGCACACCTGCTGGGCGGAGCAAACCGGAGCAAGCTCCTCCAAAGGCTCCTCCTTCTGAAACCGGGTCAAAATAGCCGTCTCCTCCTCGCGGGTGGGCGCCTGCATGGAAAGGCGCATCAGAAAGCGGTCCAGCTGGGCCTCCGGCAGCGGGTAGGTTCCCAACGTCTCCACCGGATTCTCTGTGGCCACCACAAAGAAGGGCGCGCTTAATTCTCTGGTGACGCCGTCCACTGTGACCTGCCGCTCCGCCATACATTCCAGAAGGCTTGACTGAGTGCGCGGGGTGGCGCGGTTGATCTCATCTGCCAGGAGAATATTGCAGAATACCGGACCGGGCGAGAAGACGAACTCGCCCTTTTGCTGATGGAAGAAATTGAGCCCTGTCACATCCGAGGGCAGCAGATCCGGCGTAAATTGGATCCGCCCGAAGGAAGCGGACACGGATTTTGCCAGAGAGCGGGCCAGCACCGTCTTCCCCATGCCGGGAACGTCCTCCAACAGGACATGGCCCTTTGCAAGCAAAGCCGCCAGCAAAAGATCGGTAGTCTCTTTTTGGCCGATCATCACTTTTTCAATGTTGTGCCTGATCTGATCAATCATCTCTTTCAAAATACGATTCTTCCCTTCTTTAACGCCTCAATGGCAAAGCGATCTGAATTTTCCTTGAAAAGATCTTTTCTGTTCGCGCGAAATAAAGATATCCCACGGCCTTCATTTTAACAAAGAACGGAATAAAATTCAAGAAACCTTGACAGCCCCTGCAAAATATGGTATTCTCTCTCCAATCCAACATAGAAAGGGCGGGTGTTTTTTGTTATCGGTATCTGAGTAATTTCGGCAGCGCGGCAAAAGCCGCGTAAAACTGGGGATGCGCTTTTGCGCGTGTCTTTGTTTGCCGTTTTTTCAGATCGTTCCGATACAAGAAACGCCGCTGTTTGTTTGAGAGGCAGCGCGGTTTTCCGCGCTTTTCTTTTTTGGGGAAGCTCCCAAAAAAGGTTTTTCGAGAAAGAACGCGGTGCAGCGGCGCCGCGTTTTTTGTTTTTAAATCATCTCCCGGCAAAAAGATACCCTCAGTTTTATCCCCTCACTTTCGAAAAACAAAAATGAAAGGTGGTTCTTTTATGATTGCAGCAAAACTTCCGCGTCCCTGTTCCGGGTCACGGATCCAGTTTCTTTACCGTACACAGAAAAAAAGCTGCCAAAACGGCATTTGTATTTTCAGGAGGAATCGATTATTTCATGAATCGCGAAAACAAAAGAAAATCTTTTCAGAAAGACTATTACCGAAACCACCCCTGTAACGAGAGCTTCACCTGCAAGGTTTGCGGACGCCCGGTGACCCCCGAGGGAGCGGGCAGCTCTCACCGAAACCATTGCCCCAATTGCCTTTCCAGCCTTCATGTGGACGAGGAGCCGGGGGACCGCGCCTCTCAATGCGGCGGGATCATGGAGCCCATCGGTGTCTGGGTGAGAAAGGGAGGAGAGTGGGCTGTCATCCACCGCTGCAGGCGCTGCGGGAAGCTCTCCTCCAATCGGGTGGCGGCAGACGACAATCCCATGAAGCTGATGTCCATCGCCATGCTGCCCCTGTGCGCTCCTCCCTTCCCCATCGAGCGCATTGAGGAGCTGACAAGGCTGATGGGCGGCGAAGGAACACTTTTAAAATAGGAGGAACGAATATTATGATGACGCCACTGGAAACCGAACGACTTCTCCTTCGAAGCTTTCGTTTGGAGGATGAAGAGGATCTTCGGGAATATATGCTGCAGCGGGTAAACGCCGTTTTTGAAGCATACCCCGATTTCACAGCGGAGAAAGCAAAGGAAGAGGTGCTTTCCCGCAGTCAAAACCGGGAATTTATCGCCATTTGGCTCAAAGAAGAGAAAAAGGTCATCGGCAATGTATATCTGGGAGAGAGACCGCAAAACTCAAGAGAGCTTGGCTATGTATTAAACGAACGCTATCACCAAAAGGGCTACGGAACGGAAGCCTGCCTGGCCGTTCTCCGCCAGGCCTTCAAGGAAGGCGTGCACCGAGTCTGGGCAGAATGCGCTCCGGAAAACACAGCCTCCTGGAAGCTGATGGAAAAGCTCGGGATGAAGCGGGAAGCCCACTTCAGAAAGAATGTGTCCTTTCATGCGGATGCTTCGGGGAATCCCATCTATTGGGACACCTATGTGTACGCCATTCTGAACCCCGAAGAGGAAAGGGTCTCTTCCTGATTTTTTATTCCGGTTTTCCATATGCCGGGCGCCCGCGAAAAGATACCGCGCACCGGCCTCCCGACATGGGTCCGGCGTCACGCTGTATGGTTTTCCTTTTCCTGCGCGCTTCCCATCGGGCCGCCCACCAAAGCACTCCCCACGCTATCTGCCCGACTTGGGTCCAGCGTCACGCCGTATAGTTTTCCTTTTCCTGCGCGCTTCCCATCGGGCCGCCCACCAAAGCACTCCCCACG
>CAZMFF010000006.1:21008-26855 GCA_964565505.1 uncultured Acutalibacter sp. | reverse complement strand
CTATCTGCCCGACTTGGGTCCAGCGTCACGCTGGCTGGTTTACAAACTGCCTCCATCGTGCTATGATGGAGGCAGTTTCTTTTTAGAGGAGGAGAATCAGATGTACTTAATTAAAAACGGAACGATCCATGACGCGATCCATCGGGAGCCCTTTACCGGCGACCTTTTGATCCGGGATGGAAAAATCGCGGAGATAGGCCCTTCCCTTTCCGCTGATTGTACCGTGATCGACGCTTCCGGCCTTGATCTCTACCCCGGCTTTGTAGAGGCCCACTGCCATATTGGTTTAGACGGCAGCGGGATTGGCTTTGAAGGCGACGACTGCAACGAGATGACGGATATTCTCACCCCCCAGCTTCGGGCCATTGACGGCATCGAGCCCATGGACCCCGCATTTCGAGAGGCGCTTGGGGCAGGTGTGACCACCGTATGCACCGGCCCAGGATCTGCCAATGTGCTGGGCGGGCAGTTCGCCGTGATCAAAACGGCAGGCAAGCGGGTAGACGATATGGTCATTGACCCCAGAGCCGCCATGAAATGCGCCTTTGGAGAGAATCCCAAGCGCTGCTATCGGGATAAAAACAACTATTCCCGGATGTCCACCGCGGCAAAGCTGCGGGAAGCCCTGATGAAGGCCAGGGAATACGATGAAAAGAAGCAGGCCGCAGGAGATGACCTTTCCAAGCGCCCTGCCTTTGATTTCAAGCTGGAGTCCCTTCTGCCGGTCCTTCACGGCGAGATCCCCCTGAAGGCTCACGCACACCAGGCAGACGACCTGTTTACCGCCATCCGCATCGCAAAGGAGTTCGGCGTCAAACTTACTTTAGAGCATGTGACGGAAGGACACTTGATCCCGGAAGAGCTGGCAAAAGAGAACTATCCCCTGGCGGTAGGCCCTTCCCTGACGCATGCCACCAAGTTTGAGCTGCGCAATAAGACCTTCTCCACTCCGGGCATACTCAGCAAAGCGGGCTGCCATGTGTCCATCATCACCGACTCTCCGGTGATCCCCCAAAGCTACCTGCCCCTTTGTGCAGCTTTGGCCATGAAATCCGGTATGGATGAATTCGACGCCCTGCGCGCCATCACCATCTGCCCGGCAGAGCATATCGGCGTCCAGAGCCGGGTGGGTTCTCTGGAAGCCGGAAAGGATGCAGATCTTGTGATCATGGACGGCCCCTGGCACGAAGTGGCCTCCCGCGTGCGCTATGTGCTGGTAAACGGCAAAATAGAGGTAAAGGCATAAAGCCTTACAATGTGAAAGCTCCGTCCCGTTTGCAGATACTGCAAATGGGACGGAGCTCTGTTTTTCTTCTCTGATTTTAAGAGACCGGATGCCGCACGACCCCTACAAAAAGAGGCAAACCGTCAATTCCGGAAACGGAAAAGAGGAAGGGGCGGTCCAGTATAAAATCGATCTCCTCTTTTTCCTCCGGCAGCGCCGCACCGCACTCCATCAACAGCACGGTATAGGCAGCCCCCGCGCACCCTTCTTCGTCCACCATGACCCGGGCACTGTGCTGTGCTTTGGAAAGGTAGGTCTGCGGAGTATCGGTCAGGGGAGAGAAATCTGCGGCATCCATATCAAACGCCTCCGTTACCCCCAGCGCTTTCAGCCCGGAGCAAAGGTCCAGCTGAGAGGAAATATCAAATTTCGGCAATGCAAAATGGATGGTAAAGTCCTGCGTCTTCTCCCACTCTTCCTGAGAGAAGAAAAATTTCATCACCTGGGGGTCCTCCAAAAGCGATTCTGCCGTCACGCCCTCATCGGGAAGCAGAAACTTCATTTCTCCCTGTGACATCCGCTTCTTTACCGCGGAAAACCGGTCGCCCACATAGAGAGTGCCGCTCTCCTGTGTTTCCTTCAAAAAGGGACATCGCTCCTCGCCGGTGGGAGCATGAAACACCTGTTCCTCTGTCAGCTCCGGTGAGAACTCATCCGCCCACCCCGCCTTGAAATACAGGGTGGACACCAACGCCGTTACCGTCAAGGGGTCCGTTTTTACATCCTTCGCAGCCTCCTTAAGCAGCCCTCCGGTCTGCTCATTGATCCACTCCTGCAGGGCTCTGTCCAGCTCTTCGCTGCCCATTTTTCCGGAGAAGGACGAGGCGTGGTGCTCACCGGCCAGAAGGTCCAGCGTTTCCTGATGATAGGAAAGATCCTCATTTAACCAGATAGAATTGGCCAGCACCTGAGTCACCCGGCCGTCGTCGCTGTAATTGGCTCTCCAGAGGGCCTCGGTTTTCTCCCGCAGCGCTTCCACGCTGCCGCTTCCCAAAAGCCCTAGGATCTCCTCTCGTGTGTTTCCTCCGGTGGTTTCCGCCAGCATACTCAGGGCAAAATACAGGTTTAAAGGAGAATAGACCATATTCTCTCCCTCTTTTCCCTCCTCTGCCTGTAAAAACTCCTTCGCGCTGCGTTCAAAAAATGGGGTAAGCCCATCGGAATACCCCTCCGGCAGATTTTCCCGAAGCTCTTTTTGAGACTGCGACCACGCCGTAAAGTCCCGGTCGTAAGCGTCGTAATCCATTTCTCCGGTCTCTTTGTTCTGGTAATCCTCCTCTTTGGGAAAGGGCTGCAGCTGTGGATATCCGGCCTTTGCCAGGCACAGGGCTTTTCCCGTACCGGCAGGGGTGTTTCCCGCCGCACAACCCGCAAGAAGGCACAGGACCAAACACAAAACCAGGCATCGTTTCATTAGAATTCCTCGCTTTCCTTTCCGGAGCACCCGGAATTATTTTTTCGCTTCTCACTCAGGAAACGAAGAAAACTGTCTTTTTGTCCAAGCTGATTTTCAAAAAGACATAATAAGTGGACGCTCTCCCTTTGGAGAGCGTCCACTTTTGATTGCAGAAAAGAAATTACAGCTTGAAGGACTCGTCGGTATAGATCAGAGCCGCGTCCTGATCGGGGCCGCCCATGAAGCCGGGGCACAGCGGATAAGGACGCTCGGTCTTGGTGGTCATATCGTAAACGATATGCTTCGCACTGGACTCATCGATACCGTGCAGCACTTCCAGCCCATGCAGAGCCAGATCCTCGCTGCAGCGCTGAGGCCGGTTCAGACGAAGGGCATAAGCCATGTCAGCCACACCAATTCCTCTCAGGCCAAAGCGCATGGCGTCGCCCTGACGGGGAGCGCGGGCCACCTCGGGCTTCAGAAGAGGCGTATCGGGAGAGTGGTCGTTAAAGCCGAAGAGATAGGGCATGGGCATGGTGCCGGGATTGCCGTTGAGGCTCATGGTGGCGTCATAGCCCCAGCCGCCGTAGTAGTTGGGATCAGGCAGATAGAGGTTGCCTTTGGTGCCGTAAATCGTGAGGCCCGCGGTCTCTGGCGGGAAAGACTCGCTGTAAACTGCCAGGCTGGCATAGCAGCCGCAGTCAAAGTTGAGCGCGCCCAGGAACATGGTAGCGCCTTCCTTTTTCTCGATCATCTGGCCGAAGCGGGGGTGTACGGGGTTAGTCATTACCTTGTTGTCCTTGAAGCGGCAGAAGCCGGTCACGCTGTTGACCTGTCCCAAAAGGGCCAGCATAGCATTGACATAATAGGAACCTACATCATAGGGAATGGTGGTGCCGGTACGGCCGCCGTTGGGATGGTTCCAGTCCATGGGCATGGCAGAGCGTCTGCCGCCCTGGCCGCGCAGGCAAATGGCATGAGCAAGGATCGGCTCGCCGATCACGCCGTCGTCAATGATCTTTCTCGCGCTCTGCAGAACGCCGCCCAGATAGGTGTCAGGGCCGGCGCCGAACCGCAGGCCATGCTCCTTGGCATAGGCGATGGTCTTCACAGCATCCTCAAAGGAATGGGACATCATCTTCTCGGAATACACGTGCTTGCCGGCCTTCAAGGCCATATCCGTCACCTTGTTGTGATTGATGATCTCGGTAATGTTGACGATGATCTCGATTTCCGGATCATTCAGCAGCTCTTCCGTAGTGCGCTGGGGGATATCGAAAATCTCCGCGCGCGCCTTGCTCTTCTCCGGGATCAGGTCAGAGCAGCCCGCTACCTCAATGATGTCAGAGAAGGTATGGGTCAGGTTGTACAGGTAGGTGTAGGAAATATTTCCGCAGCCCACCACGCCGACTTTGACTTTTTTGAACGCCATGATAAACACTCCGTTTCCGCTGCTCTAAGGCAGCTTGTTTGTTCGGAAAGAACGGCAGGATCTCCGGCCGTGCAGCCGCCGGACCGCCCTTCCTCTGTTCCAATACAACTTTCCTGTTTTCCGAAAGAGAACGCTTTTCTCCCCTCTCGAACGGCCAAAACAGAGACTGCACTTTTTGGCCTTACACGGTCCCATCATATCACCTTTTCAGAAAAGTTCAAGAGGTTTCCGAATAATTTTCATATTATTTTTTTGCGGCAAAAAAGCCCCTTCCTGCCTTTCGGAAAGGGCTTGTGTTATTTCTTCGCTTTTACCGGGCTGTGCTCTCGCTTTTCGCCCGCTTTTCCCGGACGATGGCGTCCAGCAGCCGGTGAGCCGCCTCCTCCTTGGACAGCAGAGGCAGCTTTTCTTCAGCCTGCGCGGTGATCAGCGTCAGCACATTGGTGCTTCCCCCAAACCCGGCCCCCTCCTGCATAAGGCTGTTCGCGGCGATCAGGTCCACATTCTTTTCTGAAAGCTTTTTCCGGCTGTTTTCCAAAAGGTTCTGTGTCTCCATGCTGAACCCGCAGAGAAACTGCCCCGGCTTTTTCCGCTCTCCCAGGAAGGCAAGGATATCCCGGGTGCGCTTGAGCGGGAGGGAAAACTCCTCCGTTTTCCCCTTTTTCAGTTTTTCCTTTTCCACCGTCACCGGGCAGAAATCAGCCACAGCCGCGCACTTGATGATGATGTCCTCGTTGTCCGCCCTTGCTATCACAGCCTCAAACATCTCCTGGGCGCTGACTACCTCCACCGTTTCCACAAAAGAAGGCGGCTTTAAAGCGACAGGACCGGAAACAAGCGTTACAAAGGCTCCGCGGGAGGCGGCAGCTCTCGCAACGGCATAGCCCATGGTCCCGGTAGAATGGTTGGATAAAAACCGGACCGGATCGATCGCCTCCCTGGTAGGCCCTGCCGTCACCAGCACTCTTTCCCCGGCAAGATCCTTTTCATAGCCGATCAGGTAGTCGACCGTCTCTGCGATGGCTTCCGGCTCCGGCATTTTCCCCTTGCCCACGGCTCCGCAGGCAAGCCTTCCGCTTTCCGGCTCCAAAATCTGCCAGCCGAACCGGCGCAGCGCGTTCAGGTTCTCCTGGGTCACGGGGTTTTCATACATTCTGGTATTCATGGCCGGAACCGCCAGCTTCGGGCAGTCGCAGGCCAGGATCGTCGTGGTGAGCATATCGTCGGCGATGCCGTGGGCAGCCTTTGCCAGCACATTGGCCGTGGCCGGCGCCACCACCAGAAGATCCGCCTTGTCCGCCAGGGCCACATGCTCTACCTGGCTTTGGAAATTCCGGTCGAAGGTATCCACCATCGTGCGGCGGTGGGTCAGAGAGTCAAAGGTGTGAGGGCCGATAAATTCCGTGGCGTTTTTGGTCATCACCACCTCCACCTCATAGCCCTTTTTCACCAAGGTGGAAGCCAGCATAGCCGATTTGTAGCAGGCAATGCCTCCTGTTACACAGAGCACTACCGTCTTCTTTTCCTCCATATTCCACCCTCCTGCTCTCTTTTTGGGGAAAGTATAACAAAACGTCTTGACTTCGTCAAGCCGTTCCCAAATTTTGCTTCCCGGTTCGAAGAACCGGGATTTTACTTCGTAAAACCGCAGAAATTTAAAAAGGTGTTTTTAAGAATATGTCTTGACTTCGTCAAGCCGTTCCCAAATTTTGCTTCCCGGTTCGAAGAACCGGG
>CAZMFF010000006.1:0-20908 GCA_964565505.1 uncultured Acutalibacter sp. | reverse complement strand
ATTTTACTTCGTAAAACCGCAGAAATTCGTGCGTTTTCCCCTGGGGGTTGTATTTTTTCAAGGTTAGACATATAATATTCTCGTTGGTCCGCGTCCTTTCAAAGGCCGGCCCTGCACCCTGAGTTTCGCCGCGCGGATCTGCGCGGCCAAACCGCGGACAGGAGCCGGGAAAAGCGAAAGGGCCATGCGGCCCGCCAAAATCACGCGCTGTATCCCGCTTTCACTGGGGAACAGCAGCAGGAGGCATGTTTTATGAAAAATCGTTCTGCTCAGTCCACCCGCGACCTGGTCCTGACGGCCCTGTTTACCGCCGTCATCCTTCTCATGGCCTTCACGCCTTTGGGGCTGATCGACCTTCCGGTGATCAAGGCCACCATTCTGCATGTACCGGTCATCATCGGCGCCGTCCTCTTAGGTCCCAAGAAAGGCGCATTTTTCGGCGCTCTGTTCGGCCTTACAAGCCTGATCAAAAACACCATGGCCCCCAGCCTTTTGAGCTTTGCCTTTTCACCTTTTGTGCCTTTGCCGGGCACGGGGAAGGGCAGTCTGTGGGCTTTGGTGATTTGTTTTATTCCCCGCATTTTGACGGGCGTCATCCCCTGGTACTTTGTAAAAGGCCTGGAAAAGCTTATGGGGAAAAAGGTCTGGGCAAGAGCCATACAGTTCACTTTGGCGGGCGCTCTGGGAGCCGCTGTGAACACCGCTTTGGTCATGGGGATGATCGGCACCGTGCTTTCCGGGGCATTTGCTTCTGCCAAGGGGATCTCTCCTGATCTTGTCAGCGGCGCTGTCATGGGGATCGTTCTGGCTAACGGCATTCCGGAAGCCATCGCGGGAGCTGTGCTCACTCCCGCTGTCTGCCTGGCCATACAAAAGGCCTTCGGCCTTATAGCCGGGAAAACGAAAGGAGAAAACGAGGCATGATTCTTGCCATCGATGTTGGAAACACCAATATTGTATTGGGCTGTCTTGAGGGAGAAAAGCTGCTGTTTACCTTACGGATACGCAGTGACCGCCACAAAACCGCCGATGAGTACATGCTGCTGATCAGCGGGCTTCTTACTCATCAGGGAGTCGACCCTGCCCAGATAGAAGGCGGGATCCTTTCAAGCGTGGTTCCGGAGCTTCGCACCGTGCTGGGAGACGCTATGGAGCTTCTCACCGGAAAGCGGCTCCTTACAGTGGGCCCGGGGCTTAAAACGGGGCTTAGGATCCTGATGGACAATCCTGCTCAGCTGGGGGCCGATCTGGTGGTCGATGCAGTGGCCGCCCTTGCAAAATATCAGCCTCCCCTTGCGATTTTCGACATGGGGACTGCCACCACTCTTTCCGTGCTGGACAAAACCGGCGGTTATCTGGGCGGGATGATCATCCCCGGCCTGCGGCTTTCCGTAGACGCCTTGAGCTCCCGAGCCGCTCAGCTTCCCTATATCCACCTGGGCACGCCTCAAAAGCTCATCGGCTCCAATACCATCGACTGTATGCAGGCAGGAGCGATCTACAGCAACGCCGCCATGCTGGACGGTCTTTCCGAGCGTGTGGAGGAAGAGCTGGGAGAGCCTGTCACAGTGGTGGCTACCGGAGGATTGATGAGCACGGTGCTGCCCTTCTGCAAAAGGGAGATCCACTATGAAGAGAATCTTCTCTTGGAGGGGCTTTCCCTGCTGTATCACAAAAACAAGAAAGCATAATGCTCATCTCTCTTCTTGCTTCATCCGAAAACCGCTTCGGCAGGTGTCTGCCGAAGCGGTTTTTTCAGATCAATCTCAGCACCAGCGCCGTCACATCATCCTCATGCCCGTCGCTTCTGCGCCGCTGAGCCTCCTCTGTGATTCGCCGCGCAATATGATTGGGGTCCTCCTCCTCGTCGCAGTTGCCCACAAAGTCCAGCAGCCACTCCACGCCGGCAGCCACTACGCCGTCTGACACCATTACCAGCAGATCGCCCGCGGAAAGCTCTCTCTCCGTTTTGGGGAAATCCACACTGGGCATCACTCCCACCGGCATAGAGGATATCTCGATCACCTCGGTCTTTTTCCCTTTTCGCATCACGGTGGCCGCAGCCCCCGCTTTCCGAAACTCTGCCTTTCCGGTAAACAGATCCACGCATACCGCGTCTATGGTGGAAAGGGATTCGTCTCCGCTTTTCGCAAGCAGCGCCGAATTCACCGTCTGCGCCATACTGTCAAAGCCCAATCCCGCCTTCAGAAGGCTTTCCGCCATAGCCGCCGTCATGGCTCCGTCCACCGCCGCGCGGCCTCCCGTTCCCATTCCATCGCTGAGCACAGCCACCAGGCGGCCGCAGCCATCATAGAACACATTGGTGCTATCTCCGCAGAAGGCATTGTTCCCGGCGCTGATCTGGGAAAATCCCCGGTCTACCTCGTAGACCGGGCGCTGACACATCTGGATCCGGCATCGGTCTTCTGCCGTGCTGACGCAGGGAGGGGAGAAGGTCCTTCCGCAGGCAGAGGAGATCTCTCTGGTAAAAACGCTGCGGTTAAGCCGTTTCTGCCTTTCCCGCTTCACCTCGGCCTCCATGGTCATCCTTCCAAATTTATCCAGCCGGCAGCACACCTCCAGAGGAGTAAGGCCGTTGTCTCTGAGAATATTTTCCACCCGCTGGGCGGCTTCCTCATCGAAATGCTGATACAGGGAGAATTCTCCCGCCATCTCCTCCAGCACCCCGGCGGTCGTCTTAAAATGCTCTTCCACCACCTGCCGGATCTGAGCGGCCCGAAGCTCCGCCTCTTCCCGCATCAGATAGCGGCTGTAATTGTGGTTGATGGCGTCCCGCATCTCGCCGGCCCGTTTGCAGCCTTCGGAGAAGGGCTTGGTAAAATGGTGGATCTCCACCTTCCCTTCCCTGCGCAGCACAGGGGAAAGCCGGGAAAAGTTTTCCAGCGTCTCCTTCTTGTCCTTTCTCCAGCAGACGCCGCTCTTTCCGCAGCCGGCGCAAACCGCTTGCGTGGATTGGTTGTAAACCTCCTGCAGATTGGGCGCGCATACCGTTGAAAGCTTTTTGGAAATCTCCTCCACCGAAGCGCACACCTCCGTCATCGACTGAGAGGCATGTCTTAAGCGCATTACAATATTCCTTCTCAGCGCGTCTCCGGACAGAGTGTCCTTTCTGACTCCGAAAATCGCGGAGATCCGGTTGCTTTGAGGCAGGAGCATATAGATCAAAGTAGCCGCGGCCACCTCCACTGCCCCGGTCCAGGGATCGAACCCGCTTCCCACCTGAAGAGAAGCGATGCCGTGGGAAATGATAAACGCCGCCGCCGAAGCCACTTTCCCCATCGGCGCGAATACCCCGGCCATCAGGCCTCCCAGGCCATAGGCTCCGGAAAGGTGGGACAGCCCGGCTGTGGAGAGGCCGTGAACGGCTCCTGCCGCCACTCCGGCCACCGTCCCTCCGGAGATCCCTCCCGCCCTGGCGCAGTAAAGCACCAGCAGGATCATCAAGACCCTCCCCAAAGAAACTCCGGCTATCGTCATATCGGAAAAGGACAGCAGCAGGATCCCTATGGCGGCTGTTACGGCAGCGATATCGGCCGTCTCATAGAGCCCCTCTCTGCTGCCGGAGCGGGTCAGCAAAAGGGCGGTGCGATGAAGGAAGTATGCGCATCCGCTTCCCAAAAAAGCTTCCGCCACATACAGCGCCGCCGAATAGGAAAGGGAACCGTTGAGAAATACCATGGTCATACCGGTAAGCAAAAGCGGAAAGAAAGTGACGGCGGGCGCAAAAAAAGGGTGGGCGCTCACGGCTTTCAATTCCGAGAGGGACCAGCGGATCGCTGCCGCCGCGATCAGGGCAGCCGCATACCTGGCGGGCACGTCCGCCGGAGACGGCATAAGATATCCCAGAAAAGCTCCCGCCGCAGCGCTCCACATCCCCTCTCTGGGGGCGGCTGTAACCATTGCCACGCCAAAGGGAGCGTATTTTCCAAACACAATTCCCCTGGAGGAGAACATTCCGCCCAAAAAGCTCCCCAGCATGATCAAAGCCTTTCTCGCGTAAGCGGAATTCAAAGCTTCCTTCGCCCTGAACAAGACGCGCCGAACTTTACTTTCTTCCACTGAAAACACCGCCTCAATATCATTATTGAAACCCCACTATGCAGGTCACCTGTGAATTATACCTGAGGAATTAAAATTTTCCTGTCACTTATCGGCTGAAATTTTCTGTCATTTTTCCCATTATTTTCCTGATATTAGAAAGTTATGTAGACTTGGAAGATAAATGTGTTGTAAACTAGTTATGTAAATTGATTATGTCATCACAAGAAAGGGACGCTTTCCCGTTGACAAATCGTCAGGAAAGGCATATAATGAGCGGCAAGAAATAAAAACAAACCGATTACACGAGGGTAGTAACAGGCTTTCCCCTTTCTCCAGGGAGCCGCGGCAAGTGGAAACGCGGCGCAAGGGCGTCTGCGAATGGGCTCGTGAGGGCAGGCCGGAACCGCCTTTAAAGCGCAGTATGGCCTGACGCATTCCGCGTTAAGGAGCAAGAGCGGACTGGGGAATTTCCCCTGTCAAGTTTGGGTGGCACCGCAGACTGATCCAGCCTGTCCCTTTCCCTTTTAGGGGAATGGGCGGGCTTTTCTTTATTAGCAAATTTAGTTACAGGAAAGGATTTTTTACATGGAATACCAGTTTTCAGAGCGCGTCAAAAGCTTAAAGCCCTCCGCCATCCGGGAGATTTTAAAAAACTCTTCTGACCCCAGCGTGATCCCCCTTTCCGCCGGGAACCCCGCTCCCGACGCTTTTCCCCAGAAGGAGATCGGCGACATTTCGGCAGAGCTTTTGCGAAACACTCCCATTGAGGCGCTGCAATACAGCGTTACCGAGGGCTATACGCCTTTAAGGCAGCACCTTCTTTCCTATATGCGGGAAAAGCATCATGTGGGAAGCGAGACAGACGAGATCCTCATTACCAGCGGAGCCCAGCAGGTGATGGACCTGCTCACGAAAGCTCTGCTCAACGAGGGCGACACCGTACTGTGTGAAGCCCCCAGCTTCATCGGCTCTCTCAACACGTTTCGCTCTTACCGGGCCAAGCTTTGCGGGATCCCCATGGAGGAGGACGGCATTGCCATTTCGGCTCTGGAAAAGGCTTTGTCCACAGAGAAAAATATCAAATACCTTTACACGATCCCCAACTTTCAAAACCCCTCCGGCATTACCATGAGCCTGGAAAAGCGCAAAAAGGTCTATGAGCTGTGCAGAGATCATAACGTGCTGATTTTGGAAGACAACCCCTATGGAGACCTGCGCTTTGCCGGAGAAGACCTTCCCTCCATCAAAAGCTTCGACAGGGAGGGCGTCGTGATGTACGCCGGTTCCTTCTCCAAAGTGGTATCCCCCGGAATGCGCGTAGGCTACGCCATCGGGCCGAAAGAGATCATCCAGAAAATGGTGGTGTGCAAGCAGGGCGAAGATGTCCATTCCAATATCTGGGCACAGATCGTATGCCATCGCTTTATGACCCGGTACGATTACGAGGCTCATCTAGAGGGGCTCAGAAAGATTTATGCCCGCAAAAGCAGCGTTCTGCTGAAAGCCATGGAAGAGCATTTCTCCCCCCTGATCTCCTGGAGCAAGCTTGAAGGCGGACTGTTCGCCTGGTGCACGCTGCCCGCTTCTGTCGATATGCTGGAATTCGTCCAGAAGGCGCTGGAGCGCAAGGTGTGCGTCGTTCCCGGAACGGCCTTCCTGACAGAGGAATCTTCTCCCTGTCAGTCCTTCCGCATCAATTTTTCCACGCCGACAGACGAACAGCTGGCAGAGGGCATCAGGGTCCTGGGAGAAGTGGCAAAAGAATTATCGCGATCCAAATAAAGGAGGAAAACCAAGATGACAGAAATCACAGCAGAAAGCGCCCCTAAAAAGCGGATCCTCAGTATGTATCAGTGTACAGGGATCTTCACCTTGGGCAATTACCTGGGCGCTATCCGCAACCATGTGGGCTTTCAGGACGAGTACGAGTGCATTTACGCTTTGGCCGACCTGCACGCCATCACCGTCCGGCAGGAGCCCCAAAAATTCCGCAGATATATTTTAGAGGCCTACGCCTATCTGCTGGCTATGGGGATCGACCTTGAGAAAACCATTCTCTTTATTCAAAGCCAGGTTCCCGAGCACGCCCAGCTTTCCTGGATCTTGAACTGCTACACCCAGTTCGGAGAGCTTTCCCGCATGACCCAATTCAAGGACAAATCCCAAAAGCATGCGGACAATGTCAACGCCGGCCTTTTCACCTATCCCTGCCTGATGGCAGCAGATATCCTCCTCTACCAGGCGGACTTCGTCCCGGTGGGAGCGGATCAGAAGCAGCATGTGGAGCTGGCAAGGAATATCGCGGAGCGCTTTAACGGGATCTACAGCCCCACCTTCCCTGTTCCCCAGCCTCTGATCCCCCAGCACGGCGCCCGAGTCATGTCTTTGCAGGATCCTACCAAAAAGATGTCTAAATCCGATGAAAATTTAAACGGTACCATCACCATGGCAGACGACCCGGACACCATCCTGCGCAAATTCAAGCGGGCAGTGACAGACAGCGAATCCCAGGTGCGTTACGCTCCCGGAAAGGACGGCGTCAATAACCTGATGGAAATCTATGCCTGCCTTACGGGGAAAACCATGGAGGAAATCGAGAAAGAATTTGAAAACAAAGGCTACGGTGAGTTCAAGCCGGCTGTGGCAGAGGTCGTGATCGACGCCCTTGTCCCCATCCAGAAGCGGTTCCGGGAGCTGATGGAGGATAAGGAATATCTGGAAAAGTGCTATACCGAAAATGCGGAAAAAGCCCGGCATATCGCTCAGAAGACCCTCTATAAGGTCATGAGAAAGATCGGCTTTCTGCCTGTAAAGCCGCATTGATCTATCCCATAAACGATAAAATCCCTCGCTTCCAAAAAGCGAGGGATTTTAAGTTATTGCCGTTCTTTAAATATTCTGATAGTCTTCAATAATTTTCTTTGCCAGCTTTGCGTCTGCCTGAAGGAATTTGGGAGGGTCTACAAAGTCCAGAGCCCTGAGCACCTCCTGAGACTGCTTGTAGACGTCCATCTTCGTGGAATGGTACACCGGGTCCTCCTTTTTCGGCAGGAAAACGGCAAACTCCATTTCCTCTCCGTTTACCCGGCTGAAGTAGGCGTGTACCCGAGGTACCTTATAGGTATTGCGGATGATGGAGCAAAGGGCGTTTTTTACCAGCTCCACAGCGATATCGTCATAGCCCGCATCCAGGATCAGGATCTTCTCCTTCAGCTCTGCCAGATTCTTCACGATCCGCTTGGTATAATCCTTGACAGCTGCTGTGGGCTCCACCGCATTTCCCGCGGCCGGCGTAACACAGATCGCATATTTTCTTTCGGGATCTGTGTATAAAAAGGGATACGCCATCGCGGCAAAATAATTACACCGCTTACAGCGCCAGTCAAACAGGGTCTCGTTTAAAACCAGTTCCTTGAGCTCCGGGTTTTCCGCGCAGTTGATCCCGGCATACAGCTTATATTTCTGAGTTTCCCCGCATTGCGGACAAATGATCTCTTTTACGATTTCCGTAGACATACAGGTCCTCCGTCTCAGCCTTCAAAAGGAAGGCCGTCGTTTTCATCGGAAGCGGCGGGCTTCTCTTCCAAATCGGCGTCGGGCGTTTCCGTGCCGGCGCCGCTGTCCTGAGCCTCTTCTTCTATTTCAGTGCAAAGCTCTTCGCAGGCAGACTCTTCCAGGCACTGAACGCCCTCCAGGTCGATCTCCTCACAGCAGGGACCGCCATGGCATTCTCCCTCGCTCTGATAGAACTTTTCCAGCTGGCATAAGGCCGCATCCAGCCTGGCTTCGATCGCGTCCAGGTCTGCGCAGTGAGCCTCCGTGACCGCGTTTTTTTCATCCCGCAGATTGTTATAATAATATCTTCCGAGGGCGAGATACTGTCTTTGAGCCGCCTTTTCCTCACAGCTTATCACCGCGCGGATCCGGTTCAGGGCAGCGGTACGCCGGTTTTTTTCCTCCACAAAGCTCCATGCATTTCCTACAGCGCGTCCCAAACTCCTGAAAAATTCCATGATGATCTTCCTTTCCTTTGAAATCAAAAGAGAGCTCCCCGCAGATACCTGTCCGCCCCGGCTTGTCAAAGCATCGAAACGGCCTTTTGAGGTCCGGATATTATTATACTGCAAAACGGAAAAAAATAACAGCCCTTTTTTCCGCTTTCCGAAAGCTCCCACTTTTCCCTTGAAAGGAGCCTAGCTTCCGTGCTAAAATAACCTTGCCTGAGGGATTTCGAAAAGAGGGGCCTGTCCCCCTTTTCGAAATCCCTCAGGCAAGAAAGGGCCCCCTCATCAGGGCTGCGGGAAAACCGCCCAACGCTCAAAGAAAGGAAATCTCTTTATGGAACAAGCCCTCAAACGCCTCTCCCGCGTCAAAATGTTTGTGCTGGATATGGACGGCACTATCTATCTGGGAGACCGTCTATTTCCCTATACCCCGTTTTTTTTGGAGACCGTCAAAAAATGCGGCCGGGATTTCTGCTTTTTTACAAATAACAGCTCCAAAAACAAAGGCGCCTACTTAGAAAAGCTCTCCCGGATGGGGATCTGTATTCCGGAAGAAAAAATGCTGATCTCCAACGGTGTGATCATCGACTGGCTCAAGAAAAACCGGCCGGGAGAAAGCTGCTATGTGGTGGGGACGCCGCTTCTCCGCGCGGATTTTGAAGCCGCCGGGATCCCCCAGAGCGATCAAAACCCCGACTTTGTTGTGCTGGGCTTTGACACTACCCTGACTTATGAAAAGCTGCAGAAAGCCTGTCATTTTATCCGGCAGGGAAAAGCCTATTATGGGGTGAACCCGGATTTCAACTGTCCGGTGGAAAACGGTTTTATCCCGGACTGCGGCTCGATCGCCGCCCTGATCAAGGCTTCTACCGGCGTCTCCTGCGAGTTTTTCGGCAAGCCCTCCCCCCATACGCTGGAATACATGCTGCGCAAAACAAAGTGCAGGCCCGAAGAACTGGCTGTCATAGGAGACCGGCTTTATACCGATATCGCTGTTGCCGCCGGATCTGAGGTCACTTCGATTTTAGTCCTCAGCGGCGAGACCACGGAGGATATGCTCAAAGAAAGCGATGTGAAACCGGATCTCGTGCTGCGTGATCTGGAAGAGCTCAGCAGTTTGCTGGAAAAAATAGGCTCTCGCTGAAAAAGCGGCCAGCCTGCTTATAGAAAGGAAGAGTGATAACACTATGAAAAAAGGCGGATATCTGGATTTGTTCCTCACCTTTGCCCGCATTGGAGGGCTCACCTTCGGAGGCGGTTACGCCATGCTCCCCATGCTTCAGAAGGAGGTGGTGGAAAACAGAAAGTGGGCCACGGAAGAAGAGCTTTTGGACTATTACGCGGTAGGTCAATGCACCCCCGGCATCATCGCCGTGAATGTAGCTACCTTTATCGGCCATAAGGAAAAGGGCGTGCTGGGAGGGATCATGGCTACCCTGGGCGTGGTGGCCCCCTCCTTCTTCATCATCCTGCTTTTAGCGGCCGTGATCCGAAATTTTGCAGACAACGTCTATGTCGCCCACGCTTTGGCCGGGATCCGGGTAGCGGTAGCGGCTTTGGTGGTAAACGCTGTGATCAAGCTTTGGAAAAAGGGCGTAAAGGACCTTCTTGGGATCGCCGTTTTTCTCTTGGTGTTTCTCCTGTCTGTTATCTTCTCCCTCTCTCCCATCTGGGTGGTAGTCGGGGCTGTTGTCCTCGGCCTTCTTTACGGACAGTTCGCGCCGAAAAAGAAAGGAGAGGAAAAATAAATGGTCATGTTTCTTTTGCTCTTTTACGAATTCTTCAAAGCCGGCCTGTTCGCCATCGGCGGCGGCTTGGCAACGCTCCCCTTTCTCTATGAGATCGCAGACAAATACACCTGGTTTGACGCCTCTATCCTTTCAGACATGATCGCCATCTCTGAGTCTACTCCCGGTCCGCTGGGAGTCAATATGGCCACCTATGCGGGCTACAACTGCGGCCACGCTATCGGCGGAGTACCGGGAGGGATCCTGGGAGCTCTCACCGCCACGATCGGATTGATCACCCCTTCTGTGATCATTATCATCATTGTGGCCAATTTTTTGAAAAAGTTTAAAGAGAATAAGCTCGTGTCCGACGCCTTTTACACGCTGCGCCCCGCCGTGACCGCCCTGATCGCCGCCGCGTGCTTCTCCATTTTGGAAGCCTCGCTTCTGAATATCCCCGGATTTCAGGAAAACGGCGAAATGTTGACGCTTTTCTGTCTTCCAGCCATTCTGCTGTTCCTTCTGCTGTTTTTGGGCATGAATCTTTGGAAAAAAATTCATCCGGTGGTATTCATCGCCATCGCCGCCGCGGCAGGGATCCTCCTGCGCCTCTAAGCTTTCCTTCAGAAGCTTCGTATATTCCGGTCCTTTGTGAAAACACTAAGAAAAAAGCGGAAGAAAGGACTGGAAAACAAATGGAATACCTGAACGCTTTCTGGGTGGGCGGCTTAATTTGCGTAATAGGACAGCTGCTCATTGATTTGACCAAGCTTACACCTGCGCGGATCATGGTGCTCTACGTCACCCTGGGTGTCGCGTTAGGCGCTTTAGGACTTTACGGCCCCTTGACTCAGTTTGCCGGATGCGGCGCCACCGTCCCCCTTTCCGGCTTTGGCTGGGCGCTCTCGGAGGGCGTGCGGGAAGCCATCAACAAGCAGGGCTTTCTTGGAGTATTTACCGGCGGCGTTACCGCGGGGGCTGCCGGCATTGCCGCCGCCATCTTTTTCGGCTATCTTGCGGCGCTGGTGGCAAAGCCCCGGGACAAGGCCTGAAAGGTCTATACGGCTTTCTTTGGCAGTTTTCGAAAAAACCCACTTGCGGGCCGCGTTGCGCGGCCCTGCAAGTGGGTTTTCCGATTTATGCAGTTAAGCCTATTCAGGGCAAGCGGTTGCCGGCGCTGAGATAGATCCGGTACCAGTCCTCCCGGGAAAGCGTCACGCTGCAGGCGGTGCAGATCTCCCGAAGGCGCTGCGGATTGGTCGTTCCGGCGATCACCTGCATTTTTGCCGGATGCCGGAGGATCCAGGCGGCGGAAAGGGCCGTGGGCGTCACCCCATACTTTTCGGAAAGCTCTGAAAGCGTCGCGTTGAGCTCCGGGAACTTCTCGTTATCAAGGAAAACCCCTTCGAAAAAGCCGTACTGGAAAGGAGACCATGCCTGAATAGTGACCCCCTTCAAACGGCAGTAATCCAAGATCTCGCCGTCTCTGTCCTCGCTGCCCGGAAACTCTGTATTTGCGCACAGCGCGTGGTCGATCATGCCTGTGTGCATCACGCCGAACTGAAGCTGGTTGACAACCAGCTTTTGCTTTAAACCGGTCTGAAGCAGCTCCAGCTGCCGGGCGTTAAAATTGCTGACGCCGAATTTGCGCACCTTCCCGGAACTCTCCAGGCGGTCAAAGGCCTCTGCCACCTCCTCCGGCTCCATCAGCGCGTCCGGCCGGTGCAAAAGCAAAAGGTCCAGATATTCCACGCCCAGCCTGGAAAGGCTGCCGTCTACACTTTCCAAAATATGTTCTTTGGAAAAATCATACCTGCCCGGCCGAATTCCGCATTTGCTCTGCAAAATCATCTTTTCCCGCAGCTGCGGCGCATTTTTCAGTACCCGGCCGAAAACCCGCTCGCTTTCTCCGCCTGCGTAAATATCCGCGTGGTCAAAATGGTTGATCCCGCACTCCAGCGCTGTGCGGATATGCTTTTCCAGGGCGCTTTCCCCCATCTCGCTGATCCGCATACACCCCAGCACGATCTCTGAGCCCTGTACTCCGGAGGCTCCAATATCGATTTGCTTCAAGTTGATTTCTCCTTTCTTTTTCTATTCTCCCTGGAGGATTTCACAGTCCGCCCAGGAGGGCAGATTTTCATCTAAGATCACCTCGCCGATGCTGTCGGCAAAGATCCTTCCGTGAAGAGGATTTTTCACACTGAGGATATTGCCCGAAACCGTGGCCGTCACCTCGCTGTTTTCAAAGGAAAGGTCCGTCCCTTCCATCTCGCAGTTTTCCAGCACCAGCCCCTTACAATAGCAAAGGGGCTGCGTCCCGATGATCCTGCACCGCACAAGCCTGAGGTTTTCCGAATACCAGGCAAGATACTCCCCCTTGATAACGCTGTCCGTCACCGTCACATTTTTACTGTGCCAAAAGGCGTCCTTCGTGTCGAGAACAGAATTTTTGATCTCCATATGTTCCACATACTGAAAGGAATATTTTCCTGTCAGGTTCAAGCGGTCAAATACCAAATTCTTTCCCTGAAGAAAGGGATATTCCCCTTTCAGTGTAAAGTCTTCTGCCTTAACGCCTCTGCAAAACCATCCGAATTCCTGAGAGTCCGCCCGGCAATCCTTCAAGGTGATCTCATCACATTCCCGCAGCGCTTTGATCCCGTTCAATTCACAGTGCTCCAGAGAAAGCGCTCTGTCATACCAGAGGGCCGCCCGGCAAGTATCCCCCATCCGGCAGCGAATCAGCCTGCCTTTGGTCACATGCCAGAAGGGATACCGCAGCAAAAACTCGCTGTCCTCCACCTGAATATCCCCGCACTCCTTTAGAGCAGATTCACCGTCGGCCGGGCCCTGAAAGGTGCAATGACGGACCAGCGCCCCATGAATCCCGTAAAGAGCCCTTTCCTCATCCAGTACAAGATTCTCAAATCTCTCTTCCTTCATGCTTTCCTCCTGATCTGCAAAGCAGGGCAAGCTCACCGCCAAGTCAAACGCCGTTTTCTGCGTGCCCCGCATTTTTCTGAAAGCAGTATAGCAATTAAAGTTTACTTTAAGTCAATATGTTTTCTCAAAACTCTTTTCAGGAAGACTCCCCTTCGCTGAGCGCAGAGCGCGCCCACAGAATAAACCTGGCTCTGTCCAGCGGATCCGGCGTGATCCTTTCCCGAACGCTTCCGATTCCGGGAGGGCAGTCCTCATAGTGAGAAAACCGGGAAGAGCACATCCCGTTTCCGGCTGTGGCGGCCGCCAGCTCCACCGGGAAATCAAAGGTTTCCGCCGCGGGGACAAGGGCTTGCAGGCAGAAGCGGCCTCCTTCCAGCTGCGGCGTGTCAAAGCGACCTCTGTGTCCGGTCACCAGGCTGATGGCTTTCCCAAGGTACTCCTTTGGGGCGGTGATTTCCAGGCGGACGATGGGCTCCAGCAGCTTTGACCCCGCCTTTTGCATTCCGTTCATCACCGCCATAGGCGTCGCCACGAAAAAGTCCAGCGGGTGGGTATGTACATGGTGAGACTCCCCATCCAGAAGCGTCGCCTTGAGGTCTGTGATCTCCCAGCCCAGAAGCCCTTCCTTCAGCGCGTCAAAAAAAGCCCGCTCGATATGGGTCTGATAGCGATAGGCGAGACGCCCCGGCGATACTTTAGATCCATACTTTACGCCCTGCCCCCGGGGCAGGGGCTCAAGGAGAAGCTTTACCACCGCCCAGCAGGGCTTCGGGGCCAAATACGCTTCATACCCCTCCGCGCTTTTTTGAGGCGTTTCCCGGTAGATGACGGAAGGCGTTGACAGCCTTGCTTCTATTCCCCATCTCTCCTTCAGAATGCTCTGGATCACCTGAGCCTGGATCCTGCCGGTGAGATGGACCCAGGCTTCCCGCTTTTCCCGGTTCCACTGGAACGCGAGAGTCGGATCCTCCGCGCACAGCTCATCCAGCGCCTTTTCGAGACCCTCCTGCTCCGTTTCTACCTTGGAGATCATCAAGGGCTCGCACAGGCGATATTCCCGAAGGCCGGGGCAGGCCTTTCCCAAAAGGTCTCCGGCTCGAACGGAGGAAAGCCCGAAAATCAGTGCGATCTCATTGGTTTTTACTATGGGAGCGTCCTCCTGCCTGCGTCCCGTTATTTTCCGGATCGCCGTGACCTTTTCCACGGCTCCTCCCGGCATCAATACTTCCTCCCGGCTGGAAAGCGTTCCGGCAAACAGGCGCACATAGGCGCCTCTCCCCATTACCGGGTCATGTTCCACCTGATACACTCTGGCGCAAAGCTCCTTCTCTTCTGAAATCCGCTGAGGCAAAAGCGAGGAAATCGCCTGCAAAAGAGGCGATACGCCTACCCCCAGCTTGGAGGAGCCGCATATCACCGGGACGAGCTTTGCCTTTTCCACAGCGCGGCTCAGCGCTGTGGGGAGCTCTTGCTCTGCCGTTTCCGGAGAGGTCAGATACCTCTCCAAAAGCGCTTCGTCCCCGCAGGCCATTACTGCCTCCTCCAGGAGTTCTCCCCAAAAGTTCACCGGTTGCTCCGAAAGGGAATCGCTTTCCTCGTTCTCTACCCCCGAGAACAAAAGGCAGGGAATGCCGAAGAGGTCCTGAAGCTCTTTCAGAACCTCCCCGCTGCGGCTTCCGGCCCGGTCGCATTTATTGAGAAAGAGAAAACAAGGGAGCCGCATTTTCAGGATGGCTTCCATGAGCATACGCGCCTGGGGCTGGACGCCCTCTACACACGAGATCACCAGGACGGCGGCATCCAACACGCTTAACGAACGCTCTACCTCGCTGAGAAAATCAGAGTGTCCCGGGGCGTCGATCAAATTCAGCGTCGTATCATTCCAGCTCACACTGACGCTTCCCGACTTGACGGAGATCCCGCGGCTGCGCTCAACCGGAAGGGTATCCGTGCTGGCGGTGCCCTCATCCACACTGCCCATTTTCCGAATGGAGCCGCTAAAGTACAAAATTTGTTCTGTCAGCGTAGTTTTCCCTGCGTCCGCATGAGCCACGATTCCCAAATTGAGCGTCTTTTTTCCCACGTTTCTGTCCCTTCCATTCAGCTTTTTTCTGCCACTATTATAGGCGCCGAAGGCACCGTCTGCCCTAGAGAAGTTCAGTGCTTTCGCGAAACAAAAGAGAGCTGCTTCGCAGTCATTTTACCACAAATTCCGTTTCTTGCAAGCATTTGGGAAGAAGGAAGCAAAAAATCGGTATCGTACAGATAAAAGTCGGGAATCCCCATTGGATTTTCCTCCCTAAAGTCTTATAATCGACCTTGGTTTTATCTTATTCTGCGCGCCGGGCGGCGCGCCATGGAGTTGTATGCGATGAAGATCTCACAAGCCCTGGGGAGGATCCCGGCCCGGGCAAAAAGTATGCGTTTAAGCCTAGGAAAGGAATATTTCCAGTATTCCGGCCTGGAGTTCATGTATTGGTTCGCCGCCGCCACCAATTCCTTTACCACGGTTTATCTGAAGGGAATCGGCATGGATCCCACTCAGGTGGGCACCATCAGCGCTCTGAATTCTGCCGTAAGCATTTTAGCGACCCCTCTTTGGGGAGCCTTAAGCGACAAGCTGCGCTCCGTGAAGAAGGTGTTTATTTTTGCCACTTTGGTCAGCGCTGTTCTGGTTCCCCTTATCCCTGTGCTGGCCCGGCATCATCTGGGGCCGGTCCTTCTCGCTAACCTGATCATCCCCGTGTCCTGCTTTTTCCGGAATCCTACCGGCGCTTTGGTAGACACCTGGGTCGTTCAGGCCTCCAACCGGCAAGGGCTCAATTACGGCGGTATCCGGCTGTGGGGAAGTATCAGCTTCGCCGTTATGTCCATGGGCCTCAGCGCGATTTTGCCCACGCTGGGCGTGCAGTACGCCTTTTTCTGTTTCTCAGTTGTGGCCATTCCTTTAGCCCTGGTGGCTTTCTCCATTAAGAATGACGCGCAGACCAAGGGAAAGACACTCTCTTTCCGGGAAATGCATATTGGAGAGCTCTTCCACAATTACTACTATGTATTCTACCTCATTTTCGCTGTGGCGCTGAACATTCCCTTAAACTGCTCCTTCACCTTTATGCCCTATCTGATCGAATCGGTAGGGGCGGACAGCTCTCTTTACGGATTGATGACCGGCTATAAGGCCTTGATGGAGATCCCCATGCTCATCATTATGGTACGCCTGAGAAAGAAATTCCGGATGCCCGCCATTATCGTTGCCTCCGGCATCTGCTACTCGGCGGAAATGATGCTTTACTCCCTGGCGGGGAACTTCACCCATCTGATGATTTTCGTCACGCTTCAGGGAATCGGCGGCGGCCTTTTCATCGGCATCAGCACGAACTATGTTTACCGGCTGGCCCCCGATCACTTAAAAGCCACCGCCCAAACCATCAACGGCGCTACCAACTCCATTGCAGGCATCATCGGGAATCTTTTAGGCGGCCAAATGATCGCTGCGTTCGGTGTGAAGGCATTTTACTTCACGGCTGGCGGCATGATCCTGAGTGCGGTGGTGATTTTCCTTGTGAGCTTCCCGCTGATCCAGAAGGTCTTCAAGCAGCCCTTGCCGGACGCCGCAAAGAGACCGCAGACAGCTTTAACTCCAAATAAAACCTGATTTTTCTCCTTTGGATGAGGAGGCTCTTGCCCTTTCCTTGAATTTACTTCAGAAGTGTGCTATAATTTTATTTAGATAAAATCGACGATAAAGGTTGTGGTTTTCTCCTCTATGGACAGTCACAGTACAACACTGATCCTCATTTTGATCGTTTTGATCTTTCTTTCCGCTTATTTTTCCGCCACAGAAACGGCCTTTTCTTCCCTCAATCGGATCCGGCTGAAGAATTTGGCGGCAGAGGGAAATAAGCGAGCCCGCCTTGCTTATGAGCTCTCGGAAAACTATGATGAACTGCTGTCCACGATTTTGGTGGGAAACAATATTGTCAATATCGCCTCGGCGTCCATTGCCACTGTGCTGTTTGTCTCGGCTTTCGGCAGCAGCACCGGTCCAACGCTTTCCACTGTTGTAATGACCGTCGTGGTGCTGATTTTCGGCGAAGTGTCTCCCAAGAGCCTTGCCAAGGAGAATGCGGAACGCTTTGCCATGTTCACTGCCCCTGTGATACGGGCGCTGATCGTTGTGCTCAAGCCGGTCAATTTCTTGTTTTCCGTGCTGAAAAAGGGGCTTTCAAAGCTTTTTAAGGGAAATTCCAGCCGCTCCTTAACGGAGAGCGAGCTTCTGACCATTGTGGACGAGGCGGAGCAGGAGGGCGGCATTGATAAAAGCGAAAGCGATATGCTGCGCAACGTTATAGAATTCGATGATATCGAGGCCATTGATATCATGACGCCTCGCGTGGATGTGGCGGCTGTGCCGAAGAACGCCACCAAGGAACAGGTAGCCCAGATCTTTAAAGAGACCGGCTATTCCCGTCTCCCCGTTTATGAAGAGACCATTGACAGCATTTTAGGTGTGATCCACGAAAAGAACTTTTACAGCTATGTCTGGGGGACCGAGAAAGAAATCGACAGCATTTTAAAGCCCGCCGAATATATCCCCCCTTCCATGAAGATCTCCACGCTGTTGAAGCTGTTGCAGCAAAACAAGCTCCATATGGCCGTCATTGTAGATGAGTTCGGCGGCACTGAGGGTGTGGTCACCCTGGAGGATGTGATCGAGGAGCTGGTAGGAGAGATTTGGGATGAACACGATACCATCGCCCAGGAAAGCTTTTTGAAGATCGGAGAAGAGGCCTATCGGGTGCTGTGTTCGGCAGATTTGGACGACCTTTTTGAGTTTTTCCATCTCTCCTGCGACACGGACGCTTCCACCATCAACGGATGGATCCTTGAAAAGCTGGACCGGATCCCCGAAGCGGGAGACTCCTTTTTCTTTGAAGGCCTTACATTTTCTGTACGGCAGGTAGAGAATAACCGGGTCACTGAGATCGTCGTGACCGGGAAGCACGAAGAGCCTTTAGAGGAAGAGGCCTGATTCTGAAAATGAGGCGGCGGCACAGACGCTGCGGCCTTATTGATAAAAAGTACACCGGAGAATCACAGGAGTTGTACTTGAAGTTAGCGTAAAAATATGAAACGGAGGTCTAAATTCATGCGCTACAAACATTTTAAGAACGCCAATGTAGATGTGTCCGAATTCGCTGTTGGCACCTGGGGAATCGGTGAGCTGGAGCGTTTCGGCTATGTAAAGGACGAAACCGGAAAGGTCACCACCAAAGGGATCCAGAACGCCCGCAACGACGCCATTGAGGCCATTCAGGCTGCCCTGGACGGCGGCGCGAATCTGATCGACACCGCTCCCTGCTACGGTAACGGCGCTTCCGAAAAAATCGTGGGCGAAGCAATTCGGGACTTCGACCGCAGCAAGATCCTGATTTCTACCAAGTGCGGTCTGGTGCCCGTTCCTGCCTCCTGCCGCAGCAAGGCCTTCACCGGCAGAGACGCCAGCTACAAGAATATCATGCGTGAGGTTCAGAGCTCTCTTTCCCTGCTGGGCACCGATTACATCGATTTCTATTTCATTCACTGGCCGGATGTCAACACCGACCTGGCAGAGACCATGTCTGCTTTGAATGTGCTGAAGAAGAGAGGCCTGATCCGCTATATCGGCCTTTCCAACCATGACGAGAAGCTGATCGCCGAGGCTCAGGAGTGGGGCCAGGTAGATGTGATCCAGCCTCCCTTCTCCATGGTGAGCCGCGAGGCCACCGGTCTGATGAAGTGGTGCGCCGAGAGAGGCATCGACTCCCTCACCTACGGCTCTCTGGGCTCCGGCCTGCTCACCGGCGCCATCCGTGAAAAGCCCAACTTCAAAGACGGCGATATCCGCAAGGGCTTCTACGGCAAGCTCTATCAGGATGAGGCCTTCAACAAGTTCCTGGAGCTGATGAAGGTGATCGACGGCATCGCGGAGGCTCACGGCAAGCCCGTTGCTCAGGTTGCCATCAACTGGAGCACTCAGCAGGACTTCGTAGGCACCGCCCTTTGCGGCGTGGCCAATGCCGCCCAGGCAAAAGAGAACTGCGCGACCTTTGACTGGTCTTTGAGCGCCGACGAGATGACCCTGCTCAACAACACTCTGGAAAAGCTGAATATCGGCTAAAGAAAGTTTTCCTTTTTGAAACACAAAACCCAAGGCAAACCGAAACGGTTTGCCTTGGGTTTTTCTATACTATACCATGGAAAAGATATGGAATTTACAGGTGAAATTCCTCTTTGATCCGCTGCGCCGCCGGCTGGGGGGCAAGATCCGTATTGTCAATTTTTAAATAAACAACCTTGATTATCTCTGAAAAGCCTTGAAATACAGGCACTTTCGCGGATATGAACAAGGAATTTACTACCGATTTACTACTTTTACGGAAAGAGCCTTGATATGCGCAGCACCGCGAGAGCCAGCCCCCGGTCAGGGCAGTACCCCACGTATGAAAAGCGGCGTTTCTACATTCCGACTGCCGGAAGTAGAAGCACCGCTTTTTCGTGTCCAATGTTACGCAGTAGAACACCATTTTCGAGGGTCAGAGTATAATTCCCTTACCCCTGCTGTTTTCGCGTCTGCAAGGCCGCTTAAATCAACGGGGAACAGACTCCTACTGCGTAACAGTCTGCCCCTCAAAATGAGTGCTGGCAATGTGGTGACTTTCCGAGCGAAGTACAAGACTTGCGCCGTACCTCCGCCACCTATGTTGGATTTACCTACATTGGATTATCCAACGTTGGAAAAACCTACGTAGGAAAATCCAACGCAATTAAATAAAGATATATAGAGTAAAGATAAATCAATTACGGATTCTACCAATTACCCATTCCTTTCCTATCCTTTCCGAGCGGGGACAGGAGCAAAAGAAAACGGTCACACGGAACAACAGATCACAAAACCCATAATATCACAAACTGGAACAGGGGCTTGTCATACAGGCCAACAACAGCGAGTAAAGATTCTGCTTGGTGGTCTTTCATGTTTTGTTACGCAGTAGAACGCCATTTTCGGGGGTTGGAGTATAATTCCCTTACCCTTGCCGTTTTCGTGGCTCTAAGGCCGCTTAAAACGCCGGAAAAAGGGCTTCTACGGTGTGGCAGCTTGCCACATAAAGGATGTATTGGCATTACAGCGGCCTTTTGCGGGGCGTATAGCTTCCGCTGCCGGTATTGGATTAGCCGATATTGGATTTTCCGACATCGGCTAATCCGACGTCGGAAAATCCAACGCAAATAAATAAAGATATATCAAGTAAAGATAAATCAAATACGGATTCTATCAATTACTCATTCCTTTCCTATCCTTTCCCCCTACCCCCTCACCTTGCGGGAAAACGGCAGAGCCGCCGGAATGGAAGTGAAAGGAAATGGCAAGATATCGTGCAGTAGAAATTTATCACGGAAACGGACGCACAGCTATTTTTGCAGTAGCAAACGCATTAAGGGCGTGGTAGAATAAGGGTATCAAAATATACGGGGGCTTTTAGCATGGGAACACAGGACACGCCGGATATTGAAACGATACGCGCCGCTGTTGCCGGGGAAGCGTGGGCTTTGGAAAAGGTGCTTACCAGCTACGACGATGAAATCAACCGCCTTGCCACAATCAGGAAACACCAGCCAGATGGGAGTATCAAAACTGTTGTTGATGAAGATATGCGGCAGCGGCTTATTGCAAAGCTGCTTGAAGCAATCCCACAATTTCCTATCGAGGGAAAATAGACACAGCTATGGACGGTAAGGGAAATACAGACTTGCGAAAAAGGTACAGACGCGCAGCGGGTGTACCTTTTTCGCAAGTGCTACAAGAGGGCGCAGCCCTCTTGTGAAAAAAGCAGGGCGCGGCAGCCAGGTATGGTCACCGCGCCCCGCCTTTCCTCCTTAGAGGGTTTGGGACACTTCCCAACAAGCAATTTTCAACCGACGCGTCGCAGCGCGGGAGGGCGAAAATACGAAAGTGGGTACCCGCTTCCTATGCTTGCTACGAAACTTCTTCCCTCGTCTATAAGGCGTTTCACAGCGGCTAAAATGCCCAACAAAATGCACAAAACACATACAGGCCGTAATTTGTGAAAAAAGGTGTAGGACTACAATAGATATTGGACAAAGGAGAAAAGAAAAAGGGAAAAGGAA
>CAZMFF010000005.1:0-66283 GCA_964565505.1 uncultured Acutalibacter sp. | reverse complement strand
TTATCATCATCTGCCTCACGGCATTGCCAACGCCTTGATCCTGACCGAGGTCATTCGCTATAACGCGGCGGATGTGCCCACCAAGATGGGTACCTTCTCTCAGTATCAGTATCCTCACGCTAAAGAGCGTTATGTAGAGGCTGCCCGCTTTGCCGGGATCCAGGGCAAGAACGATGACGAGGTCTTTGAAAACTTCATCAAGGCTCTGGAGGATCTGAAAAAGAAGATCGGCATCAAAAAGACCATTAAAGACTACGGCGTGGATGAGAAGTATTTCCTGGATACGCTGGATGAGATGGTGGAAAACGCCTTTAATGACCAGTGCACCGGCGCGAACCCCAGATATCCCCTGATGAGCGAGATCAAAGAAATCTATCTGAAGGCCTACTACGGCAAATAATGGGAGGAGCATAACAATGAAACTGGAAAAGGTAATCGCTGTCAGAACTTCCAAGACCATCTACCGTGACGGCAAGTACGCCATCAAAGTGTTTGATGAAAACTATTCCAAGGCTGATGTGCTCAACGAGGCGCTGAATATTGCCCGCGTAGAGGAGACCGGCCTGCCTATCCCCGGTGTGGAGGAGGTCACAAAGATCGACGGTAAATGGGCCATTGTCACCGACTACGCAGAAGGGAAAACATTGGCCCGCCTGATGGCGGAAGACCACGAAAGGAAAGACGAGTATCTGAAGAGGTTTGTGGATATCCAGCTGGAAATGCACAGCAAAACCGCCCCGATGCTCAATAAGCTGAAGGACAAGATGAAGCGCAAGATCGCGCAGACAGGCTTAGACGCCACCACCCGCTATGAGCTGGAGGCAAGGCTTGAGAGCATGCCCAAGCACAATAAGCTTTGCCACGGAGATTTCAACCCCAGCAACGTGGTGATCAGCGACGACGGCAAGCATTATTCCATTCTGGACTGGGCCCATGCCACCCAGGGAAACGCCAGTGCCGACGCGGCCCGCACCTATCTGCTGTTTTGGCTGGGCGGCGATATTGACAGTGCTGAAAAGTACCTGGATCTCTTCTGCAAAAAGAGCGACACGGCAAAGCAGTATGTGCAGAAGTGGCTTCCCATCGTAGCGGCTTCTCAGTCTGTAAAGGGAAAGCCGGAGGAGCAGGAGTTTTTGATGCACTGGGTCAATGTAGTAGAGTACGAATAAAATCAAAATAAAGAGTCTGCGCGCCTTGCAAAAAGGCGCGCGGGAGTCTCTTTTACAAAAAATTTAAGGAGGATCTATCCATGAAAGTTACGATTTGTATCGGCAGTTCCTGCCATCTGAAAGGGTCACGGCAGATCGTGGAACAGCTTCAGTATTTGGTAGCGGAAAACAATTTAAAAGATCAGGTAGAGCTGGGCGGTACCTTCTGCATGGGCAACTGTGTAAACGGCGTCAATGTCACTTTAGACGATAAGCTCTACTCTTTAACCCCCGAAACTACCAAGGATTTCTTTGAGAAAGAGATCCTGCCCCGCGTCAAGGCCTGAGACAGTATGGTCAAGGTGGGCATCGAGGGGAAAGAAAGCTGCGTTGTGAACGCCGCCAATACGGCTGCCGCGATGGGAAGCGGAGATCTGCCGGTGTTTTCCACTCCGTCCATGATCGCCCTGATGGAGGCGGCCGCCAGCCGCAGCCTTCTTCCTTTCCTGGAAGAGGATGAGACCTCGGTAGGTATTTCGATGCAGATAAGCCACAGTTCCGCCACGCCTGTGGGAATGAAGGTTTACGCCGAAAGCCGTTTGGAAGAGGTGGATGGGCGCCGCCTGGTGTTTTCCGTCACTGCCTGGGATGAAGCTGGGCAGATCGGGGAAGGGCGGCACGAACGCTTTCTCGTGAAAAGAGAAAAATTTATTCAGAAATCAGAAGCGAAGAAGGGTCACTCCTATGGCTGAATATCTAAAACTGAAAAAGTCAAATTGCGCCAACTGTTATAAATGTATTCGTCATTGTCCGGTGAAGTCTATCAAATTCTCTTCCGGGCAGGCGCAGATCGTAGGCGATGAATGTATTCTTTGCGGTCAGTGTTTTGTGGTGTGCCCGCAGAACGCGAAGGAGATCCGCAACGATGTCCCTTCCGCCCGGGAACTGATCCAAAGCGGAGAGACAGTGGTGAGCCTTGCCCCTTCCTTTGTGGCCAACTATTCCGGTGCCACGATCGGGACTATGGAAAAGGCTCTCAGACAGCTGGGCTTTTCCGCTGTGGAGGAAACTGCCGTGGGCGCCTCTATCGTAAAGACGGAATATGAGAACCTGGTCCGGGAAGGGAAGCAGGATGTGATCATCTCCTCCTGCTGCCATTCGGTCAATCTTTTGATCGAGAAGTACTACCCGGAGGTGCTGCCCTTTTTAGCCACGGTGCTGTCTCCCATGCAGGCTCATTGCAAGAAGATCAAGAAAGAGCGGCCTCAGGCCAAAACCGTATTTATCGGTCCCTGCATTTCCAAAAAGGCGGAGGCGGAGGCCTATCCGGGAGATGTAGACTGCGTGCTCACCTTTGAAGAGCTGTCCCAGTGGCTGGAACAGGAGGGCGTCGCCATTGAAGCGGGAGAGGACCATCTGGAGGAAAGCCGGTCCCGTCTGTTCCCCACCTCGGGAGGGATCCTGCGCTCTATGGATCAGGATTCCCAGGAATACACTTATCTGGCAGTGGACGGCATTGAGAACTGCATTTCCGCTTTAGAGGATATCAAGGCAGGAAAGCTTCACAAATGCTTTATTGAAATGTCCATCTGCGCTGGAAGCTGTATCAGCGGTCCCGCCATGGAGAGGACCCGGCGGCTGCCTGTCAGGGATTACATAGCGGTAAACCGTTACGCCGGCAAAAAGGATTTCAGCGTACCTCAGCCGGAGTCCCGCGACCTTATCAAGGACCATCGTTTCATCGGCCTGCACCGCCAGATGCCCGGGCAAAGCGATATCGAAGAGATCCTGCATAAGATGGGAAAGAATTCTCCCGAGCAGGAGCTCAACTGCGGCGCCTGCGGCTACAATACCTGCCGGGAAAAGGCGGTGGCTGTATACCTTGGCAAGGCCAATATCAATATGTGCCTGCCCTTCTTAAAGGATAAGGCGGAATCCTTCTCCGACACCATCATCAACAATACGCCCAACGGCATTATCGTGCTCAATGAGGCGCTGGAGGTGCAGCAGATCAATTCCGCTGCCAGAAAGATCATGAATATCCGAAATGCCTCCGATGTGCTGGGAGATCAGGTGATCCGGATCCTGGACCCCAAGGTTTTCCTGGATGTGATGCAGACCGGGCGCAGTATCCATGATGAGAAGGTCTATTTGGCGGAGTACCAGAAATATGTGGAGCAGACGGTGATCTATGACAAGAGCTACCGCATCATCATGTGCATCATGCGCGATGTGACAGAGGAAGAGCATCAGCGCATCGACAAGGAAAAGCTGAGCAAGCACACCATTGAGGTAACAGATCAGGTCATCGAAAAGCAAATGCGCGTTGTGCAGGAGATCGCCTCCCTGTTGGGCGAGACCACTGCGGAGACCAAGATCGCGCTGACAAATTTGAAGGATTCTTTAAACGATGAATAATCTTTGCAGCGATATCGGATATGTAAGCGTAAACAAGTGGGGCGAACAGCTCTGCGGTGATCGGGTGGAGATCGTGGAACAGGGCGAGAACTCTACCGTGATCGTTTTGGCAGACGGCATGGGAAGCGGGGTAAAGGCCAATATCCTTTCCTCGCTGACTTCCAAGATCATCTCTACCATGATGGCGGCCAATATGAAGGTGGAGGACTGTGTTTCCACCATTGCCGCCACTCTGCCCATCTGCGCCGTGCGCGGGGTCGCATACTCCACCTTTACCATCGTGCGCATCATTGAAAACGAAGAGGCGGAAATCATCCAGTACGACAACCCCTTTTTGATTCTTCTGCGAGACGGGAAGTTTGTGGAGATCCCCAAAACCGGAACAGAGATCGAGGGAAAGATGATCTACCGCTCCAGGATCAAGCTTCAGGAAAACGATTATATGGTGTTTACCAGCGACGGCGCCATTCATGCCGGCATCGGCGCTTCCCTGAATTTTGGCTGGGAGCGCAAGGATATCATTGCCTTTTTGGAGCAGATGTACGACTCCAGCTACACAGCCAAGACCTTCGGCACCATTCTGCTGGAGGAGTGCAACCATCTCTATGGAGGAAAGCCGGGAGACGACACGACGGTCTGTGTGGTAAAGATCCGCAACCGGTCTCAGGTCAATCTGATGATCGGCCCGCCTGCTGACCGGAATGATGTGAACAAAATGCAGTCGCTGTTTCATTCCAAGGAAGGAAAGCATATCGTCTGCGGCGGCACCACCTCTACCATCACCGCCGAATTCCTTCATAAGCCGATGGTGGCGAACCTGGATTATCTGGATCCTGAGATTCCGCCCACAGCTTCCATTGAAGGAGTAGACCTGGTGACAGAGGGCGTTATTACCATCAGTAAGGTGCTGGATTATGCCAAGGACTACCTGAAGGACAACGAGACCTACAGCCAGTGGGGATATAAGCGCGACGGCGCTTCTCTGATCTCCCGTATGCTGTTTGAGGAAGCCACCGACATCAATTTCTTTGTGGGCCGGGCTGTGAACCCCGCCCACCAGAACCCCAATCTGCCCATTACCTTCAACATTAAAATGCGCTTGGTGGAAGAGCTCAGCGAATGTCTGAAAAAGATGGGAAAACGAATCAAGGTCAGTTATTTCTAACGGCTGTGCAAAAGGAGAGGCAACCATGGCAGTAAAGCCTTTGCAGGAAAGAAAGTTCGACACAAAAGTCCAGTATTTAAAATACAAGGTGCTCCGCGAGGTGGCCAGCTGCGCCTTTGAGGACCGGCTGCTGGATACCTACATCAATGTGCCAAAGCTGATCGTCAAGGATAAGCCCACCATGCGCTGCTGTATCTATAAGGAGCGCGCGATCGTGGAGGAGCGGATCCGCCTGGCGATGGGAGGGGACAAGAGCAATCCCAATGTGATCGAGGTGATCGATATCGCCTGCGATGAATGCCCTGTCAGCGGATACAGCGTCAGCGAGGCCTGCCGGGGCTGTCTTGCCCACCGGTGCGAGGATGTGTGCCCGAGAGGAGCCATCAGCTTTGATGAAAACCAAAAGGCGCATATCGATAAATCCAAGTGCGTCAACTGCGGCCAATGCGCGAAAGTTTGCCCTTACAGCGCCATTATCGACCACAAACGCCCCTGCGAGACAGCCTGTAAGATCAAGGCCATCAGCATGGGGGAAAGCGGCGCTGCGAAAATCGACAACGACACCTGCATTTCCTGCGGCGCCTGTGTGTATCAATGCCCCTTCGGAGCGATCGTCGACAAGTCCTTTATCCTGGATGTGGTGGACCTCATCAAAAAGAGCGAGGGCAACCAGGCCTATAAGCTTTATGCGGTGATCGCGCCCTCCATTTCCAGCCAGTTTACTTACGCCAAGCTGGGGCAGGTGATTTCCGGCATTAAGGAGTTGGGCTTCTTCCATGTAGTGGAGGCGGCTTTGGGAGCGGATATGGTAGCTTACGCCGAGTCAAAGGAATTGGCCGAAAAAGGGTTTCTCACCAGCTCCTGCTGCCCTGCCTTTGTAGACTATGTGGAAAAGAAGTTCCCTCAGCTCACAGAGCATATTTCTCACAATCTCTCTCCCGCGGCAACCATCGCCAAGTATATCAAGGAGACAACTCCCGGAGCCAAGGTGGTGTTCATCGGGCCCTGTACGGCGAAAAAGATGGAGTTTCAGAAGGAGAAGGTGCGCCCCTATATTGACTCTGTCATCACTTTCGAAGAGCTGCAGGCGCTTTTTGACAGCCGCAATATCGAGGTCTCTTCTCTGGAAGAGGATGTCCTTGATAACGCTTCCTATTACGGCAGGATCTTTGCCAGAAGCGGCGGCCTCAGCGACGCGGTGGCACAGGGGCTGAAGGAACAGGAGATCGAGTTTGACTTAAAGCCCATTCCCTGCAGCGGGATCGAGGCCTGCCGTGTTGCTCTTCTGAAGGCCTCGAAAAATGTGCTGCCCGGAAACTTTATTGAGGGAATGGCATGTGTCGACGGCTGTATCGGCGGCGCAGGATGTCTGACTCATGGAGAAAAGAATAGGTCAGATGTGGACAAATATGGCAAGGAAGCCTATGAGAAGACCATCAGCGACGCCATCGGTATGATGAAATAAGCTGGAATAAAGAAGAGAAATTTCCGGAATCCTTCGCGGCTTTTCGGAGTTTCTCTTCTTTCTGCGTTTTGCAGGATCAATTTTGCCCGGAGCAATTACAGAACTCAGGGCAGCAAATGGAGGAGTATGTATGAAAGCGTCCTATTTTGTTAAAAACGAGACCTTTGAGGTGCGCGAGACCCCGCAGCCCAAAGCTGCGGCCGGCACTGTGGTGGTGAAAAACATGGTGTGCGGCGTGTGCGGAACAGATGTGCATATCTATCACGGCGAGCCGGGCTCCGCCGAAGTGACCCCGCCGGTAGTTTTAGGCCATGAGTATTCCGGCGAGATCGTGGAGGTGGGGGAAGGCGTGTCCGGCCTCAAGACAGGGGACCATGTTACCATTGACCCCAATATTTACTGCGGAAGCTGCGTGCATTGCCGCAATGGAAAAAAGCAGCTTTGCGAGTCCATGGAGGCTGTGGGAGTCACCCGGGACGGCGGCTTTGCTCAGTACAGCGTAGTCCCCGCCTCTCAAGCTTTCCTTCTGGACCCGAAGCTTCCCTTTGAGGCGGGAGCGATGGCAGAGCCTACCGCCTGCTGCCTGCACGGGATCGATCTGGCGGGCATTCGCCCTGGAGATGCGGTATGCGTGGTAGGCGGGGGTGCCATTGGTTTAATTATGGTACAGCTGGCAAAGCTTTCCGGCGCAGGGAGGCTGGTGTTAAGCGAACCTAACGCCAAGCGCCGCGAGGTAGGCTTGGGCCTTGGTGCAGACGCGGCTGTGGACCCCACAAGCCCTGACTGTCAGGAGAAGCTTTTCAAAGCCCTGGGAAAAGAGGGGGCAGATGTAGTGATCGAATGTGTGGGGAACCTTTCCGCGGTGAAAAGTGCGTTTGCTTTCGCCGCCAAGGGTGCGACCATTGTCCTATTCAGCGTTCCCAAGGTAGACGCCAAATTTGAACTGCCTCTTTTTGATGTCTATAAAAAAGAGCTGACCATCCGGGGCTCTTTTGTCAATCCGGATACGCACCAGAGAGCGGTAGAGCTGCTCAACAGCGGAAGGCTGGACTTTTCTTCTATCATCACGCACCGGTTTTCTCTGGAAGAGATGGATCAAGCCATTGCCATGCAGATGAGCGACGAGTCCATCAAGGTGGTCGTCTGTCCCAATTAAGCTTTCCATAAAAAAGAATAAAAAGGTGCCGCGAGAGGATAACCTCTCGCGGCACCTTTTCCTGCCCTGCTTTCACAGGAGACGAACCTGATTGATGATCAGTTCAAATTGCAGCCCCAGTACCTTTGCCGCCTTATTGCACAGCACCATCCTGTCCAGGAAAATTTCAAAGTATTCCATCACCGGGCATATTTGTGTGGCAATGGTAATATGAAAGATACAGGTCTTGTTTTCCGGGTCGATCTGTAATTGGGCGTTTTCCACCGCATAATTTACCCGGTCGTGAATATCGTTGTCCAAAACGGCGTCCTTTCGCACACGGGTGCGGCGCACGTCGCTTTTGTCTGAAAGGATCAGAGCGGCGGCAATGGGATTGACCGGATAGGCGGTTTTCTCGTCATGATGGCCGATGGCAGAGCAGACGGCGGCGATCTCCTCAGGGGGCATCTTCAGTTTATTGAGCAGCGTGAAAGCCATCAAAGCCCCGCTGTGGGCGTGGTCTGCCCGGTTGACGGTGTTCCCGATATCGTGCAGATACCCGGCGATAGCGGCCAGCTCACAGGTGCGCAAAGGGTAACCCAGTGCCTTGAGAATATCCCGGGCCCCATCGCTGCTGCGCTTTGAGTGGGCAAAGCCGTGCTCTGTAAAGCCGATGGCCCCAAGGGTATCGTTTCCGCACTGAATATAGGCGCGGACCTCTTCGTTGGAGAAAATATCCTCCGGTGTGATATGCTGATATCCCATTGGCTTATTCCGCTGTGAGCATCCGGTACATGGCCTCCAAGCAGATCTGGGCATGAAGCTTTAGTTCCTCCAGGTCGATCCGCTCGTTGCAGTTATGAGCATGGCTGTCCTCGCCATTGGGGAAGGAAGCGCCGAAGGCGACGCCTTTTCCGAACATCTGGCGGGCATAGGTGCCTCCGCCCATGGAGAAAAGCTCGCACTTTTTCCCCGTAATATCCTCATAAGCGCCGGACAAAAGGGAGACCAGGGCGCTTTCCTTGGGAAGGTAGAGGGGAGGGGTGTCGTCTCCCAGCACGAACTGAAGCCCCGCTTCCTCCACCCTGGCCTTCAGGGTCTCGATCAGCTTGCTTCCGCTTGAGGTGGCAGGATAGCGGATATCTACCGTAAGGCTTGCCTTGTCTCCTTCCACCTGCACCAGCCCTAAATTAAAAGTAAGGGGTCCGCTGGGCTCGTCGCTGCCGGCAACTCCAATGAGTGAGCCGTCTGTCGCAGTGCCGATCTTTTCTTCCATAAACCGGAAGAAGGTTCCCAGACGCTGGGAGCCGAAAGCGGCGCTCAGCAGCTTTACCAGATAGGCGGCAGCGTTAAAGCCGTTTTCCGGACTTGCCGCGTGGCTTGCTCTGCCATGAGAGGTTACCGCAGCTTTCCCTTCATGGAAGACGATATCGAAGGAGCCTTTGGCCTCTTTGGCGGCGGCGGAAAGCTTTCCGGCCTCCTCTTCTGTACAGGAAAGCTCGCAGACCGCCTTATAGGGCACAGCGTTTGCAACGGTGCCGGAGGTGAAAGAGCGGATGAGAGAACTGTCATTTTTCCCGGTTACGGAAAAAACAAGATGCCCCTTTTCACAGTTGCAGATCCCGTACCCGGCGTCCGGGGTAAAGCCCATGTCAGGGTGCTGCTCGCTGGCAAAATAATGTCCCATGTCGCCCATGCCGATCTCCTCTCCGGAGCCGAAAATGACCCGAAGCTTCCGGTTTCCCTTGACATTCAGGTCCTTTAAGGCTCTCAGGCAATGCAGCGCCACAATGGCCGGGCTTTTGTTGTCGGCCACTCCGCGGCCGAAAGCCTTGTTGCCCTTGATGACCATGGTAAAGGGATCCGTGTCCCAGCCCTCGCCGGCGGGCACTACGTCTACATGAGCCATGACCACCGCGTTTCCTTCACCCTCTCCGTACTGGGCATGAGCAGCCCAGTAGCCTACATTTTTCGTTTCGAGGCCGTATTTTTCAGAGAGCTCGATCATCTTGTCGATGGCTCTGGCAGGCTCTTTTCCATAGGGGAAATTACCCTCCCGCTCACCGCATACCGAGGGGATGGCCACGATCTCGCCCAGATCCTTTACAATATCGTCCCAATACTTCAAAATGTTTTGTCCGAACAGCATCCCAATCAGATCCTTTCTGTTTCACTGTATCTTTACGATACCCGTTTTTCCCTTTAAAGTCAATATTATTCCAAGAAAAGCAGGTGAGGAGATGCTCAATTCTATCTGGTTTGCAATGATCGCCGCCAGCGTGGTCTGCGCGCTGGTAAACGGAAGGATCGGAGAGCTTTCCGGGGCGGTGATGGAGGGAGCGCAGCAGGCGGTAGAACTGTCGTTTTCCCTCTTAGGAAGTATGTGCGCCTGGCTGGGATTTTTAAAGATTGCCGAAAAAAGCGGGCTCTGCGCCCTCTTGGCCCAGGGGTTTTCTCCGCTGATCGATCGGCTTTTTCCCGAATACCGGGAAGACGAGGAGATCAAGGGGAAGATCTGCATGAATCTTTCCGCCAACTTTCTGGGCCTTGGAAACGCTGCTACCCCTTTGGGGCTTTGTGCAATGGAAGCTATGGCGAAAAAAAATGAAGGATCCGTCCCCACAAAAGGGATGATCCTCTTTGTGGTGATCAACACTGCTTCCATCCAGCTTTTGCCTGTCAATATGGCCGCTATGAGAAACGCCTGCCAAAGTGCCGAGCCTTTTGGGATCCTGCCGGAGATCTGGATCACCTCGGCTGCCTCCCTTCTGGTGTGCGTGCTTTGCTGTAAGCTTTGGGAGAGAAGGGGGAACAGGCTTTGGAACAACTAGGGGCGGCCGCTTTGCCCGCCGTCATCGGCGGGATCCTTGTTTTCGCGTTTTTGAAGGGCGTGGATGTGTTCGATACCTTTTTAAGCGGAGCGGGGGAGGGCCTTCACGCCGCCGTCCGTGTGCTTCCCACTCTGATTGGTCTGGTTTTGGCAGTGACTATGGTGGAGCGCTCCGGGCTTTTAGACCTGGCTTGCACTTTGGTATCTCCCGGAGCAAAAGCCGTGGGCGTTTCCCCGGAGATCGCGCCTTTAGCCTTGCTGCGCCCGATTTCCGGAAGCGGTTCCTCCGCCTTCAGCCTTTCTCTTTTAAAGCGGTTCGGTCCGGACAGCGAGACGGGGAAGATCGCCTCTGTGCTTGCCTCTTCCACGGAAACCACCTTTTACGCGGTGTCCGTCTATTTCGGCGCCTGTCGGTACAAAAAGCTGCTGTACACCGTGCCCGCCGCCCTTTTGGGGGATATGACGGCCATCGTCTTTTCCGTCCTGACGGTAAAGCTGCTGGGGTAGGGGATCCCTCAAGAAAACCGTAAGAATTCTATCGGTTGCATTCTCATACAAAGCATGGTAAAATTGGCCATATCCCTGTGACCGTTTCACGGGATGCCGCGTCATTATTATGTGCTGAGGTGGAAAGCGACAGGATGGACGAGAAAAAAGAGGTGCTGGTTCCGGAAGAGCAGCGGAAAAAGCGGAAGATCCCCTGGGGGATGCTCTATATCGGGGTAACGATTCTGGCCCTTTTGCTGTTTGGCTTTTTCAACCGGGAATTCGGAAATGTGTTTTTCACTATTTCGCGCCTGACTCCCGGGTTTTTGACCCTTGCCGTGGTGATCACCCTGCTCTATTTTGTGCTGGAGGGGGAGATCATCCGTCTTTTGATGCGAAGCCAGAAGGTGCGCCTGAAGTTTTTGGCCGGCATGAAGATCGGGCTTTTGGGGATCTACTATTCCTATATCACCCCCAGCTCTACCGGCGGACAGCCGATGCAGGCCGCCTATCTCCGCCGGGACAAAGTGCCGGTGGGGACCTCCACAGCGGTGTTGATCATCAAGTTCTTCTGTTTTCAGTGCGCCTTTTTCCTTTGCTCGCTCATTTCCTTTTTCTGTCTTTACCCAAAGCTTTCCCGGGAAAATCCGGGGATCATCCCCTTTATTATCCTGGGCCTTATTATCAACGGCGGCTCCATCATCTTTTTTCCCAGCCTTTTTATCAAGCCGGTGCTTCATTTCTTCTGCCGGCTGGCAAAGGCCATCGTAACGAAGGTCCCCCCTTTGCAGCGCCGCTTCAGGCTCTTGGATTCCATCGATAAATTTGAGGCGGATTTCGCAAGCTACCGGGACGACTTCAAGTCAAAAAAGAAAAGTATTCTTTTGGGGATCCTGCTCTCCATTCCTCAGTTTATCCTTCAGATGAGCGTGATCTACTTTGTGTTTCGCGCCTTCGGGTACAAAACTGTGGGGTATTTTGAGGTTCTGGCGGTGCAGAGCCTCTTACAGGTCTCCGTTTCCTTTATGCCTATGCCCGGCGCCTCCGGGGCGCAGGAGATTGGCTTTTCCTCCTTTTTCCGGAATTACTTTGTCCACAACGACCTTTACGCCGCGGTGATGGTATGGCGTTTCTTCACCTATTACCTGGTGGTGATCGCCGGTGCGCTGATGGTAGTAGGAGATCAGCTTCTTTATCGAAAAAAGCATTTCGGTGAGCCTGCGTCCTTGGCGGCCGAAGACTCTCATACAGCAGATCAATAAACTGCGCAGTACCCGCTGTGCAATTTCTTTAATTTGACATCAGTATAGTACAGTGATATAATATTTTCTGCTGAAGGTTTCCTGCAAAATGTGAAAAGAGACAGAGTCTTAAGTCATAGAGGAGGTTTCGTTATGAAAAAGGTGGCTTTGTTTTTTGCGCTTGCATATTTCTGCTTGTTGTTCACGGGATGTGCCCAGAAAGAGACGGGTGACAATTCGGCAAATGACTCGGTGGTATCTGTGTCAAGCGTTCTTGAGAGCTCTAAAGCAGCCGACACTTCTCAGACAGAGTATGCGCCCGGTGAAACAGTGTTGGTGGAAACAGCGGACGGAACCTATAACCTGACAGTAGAAGAGGCAAAGATCCTTCCGCCCTTTCAGGAGGAGAGAGGCGAGGTTTATCAGGTTACCTGGGTCTATCAGAATGTAGATTGTCCCTCCTTTGAAATGTCGCTTGAGCCGGGGGTTGGCACAGACGCTTTGACCGTGAAGGATGCCCAGGGTTTTGTTTTAACGAAAATGTCCGTATCTTGGCAGGACGATTCCATATATCCGGAAGCAGTCAATCCCGGAGAGAGCTTTCGGGCAAAACAGACCTATGTGATTGAAAATCCTGACACGGAGTATTTGCAGGTTTCTACCGATCGTCTAAACGAAAAAGGAAGCTATTACAAAATACCGTTGGAATAAAGAAAAAAGACTTCCCGCCTGAACCGGGAAGTCTTTTTTCTGTGCAGATGGTTTTAGTTTTCTTTGGCAATATCACAGTGAAGCTCATCGATCTTTTCCCGGAGCTTGAGGAAATCCTCAAAGGCCGCAGGCTTTTGAGCGGGATTTCTCAGCAGAGCGGCGGGGTGCAGGGTGGCCATCATCAGAACGCCGGGCTTTTCAAAGAAGATCCCGTGCTCTTTGGTGATCTTAAATTCCGCCTTGATGAGCTTCATAGCCGCGATCCTTCCCAGGCATACCAGAATTTTCGGGCGCATCAGGGCGAATTGGTTTCGCAGCCAGGAAATACAGGCCTCCTGCTCTTCGGGAAGGGGATCCCTGTTTTTGGGAGGGCGGCATTTCACAATATTTGCGATATAGATGTTGGTACGCCTGTCAAGGTCCACAGCGGTAAGCATTTTGTCCAGCAGCTGGCCGGCCCTTCCCACAAAGGGTTCTCCTTCCAGATCCTCATGCTCTCCGGGACCTTCGCCCACAAACAGGATCTTTGCTTTGGGGTTTCCCGTGCCGAACACCACGCTGTGTCTATTTTCCCACAGACCGCAGCGGCGGCAGTCAAGACAGGCAGATTTTAGTTCATCCCAGGTTTGCAGCATCATTTTCTCCTCATAAAGTAAAGATAAGAGCCGCCTTTGCGGCCCAGGCCGCTTTCTGAAAGTAACGGCGAAAAATCTGCTGTCATTTTAACATAATCACCCTTTAAAGTAAATTGAGAGTTGAAAAAAACTGTTTTGGAGAGTAAAATGATGGTGAAGGAAAGCAAATTTTGAAGGAGGATATTGTCAATGAAGGTTATGGTGGAAACTTCTGCGCATCATGTTCATGTCTCTGCGCAGGACCTTGAAACACTTTTCGGAAAGGGCGCTGCTTTGACCAATAAGAAGGACCTCTCCCAGCCCGGACAGTTTGCCTGCGCCGAAAAGGTGGAGGTAGTGGGTCCCAAGGGCTCCATGTCCATGTCTATTTTAGGTCCTACCCGCCCGGAGACCCAGGTAGAGATCTCTCTGACCGATGCCAGAAAGCTGGGCGTTACCGTGCCGATCCGGGAATCCGGCGACTTGGAGGGTACGCCGGGCTGTATTCTGAAGGGCCCTGCCGGAGAGGTGGAGCTTTCAAAGGGCGTGATCGCTGCGAAGCGCCATATCCATTTTAACCCGGAAGAGGCTCAGAAAGCCGGCGTTACAGACAAGCAGATCGTCTCTGTCAAGGTGGAGTATAACGGCAGAGCCCTCACCTTCGGAGATGTGGTTTGCCGTGTCAGCCCCAAATATGCTCTGGCAATGCATGTGGATACGGATGAATCCAATGCGGCTGCTTTGCCGGGCACGGTGGATGGAGAGATCGTTCTCTGATCGCCCTTAACACTTACATGATAAAAGCGGGACCTGTGCGAAAGGTAACAGGTCCCGCTTTTTTTTGCCGTCTTTCAGAGGCTTGTTCTATTTTGAAGATCACCGCAATAATTATGAATATCCCGAAGGACAAGGAGGGAGAAAATGGAGCAGGAGTTTGACAGGGTGGCTTTGTTGCTTCCCCAATTTGAAAAGCGGCTTAAAAGCCTGCCGGAAACAGTAAAGCGCAGTACCTTTGATATCCGTTTGAAGGAGGGGCAGCCTCTTTGCCTGTGCGGCAGTATGGGGATGCTTTTCCTGCGCAAAGATGGAAGCGTGACGAAAAAACAGCAGGACGACCTACCGCTGTGCGGAAAAAAGGAATTGCAGGAGCTCTTTTTCGAAATTTGCGGACAATCTGTGTTCCATCATGAGGACGAGATCCGTTCAGGCTATCTTTCTTTGAAGAACGGATACCGGGTGGGCGTCTGCGGGACTGCGGTGAGAGAAGGGGAAACCGTCAGGACGATAAAGGAGATCTCTTCTTTAGTGTTTCGTATTCCCAGAGAGCGAAGGGGATGTGCGGACAGGCTTTTCCTGTCAGGAGTCCCGGTGGAAAAAGGGGTGTTGATCGCGGGCCCGCCCTCCAGCGGGAAAACCACCTTTTTACGAGATCTTTCCAAAGCGCTTTCCGAAGGGCGTTTTTCTGCTCCCTGCCGTCTGGCCGTACTGGATGAACGGGGGGAGCTGGGAGGAGCGTTCGATCTGGGGCCGGGTGCGGATATCCTTTCCGGATATCCCAAAAAGGCGGCGTTTGAAACCGCCTTGAGGATGCTTTCTCCTCAGTATCTGGTCTGCGACGAGCTGATCACAGAAGATCTGAAAGCGCTTGACTCTGCCATATTCGCCGGCGCGACGGTGATCGCTACCGTGCACGCCCTGCGGCAGGATTTTCTGGAGCGGTCTCTTTGCCGCCGTCTTCTGAAAAGCGGCGCCTTTTCCACGGTGGTGTTTTTAAAAGACAGAAGCTCTCCCGGCAGCATCTGTGAGATCAAAAGCGCAAAGGTGCTTTTGGGGGAGGAAAAAAGGATCCTTCCCCTAAAAAACGAAAACAGAGTCTTACTGCCGGGAAACAGGAGGCGGCATGAAATATCTCGGAGCGGTTCTGCTGATCCTCAGCGGATTTTTGGCGGGGCTTATGAAAAGCCGGGGCTTTTACGAAAGAGAACGGGCGCTGCTTGAATTCAAGCGGCTGCTGCAGCGCTTTAAAACGGAAATTGAATTCTCCTCCAGAGAGCTTGAGGAGCTGATTCTAAACAGCGGAGATTTTCTCCTTTGCGACCGGGCAGGCAAGCTGATAAAAGCGGGCAAAAGCCCGAAATCCGCTTTGTATGAGGCGGGGAAGAAGATCTTCGTGAAGGAGGAGGACTTCCGGCTTTTTGCCGGATTTTTGCAGGACCTGGGAGCCAGCGGAACACAGGGGCAGATAGATCATATTGAGCTTTATTTAGGACTTTTGGCGGGAAATCTCGGGAAGGCAAGGGAAGACATTGAAAAGAAGTCCAGGCTCTGCCTTGTGCTTGGAGGCTTTGGAGGGCTTCTGCTGTGCCTTGTGCTGCTTTGACAGGGCTTTCGGAGAAAAGAGAGGAAGTGACCCGTTTTGGAAGTGGATCTGATCTTTAAAATAGCCGCTATCGGGATCATTGTCGCCGTACTGAATCAGCTTCTGATCCGCTCCGGCAGGGAGGAACAGGCCATGATGACCACCCTGGCGGGGCTCATTGTGGTGCTGATGATGATCATCCATGAGATCGACGCGCTTTTCCAGGCCATCAAGTCGATTTTCGGGCTGTAGGACCAATGGATATTTTTGGGTTGGGCGCCTGTGCCGTCTGTATCGCGGCCTTTGCGGCCCTTTTAAAAAAGAGCAATCGGGAATATGCAATGCTGCTGGCAGTCTGTACTGTCGTGCTGATCCTCCTGTATTCCATGAATCAATTAGCGCCCTATCTTTCCAAACTGCAGGAGCTGGGAGGCGCCGGGCTTCAGGGAGGGGAATATCTCTCAGTGATGCTCAAGGCGGTGGGGATCACCATCTCAGGGCAGATCGCCTCCTCGCTGTGCAAAGACGCAGGGGAGACCTCCATCGCCTATGGGGTGGAGATCGCCTCCAAGGTTGCAGTGCTTTTGGCGGCGTTTCCCGTGGTCCTGAAAATTTTTGAGCTGCTTTCCGAAGCGATGGGGATCTGATATGAAAGTAAGGAAAAGTAAAATCCTGTGGATGTTCTGCGCGTTGCTGATCTTCTGCCTCCCGATCAGGGCAGGCGCTTCAGAGCAGGAGGCGCTGCTGGAAAAAAGCGGCGCGCCGGGAATGTATGAAAGCCTTGAGGAGGGTACCAGAGAGCTTTTATCCAAAGCGGGAGTGGATTCTCCCAAAATCACTCAAAGCTTTGATGTAAAAGACTTCTTTTCAGCCCTGTCTCAGCTGCTCAAAGACCGGATCTCCGCCCCTTTGAAAGCGGCGGCAGCCTTGATCGCAAGCCTTTTTCTCTGCCGGCTTTTTCAGTGCTTTCAGTCTGAGGGCAGCGGTTGGATCTCCTCCTTAGCAGGGACGGCGTCCTGCGCGGGAGTCCTGCTTCCGCCGCTGATCCGGCTGATCTCCTCCTGCGCTGCGGTGATCCAAAACGCCTCTGTTTTTTTGATGGCTTCGGTCCCCGTGTATTCCGCCCTGATGGCGGCAGGGGGAAATGTGATCACCGGAAGCTCTTACGGGCTTTTGACCCTTGCCGCCGCCAACCTTATCCCCGCGTTTTCTGCCGCCGTGATTTTTCCCATGCTTCACATATTTTTAGCCCTTTCCCTTACCTCCGCGGTCTCTCAGCAGGGCTTTGACGCTTTTCTCGGAAAGCTTTACGGGATTTTCAAATGGGTCTTGATCCTTCTGGCATCTCTTTTTTCCGGGGCCCTTTCCATCCAGACCGTGATCAATATCCAGGCGGACTCCGCCGCGGGAAAGGCCGCAAAAATGATCATCTCCTCCGCTTTGCCCATTGTGGGAGGCGCCTTTTCCGATTCCCTTTCCGCCATCAAAAGCAGCATTGAGGTCGTGAGATCCGGGGTGGGAGCTTTTGGAATGCTTGCGGCTCTGTGCATTTTTCTACCGCTGATTTTGGAGACGCTGCTTTGGTCAGGCGTGTGCGCGGTAGGAGAAATCGCGGCGGAGCTTTTTGAAGTCCCGAAGCTCAAAAAGCTTCTGGGCGCCTGTCTGAGCACTGCTAAGATGCTTCTGGCGGCGCTTATCAGTACGGCGCTTGTCTGTGTGGTATCCGCCGCCGTCGTATTGTTTTTAAGGGGGAGCCTATGAGCGGGGTGAAAGAGACCGTCTTGTCGGTGTGCAGTTTATGGATCGTGATCGAATTGCTCGTTGGGATCTGTCCCAAGGACGATTTGGTGCGCCTGCTGCGCTCTGTGATCTGCCTGTTGCTGATTTTTTCTCTATGCCTCTCCCTGTTTTCGGCAGATTGGAGCTTTTCTTTTTCTTTTGAGGCGGCTGAGAGCCGGCAGGAGGAATTGACCGAATATGTAAAAGACAGGGCGCAGGAGGCGGTGCAGCAGGAAGAAGCCGCCTATTTAGAGGGGCTTTTGGCAGCGGCGGGACTGCGGGCGAAAAAAATTCAGGTTTTTACAGATATCCAGGAGGACAGCGGCATAGTATTAACAAAGGTGAGCGTCCTCTTTGAGTATGGATCACAGGTACAAAGGGGAAGAGAGCTTTTAAAAGGCGTACTGGGAGAAGAAACAGAGGTGGAGGTAACAGGCGATGGACGTTAAGAAGCTTTCAGAAGCCCTTCAAAAGCTTTTGAAAAAGGACAGAGGGAAACAGCTTGTTCTGATCCTGGGGCTTTGCGGGATCGCGCTGATCTACTTTTCCGGATCCTTCCCGCGTTCCTCCGGTGAAAAACAGGAGAAAACGGCGGTAAAGGAGACTTCGGCTCTTTCTTATGAAAGAGAGCTGGAAAAAAGCCTGGGGCGGTTGGTATCGGCCATTACAGGGGAAAAAGAGCCGGAAGTAATGGTCACCTTGGAAAGCGGCGCAAGGTATGTGTATGCCTCTGATGAAAAAAGCAGCGTTCAGCCTGACGGAAAAGAGGAGGAGAGCGTTCATGTCTTACTCAGGGATCAAAGCGGGACACAGCAGGCGTTAAGAGTGACGGAAATACAGCCTAAAGTCAAAGGGGTGGTAGTGGTAAGCAAATATGCAGACAGCGCATCCGTGCGGGAGGCATTGACGCAGGCGGTGAAAACCGTGCTGAATGTCTCTTCCAGAAGGGTGTGTGTGACCAATAGCAGAACGGCAAATTAATCTATCCTGGAGGTTATTGTGATGAAGAAATTCGGCAAAAAGCAGCTGGTTTTGGCTTCTCTTGTTTTGGCCCTGGGAGCCGCGGTATATTTAAACTGGCAGTTCGCTGGGACCAACAAGCTCCCGGTGGGGGAAGACTCCAGCGAGACAAGTGAGCTGGGAGCGGCTCAGCTGGTAAATAACGCCTATCTGGAAACCGTGACGGATCCTCTCAAGCAGCAGAATTCCGGGAACGCTTTTTCTGAGGCCAGGTTGAACCGGCAGAATTCCAGAGACGAGGCCATGGAGCTTCTGGACGAGGTGCTGGAAAGCGTGGACGCAGATCCTGACGCGAAGAAGTCTGCCGTTGAGGAAGCCTCTGCCATGGCTCAGAATATCCTCAAGGAAACCAATGTGGAAAATCTTCTGAAAGCCAAGGGATTTGAAGAGACCGTGGCCTACATCACGCCGGAGGAATGCAGCGTGGTGGTGGCAGGAGAGCTCAAGGACTCTGATTTTCTGATCGTTCAGGAGATCGTGATGGAGCAGACGGGGTATTCTGCCGATAAAATCAAAATTCTGCCGGTAAACTGAAAATAATTCACGCAAAATGCTTGTTACGGAAAAATCTTGTGGTATAATAAGGAGAAAGTCAGAGTGTGGACCCGTTTTTGCGGGAAAGGTCCCGTGCTGTGCTGGCTTTCGCCTGGAAGCTTGAAAATTCGATTTGATTTTCTTTTGAAAGCTCACCTGGCGGTGGGCTTTTCTTTTTATTTTATTCTGATTCAGAGGGTGATAGGATTGACGAGGCGTGAGGCCAGAGAGCAGGGATTTCAGGTCCTGTTTGAGCAGGCGGTCACTGACAAAACGATAGAGGAGATCTTTCACGATGCCGGTGAAGCCAGGGATTTTGTACCGGATCCTTTTGCAGAGGAGCTTTCCCTGGGCGTAGAGGAGCACAGGGAAGAGATCGACGAGAGGATTTCCAAGCATATCCGAGGATGGAGCATTTCCCGCCTTTCCAGAGTGACGCTGGCACTTTTGCGCCTCGCCGTTTTTGAAATGCTTTTTGAGCCCTCCATTCCCCGAAGCGTTTCCATCAATGAGGCGGTGGAGCTGGCAAAGGTTTACGGCGGAAAGGACGACGCGCCCTATCTTAACGGTGTGCTGGCCTCTGTGGATAAAGAGCTTCCGAAGGAGACAGGACAAGCTTCTCGAGAATAAAGGGAAAAAAGAGGACGCTGAAATGACTACAGCCATCTTGACGATTTCTCAGGTCACCCGGTATATCAAATCGCTTTTGGAGGGGGACCGACGGCTTTCCGGCGTGATCCTCACCGGGGAGATCTCCAATTTTACAGATCATTACCGTTCCGGGCATTTGTACTTTTCTCTGAAGGACGAAGGGGCCGTGCTGAAGTCCGTCATGTTTGCAAGCTCTGCGAAGCGCTTGAAATTTCGCCCGCAGGAGGGAATGAAGGTGATCGCCCGGGGCCGGATCTCTCTCTATGAACCCTCCGGACAGTATCAGCTCTATGTGGAGAATATGCAGCCAGACGGAATCGGCGCGCTGACCATTGCCTTTGAGCAGCTGAAAAGAAAGCTGGAGGAAGAGGGGCTTTTTGACCGGGATAAAAAATGCCCGCTGCCTGCCTATCCCCAAAAAATCGGCGTGATCACCTCGCCTACGGGAGCGGCCGTGCAGGACATTCTTCAGATCACAAAAAGACGGTGGCCGGCGGCGGAAATCATTTTTTGCCCCGTATTGGTACAGGGAGAGGGGGCTCCCGCCCAGATGATCAATGCACTTCGAGCCATGAACCGGGAACAGGCCTGCGATGTGATCATTTTGGGAAGAGGCGGCGGCTCTTTAGAGGACCTGTGGGCCTTCAACGACGAGGAGCTGGCCAGAGAGGTGTTTGCCTCTGAAATCCCGGTGGTTTCGGCAGTGGGGCATGAGACGGATTTTACCATTTGTGACTTTGCGGCGGATCTTCGCGCTCCCACGCCCAGCGCGGCAGCGGAGCTGTGCACGCCGGACCTTCAGGAAGAGCTCAGCCGCCTTCGGGAGTTCCGGGAATATTTTACGGCCGGTGCGCGGCAATGGTTGGAGACGCACAGACAGAAGCTGGATCTGCTGCTTTTTTCCTTTGGCCTTAAGGATCCCCAGGTGTTTCTTCGCAGGTGGCGGGAGGAGGCGCAGCTTCTTGCGCAGCGGCTGGAAGCCTGCGGAAAGGGGAGGGTGCAGAAAGAGGGGGAGCGCCTTTCTCTTTTGAGCGCCTCTTTAGACCATCTGAGTCCGCTGAAGGTGCTGGGGCGCGGATATGCCCTGGTGCTGGATGGGGAGGGAAAGCATATTACAGACGCCGCCCGGGTAAAGGCCGGAGAAAGCCTGGAGATCCGGCTTTTGAAGGGCAGGCTGAAAGCGCTGGTCACAGAAGGAGGAAATGACAGTGAAAGAAAAGAAAAGCTTTGAAGAAGCAATAGAACGGCTTCAGGAGATCGTGGCGGCGCTGGAAAGCGGGAAGGAGCCTTTGGAGGATTCCATGGCGCTTTTCGAAGAGGGAGCAAAGCTTTCCAAAGAGTGCTACACGGCCCTTTCCCAGGCAGAGCAGAGGATCACGGAATTTACAAAGCTGACGGAAGCTTCGGAGAATGAAAATGAAGAACAATGAAACGCGGTACCTGGAAAAGATCGAAGAGGCCCTTGAAAAAATAATTTCTGAGCCTTCGCCGCATCTGCCGGACGCCAAGGTGAAAAGCGCCATGCGCTACAGCCTTTTGTGCGGCGGGAAGCGGGTGCGCCCTATGATGACCCTGGCCTTCTGTGAGCTGTGCGGGGGAAAGGCAGAGGACGCCCTTCCCTTTGCCTGCGCAGTGGAGATGGTGCACACCTATTCCCTCATTCACGACGACCTGCCCTGCATGGACAATGACGACCTGCGCAGAGGGAAGCCCACGAACCACAAGGTGTTCGGCGAGGCGACTGCTCTGCTTGCAGGGGATGGGCTTCTGACAAAGGCCTTTGAGGTGGCCTTATCGGCCCCGCTGCCCCCTGAGGCTGCTGCCCGAGCCGCACTCATTCTGGCCTCTCTGGCCGGAGAGGAGGGCATGGTGGGCGGCCAGTGCATCGACCTGGAAACCCAGGGGAAAGAGGCGGACCTCAACGTGCTTCAGGCCATGGACAGCAAAAAGACGGGAGCGCTGATCTGCGCCGCCTGTCAGATGGGCTGCATTGCTGCAGGCGCCTCTGAAGAGAAGCTTCAGGCCGCCGGAGATTACGCACAAAATGTGGGAATGGCCTTCCAGATCCGAGACGATATTCTGGATGTGCAGGGAACTTCGGAAAAGCTGGGAAAAAATGTAGGGGTCGATGAAAAGAATCAAAAGCGCAACTATGTCTCGCTTTTGGGGCTCGAGGAGTCCCAGCGCTTGGTGGAGCGTTACACCTCTCAGGCGGTAAAGGCTCTGGAATGTTTTTCGGCAGAAGCGGAATTTTTGACGCGGTTTGCAGAGAGCCTGGCGGTGCGGGAGCATTGAGAAGAAGGCTTTCCTACCGCATTTCCTCCCGGGAGGCGGGGATGACGGTCCAGCAGTATGCAAGACAGGTCCTGGGGTTTTCCGCAGGGGTTTTCACCGCCCAGAAATATCTTCCCCAGGGGATGCTGTTAAACGGCGCGCCCTGCCGGAGCATAGACAGGCTCAATGAGGACGACCTTCTGGTGTTTCTTCTGCCTGAGGAATCCTCTGAGTATCCTGTGCTGGAGAAAGCGCTTTCTGTCCTTTGGGAAAGCGAAGATTATCTGGTGATCGAGAAAGAGGCGGGAATGCCGGTGCATCCTTCGCCGGGCCATGACCGAGACAGCGTTTTAAACGCTGCCGCCTTTCATTACCGCGAGCGCGGAGAGTCCTGTTCCTTTCGGCCCCTTTACCGGTTGGACAGGGATACCAGCGGGATCCTTCCGGTGGGAAAAAACCGTTTGGCGGTTTCCGGGGCCCATGTGGAAAAGATCTATTTTGCCGTATGCGAAGGAATTCTTACCGGCAGCGGGACCATTGACCTTCCCATCGCTTTGGCGCCAGGAAGCAAGATCCTGCGAAAAGCAGGAACCGGGGAAAGGGCGGTCACTCATTGGGAAGCGCTGGAAAGCTATGACGGACACACCTTTTTAAAGCTGCGTCTGGAAACCGGCAGGACCCATCAGATCAGGGTCCACCTTTCTCACCTGGGGCATCCTCTGGCAGGCGACGATCTGTACGGGGGAAGCATGGAGAAGCTTTCCCGGCAGGCGCTGCACTGCGGTTTTCTCAGTTTGAGCTGTCCGGCGCTTTCTGTCGATCGAACATTCATTTCAGAACTCAGTATGGAGATTCGAAATGCTTTTCCGTGGCTTCCGGCTATTTCCCGGGAGAGATAAAAGGAGGAAGTAAAGATGCCTGCGTGTCTGACACATCATCAATTTGCCAACAGGGTTTTGGAAGCGCTTCCCAAAGCACGGCAGGAAGCCACTCACAAAACCTCCTATGACTGGGGAGCACAGGGCCCGGATTTTCTTTTCTGCCACCGCTATTTTCCCTGGATGCGGGGGAAGAGCCTGAAGGCCTATGGAAACCGGATCCACGCGTCTTCGCCGTCTTTGGTGTTTGGCGCCGTAAGAGATTTCCTGAAAAAGCACCCGGACCCTGCCTATCGCTCTTATGCCGACGGGCTCATCTGTCATTACGCCCTGGATTCACTTTGTCACCCTTACATCAACGCTTTTGCCGCCGCCCTTCTGAAGCAGCGCCCCTATGAGACGATGAGTACCCTGCACGGGGAAATCGAAGCCGCGCTGGACGCGATCATTCTGCGCAGGGAGACCGGACAGCTTCCCACAGAGGTTCCCCTGAAACGGATGTTCCCGAAGGATGAAGCGGTACAAAGACGGATCGCGAAGCTGTACCACGATATGATTTTTCAGGTTTTCGGAGAAGAGACGGAAGAAAAAGAGCTTTTCCGCGCCACCTGCGACGCCCGTTTTGTCTTCGCTTGCCTGACTGACCGCACCACTTTGAAAAAGAAGCTTTTTGACGCCATAGAAAAGGGGAGGCCTCATTTGATTTCCTCCCACCTGGTGCCCTTAACGGAAAACCCGGAAATCGATTACAGCAATATTGGGAGATCCTCTTGGGAAGCGGGCGGCGTTATCCATGAAGAGAGTTTCTTTGAGCTGTTTGAAAACGCCAAGGAGCTGGCGAAAACTCTCATCGAGGGCCTTGACTGCTGCGATCTTTCCGCCGTGACATCGGAAAAGCCCTTTGGATAAAAATAAAAGAAGAGTCTGGGGAAAATGAAGCGGAAAAACAAAAAGAGTATGAAGCAAAAAGCCTCATACTCTTTTATCAGCTATTCTCTCTGAAAGACCCTTAGACCGCTCTCGTAACCTTGCCGGAACGCAAGCAACGGGTGCAGGCGTACACACGCTTCGGAGTACCGTTTACAATCGCCTTTACGCGCTTGATGTTCGGCTTCCAAGTTCTGTTGGAACGTCTGTGGGAATGGGAAACCCGGATGCCAAAAGCTACATCCTTGCCGCAAATATCACATTTTGCCATATCTGCACCTCCTTAATAAGCCACTCTCAAAATTTACAACAATCAGAATTATAGCAGATGGGTGAGAGAAAATCAAGTTTTTTTTGAAAGGAATTGTGTTTTTCTTTGGGATGTATTATAATCCTAACATAGAAGGGAGAGTTCTCATGCTTATCGATGTGATCAGAACTTTATTTTCCGGAGGCCGGGTGGACATCTCCACCGTTCTGGCCCAGCTGCTTTCCACATTATTCGTGATTTTCTGTATTCTGCCCCTTCATGAGTTTGCCCATGGATGGACGGCCAATAAGCTGGGAGATCCCACTGCCCGCCTGGCCGGAAGGCTTACCTTCAACCCCTTGGCCAGCGTGGAGCCTGTGGGCGCTTTGGCCCTTCTGCTGTTTGGTTTCGGGTGGGCAAAGCCAGTCCCGGTAGACAGCCGTTATTTTAAAAAGCCGCGCCGCGACATGGCCATCACCGCTCTGGCGGGCCCGCTTTCCAATTTATTGGCGGGCTTTTTGGGCGCGATCCTCTTTTATGTAGTCCTCTGCTTCATGCCGGACCACGGGGTAACCGTGTTTTTGCTGCAGCTTTTCTCGTTTTATGTGGTGATCAATATCTCTCTTGCCGTGTTTAATCTGATTCCCTTACCGCCTCTGGACGGCTCCAAGATCCTCATGGCCTTTCTCAGCAGCAGAACGATCGAGCTTTATTATCAATATCAGAATGTGCTGTCTCTGATCACCTTCGTGCTGCTGTTTTCCGGCGCTGCTTCCGGCCCTTTGAGGGTGGCTCAGAACTTTTTTTCCAACCTGATCTTTCAGGGCGCGGCATTCCCCTTCCGCCTGTTCGGAGCGCTGTAAACAATGGAGAAGCTTCAGTATAAGACGGAGGCCTTTGAGGGCCCTTTAGACCTGTTGCTTTCGCTGATTTCAAAGAATAAGATCGATATTTACGATATTCCCATTGCGGAGCTTTTAGAGCAGTATATGGAGCAGATCGCTTTGATGCGCGAGGCGGATCTGGATATCGCCAGTGAATTTCTGGAGATGGCCGCAAGGCTTGTGCAGATCAAAAGTGCTGCCCTTCTTCCCAGGCAGGAGGAGGAAGAAGACCCCCGTCTGGAGCTTACGGGGATCCTTTTGGAATATCAGCAGTGCAGGCGAGCTGCCGCTCAGCTGGAAGCCATGTGCTCTTTTGATCGGTTTGTGCGCTCCCCTATGGAGCTTGCGGCAGACCCATTTTATCGCCTGAAACACCAGCGGGAGGAGATCCTTTCTGCGTTGACTTCCGCTTTTGGAAAGGGGAAAAGTCTTCTGCCGCCTAAGGCGGAAAGCTTTTCCGCCCTGGTGAGCAGGAAAATCGTGTCCGTGGCTTCCCAGGTCGTCTATGTGCTCAGACGACTGTGGAAAAGAAAAAGGATCGCCTACCATTCCCTGTTTCGCGGAAAGACGGACCGCTCTGAACGAGTGGCGGCGTTTCTGGCTGTGCTGGAGCTGATCAAAAACCGCCGGGTCCGCGTGGAGGGAGACGGTGAAAACAGTGAGATCGTCCTGGTAAACGGGAGGGAAGAACGCTGAACAAAACGGAATTGGCCGCAAGGGCAGAAGCTATCATTTTTGCAGGCGGAGAGCCTGTTTCTCTGGATCGTATCGCCCAGGTGCTGGAGGTGAGGACCGGAGATGTGGAGGCGGCCTTGGAGCAATTGAAGGAAAAATATAATACGCCGGAAAGCGGTGTGCATCTGCTTTTGCTGGAAAACAGCGCGCAGTTTTGTACCAATCCGGAATTTGCCGGTTCGATCCGATCGGTACTGGAGCTCAGGCGCAATACGCCTTTATCTCAGGCCGCGATGGAGGTTTTGGCGGTCATCGCCTATAATCAGCCGGTGACCAAGGCGTTTGTCGAGCAAGTGAGAGGGGTGGATTGCTCCGGCGTGATCGGAAGCCTGATGCAGAAAGGGCTTTTAGAGGAACGGGGCAGGTTGGAATTGCCCGGCAGGCCGCTGCTTTACGGGACGACGGAAAACTTTTTAAGATGTTTTCAGATGTCTTCTCTCTCCGAGCTTCCTCCCGTACCGGCGCAGGAAGAAAACGAGGACGCAGATGAGCCCTTGATCTCGCCGGAAAGGCAGAGGGAGCCATGATCATTTTGTGGATCTTTCTGGGGCTGCTCCTCCTTTTGTTTTTACTGCTGCTTTGCCCTTTGCGGGCGACAGTTTCCTTTCAGACGGAATTCTCCGTCCGGCTGCAATACCTTTTCTGGAGCATCCCCCTTTTGCCTTCGAAAGAAGAAAAAGAGGAAGAGCCGGACAAAGAGGGAAAGGAAGAGCCCGCCCCTCCTTCTCTCAGCGCTTATCAGCGCCTTCGGGGCATCCTGAAGCAGAAAGGGGTTTCCGGGTTTCTCGAAGCTTTGTTTGAGTTCCTATCCCTTGTAAAAACTTCTGCCTCCAGGCTCGCCTCCCGATTTAAGCTTTTGGAATTCGACCTTTACTACACAGTGGGGGGAAAGGAAGATGCCGCTTTGGCGGCAGAGCGTTACGGGAAGCTTTCCGCCGGGCTCTATTCTGCCTGCGGCCTGTTGTTTCAGCTGAAGAAGTGCCGTAAAAAGGGTGTTTGCATAGACCTTAGCTTTGAAATACCGGAGGATCTTGTGAATTTTTCAGCCCGTTTCTCCGTGAAGCCCATCTCCCTTCTCAGAGAGGGGATCGTCCTTTTGATAGGCGGGATGCCGCTGATTCAAATGTTTAGGGAGCAGAAAAGCCAGCCAGTCAAAGAAAGGAAAACAGGTGAGTAAACGATGAGCGACCATCAGGTAAACAATCTCCTTGGAGAATCCATGGAAAAGATCAAAAAAATGGTAGATGTCAATACGGTCATCGGTGATCCGGTTACCACAGCGGACGGCACAACGGTGATCCCGGTCTCTAAGGTAAGCTACGGCTTTGCCGCGGGCGGCTCTGACCTGCCCTCCAAATCTCAGCCTGCCTCCGGGCTTTTTGCGGGGGGAAGCGGAGCGGGGATCACCATCAGCCCCATCGCTTTCCTGGCGATCCAAAACGGTACGGTGCGGATCCTGCAGATCGAGCCCTATCTCAGCTCTGTTGACCGCGCACTGGACAAGCTTCCCGATATTGCCGACAAGCTTTCCGCACTTTTCGGAAAGGATAAGAAGGACCCTGAAGAGAAGAAGGCATAACCTCTTCATATTTCCTCTTTTCTTCGCATAGTATTTTCCGGTGATGCTGCTTTGCGTAAATCTGGGATAAAAATTCTTGCTCTCCTGCTTTCTCTTTCGTTTGGCCTTTCTTCTTCGCCCGTTTTCTATGCCGAGGAAGCCCCTTTTGAAATTTCCGCGGAGTGCGCGGTGCTGATTTCTGCCGATACCGGCCTGCCTCTCTATGAGAAAAAGGCGGATATTCCTCACTCTATGGCCAGTACCACAAAGATCATGACGGCGCTTCTCGCCCTGGAGGCAGCGGAAGAAGAAGGGGATCCCATTGTTTCCATAACAGAGGAAATGGTGGCGGTGGAAGGCTCCTCTATGGGGCTTCAGGCGGGAGACGAGATCTCGCTGAGCGATCTTGCGGCAGGAATGCTTCTGGCCTCCGGCAACGACGCCGCCAATGCGGCCGCACTGTATCTTTCCGGATCTCAGGAGGCTTTTGCCCAGCGGATGAACAGCCGCGCAAAAGAGCTTGGCCTGAAAAATACCAGCTTCATCACCCCTTCCGGCCTGGATGCCGAAGGGCACTATTCTACAGCCGAGGATCTGGCGGCTCTTGCGAGGGCTGCACTCCAAAATGAGCGTTTCAGAGAGCTCAGCGGGGCAAAATCCTACTCCGTTTCCTTTCAAAGCCCGGAAAAAACCGTACAGTATACCAATCACAACAAGCTCTTGTGGCTGTACGAGGGGGCCATCGGGGTAAAAACCGGATTTACCAAAAAATCCGGTCGTTGCCTTGTGTCTGCGGCCCAAAGAGACGGAGTCACGCTCATAGCGGTCACGCTGAATGCTCCGGATGATTGGAACGATCATATGGCGCTTTTTGACTATGGTTTTTCCGCTTTGGAAAAAGTATCCTTTGACGGCAGGGAGATCGCCGTATCTTTGCCGGTGGCCGGCGGCGAAGCGGAAAGCGTCATGGTCCGCGGGCTTCCGGGAGGAGAGCTTGCTTTGCTCCCCGCAGACGCGGCCAAAATTACGAAACGCGTGTTTTTGCCCCGGTTCGTTTACGCTCCCGTTGAGGATGGGGAAGCCTTAGGGAAAATCGTTTATTATTTGGAGGGAAGCAAAATTTTCAGCGTTTCTATCACAGCTCAGGAAAGCGTCGATCGAAAAGAAAAAGAAGAAAAGGGACTGTTTCACAGGATCGCCTCCTTCTTTTCCTGAAACAGAGCGCAAAAAAGCTATCGGCACGGAAAGGTGAAAAATGGAAAAGAGCAGAATACAAAAAATATTGGCCTCTTACGGGGTAGCATCCCGCAGGAAGGCCGAAGAGCTGATCAGCAGCGGGAGAGTGACCGTAAACGGCAGAAAGGCCGGACTTGGAGACAGCGCAGACCCTTCCCGGGATATTTTGAAAGTAGATGGAGAAAGAGTGGGGGCGCCCCAGAAAAAATGGTATTTAGCCCTTTACAAGCCGCGGGGCTTTGTGACCACCATGCAGGATGAAAAAAACAGGAAATGCGTTGCGCAGCTGGTAGACGAGATCCCGGAACGGGTCTATCCTGTGGGGAGACTGGATAAGGATTCCGAGGGGCTTTTGCTGATGACAAACGACGGTGAGTTTGCCAACCGGATCTCCCATCCCAAACAACATATCCCCAAGGTTTACCGGGTCACAGTGCGTCCCGGAATTTCCGAAGAACAATTAAACCGGATCAGCACCGGTATTGTGATCGACGAGAGAAAAACGGCTCCCGCAAAGGTGCGTGTTCTGGAACAGCAGGGAGAACGGGTGGTTTTGGAGATCGTTCTCTTTGAGGGGAGAAACCGGGAGATCAGAAAAATGTGCGAGGCTCTGGGGCTGGAGGTCGCCAGGCTGAAAAGGACCGCCATCGGCCCGGTGCGTCTGGGAATGCTCAGGCAGGGAAGCTTTCGGGAGCTTACAAAGGAAGAGCTGCGCGGCCTGATGGCGGAGTCCCAAAAAGAAGGGGGAAAAGAAAATGATAGAAATTCTGCCTATGGAAGACAAAGAAAGGGAAAAAGCGCTGCTTTCCGAAATTGAACAGGCGGAGAGCTCCTCACGAGTTCTTGCCATGTGTGAGCAAAAACAGCTTCTCGGGTATGCGGCAGTTACCGTGAAGGACGGAAAGCTTCTCCTTTTAAAGCTGTGGGCAAAAGGTTATGACTTTTCCCAAAAGCCGCAGGGGGAAGCCTCCTTTATTCTGGACTCTTTGATGCGTGCCGCGGCTTCCTACGGAGAGACGAAGGGCGCACAGGAAATTCTCACCGCCTTTCCGGACTTTTGGGGCTTTTTCAAAAGCCGTGGCTTTGATGCGGACGAGGCTCACGCTTTTACCCCGATGGACACCATTGTCCATTATCAGTAAGAAACTTATAGAAAAGTTCAGGCCGTAGGTTTACGGCCTTTTTCTTTTTTCCGGAGAAAACTTATCATTTTAGCGTCCGGTTTCTTAACGATCTTTTAAATCGGGAAAGTTTTCGCAGTTTTTGGTTGCATTAAAACCTGCAAAATGGTAAAATATTCTTTCAGTGGAATGTTTGTTTTTCCCGGAGTGAGCGGAGAAGAAAAGGAGATTTTTATGCTGCAGAGTATGACAGGTTATGGGCGAAACGAGGCTACGATAGGCGGGCGGCGCATCACCTTTGAAATCAAAGCGGTCAATCATAAATATTTTGAGTTCTCTTCCCGTATTTCCAGGGGATATCTCTTTCTGGAGGAGAAGCTGAAGTCCTATGTTCAGGGCAAGCTGTCCCGGGGAAAGGTGGACATCTTTTTACAGATCGAGACTCTGGAGGAGACGGATGTGGAGGTACAGGTCAATCACTCTCTGGCCTCCGGCTACCTGCGGGCGCTTCGCGAGCTTAAAGAGCGCTATGAGTTTGCTGAGGAGCCCTCCTTGTCCCTGCTGACAAGGTATTCCGATATTTTTTCCGTGCATAAGGCGCCGGAAAACGAGGAGGAGATCTGGAACGCGGTGCGGCAGGTGGCAGATCAGGCCATTGCCTCCTTCCTTCAGATGCGCAGTGCAGAGGGCGCCCGCTTAAAGGCGGACATACTCAGCAAGGCAGAGACGATCCTCTCCCTGGTGGACCAGGTGGAGGCGATCACTCCGGAGACGATCAGGGAATACGAAGAGCGGCTGGAAACGAAGATCCAGGAGCTTTTGGGCAATAATCGCTTTGATGAGCAGCGGGTGCTTACCGAGGTAGCTGTTTTTGCCGATAAGGTGGCGGTGGACGAGGAGGTCGTTCGCCTGCGCAGCCATTTTTCCCAGCTGAGATCCATGGTGGAAAGCGATGGGCCGGTGGGCAGAAAGCTCGACTTTCTGGTGCAGGAGATGAATCGAGAGGCCAATACCATTGGCTCCAAATCCGTCAATTCCAAAATCGCCTATCTGGTAGTGGATATCAAGTCGGAGATCGAGAAGATTCGAGAGCAGATACAAAATGTCGAATGAGGTGGACAAGGTGAAACTGATCAATATCGGCTTCGGTAATCTGGTGTCCGGCGACAAGGTCGTAGCGGTGGTCAGCCCCGAATCCGCTCCCATCAAAAGGATCGTACAGGACAGTAAGGAAAAGGGGACCCTGATTGACGCGACCTTCGGCAGAAAGACAAAGGCGGTGCTGATCACCGACTGCGACAGTGTGGTGCTTTCCGCTTTGCTGCCGGAAACCTTAGCAGGGCGCTTTAACGGGAAAGAGGAGCTTGCGGCCCCGGAGGAGGAACTGGATGAATAAGGGATTGCTGGTAGTGATTTCCGCGCCCTCGGGAGGCGGAAAGGGTACGATTTTAAAAGAGCTGTTTTCGAAGGACAGCAATCTGACATTTTCCGTCTCTGCCACGACCCGCTCGCCAAGGCCCGGGGAAGAGCATGGAAAGCAGTATTATTTTCTCAGCCGCGAAGAATTCCAAAAGCTGATCTCGGAAGGGAAAATGCTGGAATACACAGAATACTGCGGCAATTTTTACGGCACCCCGAAAGCTCCGGTGGAGGCCTGGCGCCGGGAGGGAAAAGACGTTTTCCTGGAAATCGAGGTAGACGGCGGCGCGCAGATCAAAAGCCTGGTTCCGGACTGTGTTTCGGTTTTTATTCTGCCGCCTTCCATGAAGGTGCTGGAAAAAAGGCTTCGCGCCCGTGGGACCGAGGAGGACGCAGTAATCGAAAAGCGCCTTCTCACTGCAAGAAAAGAAATTCCCTGCGCAGCGGCTTATGACTATATCGTCTACAATGACAGACTGGAAGACGCGGTGGAAGACCTTGCCGCCATCTTGAAAGCAGAAAAACTCAAATATACGAGAAATACAGATTCTATAGAAAGGGTGTTGAACGATGCTGAAACCTTCCGCTAATATTATCACAACTCCTCATCAGAGCTACTACTCTCTTGTGATCGCCGTGGCCAAACGGGCCAGGGAAATCGCAGAAGAGGCGGAAAACGAGGGCAAGATCTTAACAGATAAGCCGGTAGATCTGGCTGTACAGGATTTTGCCAACGACAAGTTCCTGATCATCGAGCCGGATCCCTCTGAGGAATGAGCGATACCTTCGCCCTTGTGGCCGTAGAGAATACGGTCTATCACTTTGACCGCCTTTTTACCTATCAGGTGCCTTTAGAACTTCTGTCCCGGCTTTCACCGGGGATGAGAGTGATGGTGCCTTTTGGCTCCGGAAACCGGGAACGGGTAGGCATGGTCTTTTCCCTTAGCGGAGAAGACGCCCCCGGCGTAAAGGCAATACTCTCTCTTTTGGACGCTTCTCCGGTGCTTTCCGAGGAAATGCTCAAACTGGCGCTTTGGATGCAGGACCGCTATTATTGCACTCTTTTCGAAGCGGTGAAGCTGATGGTCCCCACCGGCCTTCACCTCAAGGTGAAAAACAGCTATATCCTTGCTCCTGACTTTAAGGATTTTGACCGGGAGAATTATACGCAGCTTCAGTGGGATCTCCTTCTTTTCCTGCGTAGCGCCGGTCGGTCCGTATCCTTTGAAAGGCTTGAGAGGGAGTTTGGGATTTCCCAGAAGGAGCCGCAGTTTTGTGCTCTTCTGGAAAAAAACGCGGTCTGCCGCGTCAGCACTGCATCGGGAAAAGTGGGAGACGCCGTTTCCAAAATGCTGCGTCCCATTCCCGATTTTTCCGGGAAGCTTTCTCCCAGGCAGAAGACCGTATATGAGGTGCTTTGCGATGCGGGAGAGGCTTCGGAAAAAGAGCTTTCCTATTTCACGGGGGTTTCTCCGGCGGTGCTCAAGGCGCTGGTAAAAAAAGGCGCGGCAGAAAGCTTTCAGTATGAGGTCTACCGCCGGCCCGATCCCGGTATAGAGGTGCGGCATCCTGGAGAGATCACCCTGTCGCCTCAGCAGTCCTGCGAGCTTCAAAAGCTCATTGCTCAGTATGAGGGGGAAAAGGGCTGCGCTCTGCTTTATGGTGTGACCGGAAGCGGGAAAACCTCTGTGTTTTTGAAATTGATCGACTATGTGACCGCTCGCGGAAGAGGCGTGATCGCCATGGTGCCGGAGATCTCTCTGACAGCACAGGCCATCAGTCAGTTCCGCGGTCTTTTCGGCGATCGGGTAGCTCTGTTCCACAGCGGGCTTTCCCTGGGGGAGCGCCTGGACGAGTGGAAGCGGGTCAAGCGGGGAGAGGCGCGCATCGTCATCGGGACCCGTTCCGCCGTGTTTGCCCCCGTAAAGGATCTGGGTCTTATCGTTCTGGATGAGGAGCAGGAGCACACCTATCGCTCCGAATCTTCCCCCCGCTACGACGCCAGAGAAGTGGCGCGTTTCCGCTGCGGGCAGGAAAACGCCCTTTGCCTTTTTTCCTCCGCAACGCCCTCTTTGGAAACCTTTTATCGGGCGAGGGAGAAAAAATATCGGCTCTATCAGCTGCCTTCCCGGTTTGGAGAGGCGGTTTTGCCTCAGGTAGAGCTGATCGACCAGAACCGGGAGCTGTCCGGAGAAGGGCAGGAGATCGGCCCTGTTCTGGCACAGGCTTTACAGGAGAATTTCCAGCGAGGAGAGCAGTCCATCATACTTTTGAACCGCCGGGGATACCATACCTTTGCCTCTTGCCGCAGCTGCCATGAGACGGTCACCTGTCCACACTGCAGCATCTCTTTGACCTATCATTCTGCAAACGGCCGTTTGATGTGCCATTACTGCGGATATTCCATTCCCTTTACAAAGGTCTGCCCCAACTGTAAGCAGGAGACAGTGGTCTTTCAGGGCGGCGGGACCCAGAAGGCGGAGGAGCAGCTGAATTTGCTGCTGCCAGAGGCTGCTGTTCTGCGCGTCGATACGGATTCTGTTTCCCAGCGCCATTCTCTGGAAAGAAAACTGGAGGATTTTTCCAAAGGGCGCTACCAGGTGATGGTGGGAACGCAGATGGTGGCCAAGGGATTAAATTTTGAAAATGTTACCCTGGTAGGCGTTCTCTCCGCCGACCAGTCCCTTTACAGCGATGATTTTCGCAGCAATGAAAGAACCTTTGACCTGCTGACCCAGGTAGTGGGAAGGGCAGGAAGAGGCAAGACGCCCGGAAAGGCGATGATCCAGACCTTTTTCCCGGAAAACCCGGTGCTTGATCTGGCGGCCCGTCAGGACTATCTGGGCTTTTATGAGAGAGAGATCGCCTACCGGCAGGCTCTTCTGTATCCGCCCTTTTCCGACCTGCTGCTGGTGGGCTTTTTAGGGGAAAAGGAAGCTTCGGTGAGAAGGGGAGCTGACCTCTTTTTACAGCGGCTGAGTTCTCTGGCGGCAGAGAAATATCAAAAGCTTCCCCTGAGAGTGCTGCCGCCTTCCCCGGCGGCGGTGGTAAAGCTGAATGGAAAATACCGCTATAAGATCCTCATCAAGCATCGAAACACCTCTGCATTCCGGGAGATGATAGGCTGCCTGCTCAGGGAGGCTTCCAAGGAGCCTCTGCTGAAGGAGATCACGGTCTATGCGGACCCCAACCCATACACAGTGCTGTAGGCTCTGAAAGGAAGGAAGAAAAAATGGCAATTCGAACGATTGTAAAATTTGGAGAGGATATTCTCAATAAGCAGTGCCGGCCGGTAGAAAAGTTTGACGGAAAGCTTTTCGAGCTATTGGAGGATATGAAGGAGACCCTCCAGGATGCCAACGGGGCAGGACTGGCCGCACCCCAGGTAGGGATCCTGCGGCAGATCTGCCTTGTAGATGTGGGAGAGGGCCCGATCGAGCTGATCAACCCGGAGATCATCCACACCCAGGGAGAGCAAAACGGGGCGGAAGGCTGTCTTTCCAATCCCGGTAAGTTCGGCCTTGTCAAGCGCCCCATGCAGGTCACGGTAAAAGCGCAGGACCGAAACGGAAATTGGTTTGAAAAGACGGGCGAGGGGCTTTGTGCAAGAGCCTTCTGCCATGAGATAGACCATCTGCACGGAATCTTGTTTACCTCCAAGATGAGCCGACTTTTGACTCAGGAGGAGCTGGAAACCGGAGAGTATGCAGAAGACTGAATTCAAAGAGAAACCCAAGCGGGATCCAAGGGAGGAAAAAATGCGTATTTTGTTTATGGGAACGCCGGACTTTGCCGTCCCCACGCTGCGGGCGCTTTTAGAAGGCGGCTATGAGGTGTGCGGCGTTTTTACCCAGCCGGATAAGCCGAAAGGGCGCGGCCGCAAGCTTGTGCCTTCGCCGGTCAAAGAGCTGGCTCTCTCCTGGGATCTTCCGGTTTTTCAGCCGGGCACGCTCCGCACGCCGGAGGCAGCACAGGAAATACGCGGCCTAAAGCCTGATATGATCGTTGTGGTGGCATATGGAAAGATCCTGCCGAAGGAGGTTTTAGAGATCCCTCCTTTGGGCTGTGTCAATGTTCATGGCTCTCTTCTGCCGAAATACCGCGGCGCCGCGCCGGTGCAGTGGACCGTTCTCAACGGAGACACCGTAGCGGGCGTGACTACCATGTATATGGGAGAGGGCGTTGATACCGGCGATATCCTTCTGGCAGAGAAGACGCCGGTGGGAGAAGAGGAGACGGCCGGAGAGCTGTTTGACCGTTTAAAGGAGACCGGGGCAGAGCTGCTGCTGAAAACTCTGAAGGGGCTTTCGGAAGGCTCGGTTCACCCGATCCCTCAGGAGGAAAAGGACGCGTCCTATGCCCCTATGCTTTCCAAAGAGCTTTCCTGCCTGGACTGGAACCTTTCCGCCGTGACCCTTTTCAACCGGATCCGCGGTCTCGATCCCTGGCCGGGCGCCTATGGGATCCTGAAGGGGAAAAAGTTAAAAATCCATCGGGCAAAGGTCGTCTCCGGGGTTTCAGGAGAGCCGGGAGCACTGACAGAGCTGCCGGAAGGTCTGGCCGTTTTCTGCAAAGAGGACGCGCTGCTGCTGACAGAGGTCCAGCCTGAAAACGGAAAACGAATGGATGGAAAAAGCTATTTGATGGGTCATCCCCTGGAGCCCGGTGCGAAGTTTGAAAAGGAGATCTGATGAAGCATACAGCCAGAAACGCGGCAATCGAAGCGCTTTTGCAGGTGGAGGAGAACGAGGGCTATTCCAATCTCGTTTTGGACAAGGTCCTGCGTGCCTATGAGCTTTCAGGGCGCGACAGCGCTCTGGCCTCCGCCGTCTTTTACGGCGTACTGGAAAAGGAGATCACGCTGGATTACTGCCTTGCTCAGTGCTTTCGGGACCCCCGCAAACCTGTTTCCAAAAAGGTGCGTACCGTGCTGAGGGCCGCCGCCTACCAATTGCTGTTTCTCGACAGACTGCCGGATTCCGCTGTGGTGAACGAGGCGGTAGAATCCATAAAGGAACTGAAAATGGCTGGGGCCGCGGGGTTTGTCAACGGCGTGCTGAGGGGGTTTTTGAGAAAGCAGAACGTCTTTTCCTTCCCGGAGGGGAACACCCCCTTAGCCCTCTCAATCCGCCATTCGATCCCTGTAGAGCTGATAGAGCTTTGGCAGAGGTCTTACGGCTTCTCTTTCACAGAGAAGCTGCTTTCCTCCTTTGACCATAAGGCTCCTCTCTATCTTCGGATCAATTCTTTGAAAACCGGCTTTCAGGAGCTTCAGAACAGTTTTTCCGCTCAGGGTGCAAAGCTTTCGCCCTGTTCTCTCTCGGAGTATACGGGCATTTTGGAAAACTGCGGCTCGCCCATGAAGCTTTCGCAGTTCCAGGATGGGCTCTTTCATGTGCAGGATCTCTCCGCACAGTTGTTGTGCCTTGTTTTGGGTGCACGGCCCGGAGAACATATCTGCGATTGCTGTGCGGCTCCCGGAGGAAAAAGCTTCACCGTTGCCCAGGAGATGGGAGACACAGGCAGAGTTACTTCCCTGGATCTTTACAAGGGCAGGGCCGGGCTGATCTCACAGGGAGCAAAACGCCTGGGCCTTTCCTGTGTTCAGCCGGGAGTCAACGATGCCCGAAAGGGCTTCCCTAATATCCCTCCTGCCGATCGTGTCCTGTGTGATGTTCCCTGCTCCGGCTTCGGCGTGATCCGCAGGAAGCCTGAGATCCGCTATAAAAAGCTTGAAGCGGTGAGCTCGCTTCCGCAGCTTCAATATGAGATTTTAAAAAACGCTTCCACACTGGTAAAGCCCGGAGGAGCGCTGCTCTATTCCACCTGTACTCTGAATCCTCGGGAAAACGAAGAGGTGGCAGAGAGATTTTTAAAGGAAAACAACGGTTTTATCCCGATGAAAATAAAGTGGCCGGAAACGATGGAGCAAAAGCAAAGCGGGCCGGAGCATATGGCGCTGTTAACTCCTTTTTCCGGCGGCTCAGACGGCTTTTTCGCCGCTATGTTTCAAAGAAGCACACGGTCGTGATCCCGCCGCTTTCTCGTAAAATACCGGGATGAACGACAACTGGGAGGGTAACTTGGACAAAATCGATATCAAATCCAAAACCCTGGGCGAGCTTCGGGAAATGATGAGACAGATGGAGTTTCCGGGCTACCGCGCAAAGCAGGTATACGGCTGGCTGCACGACCCGTGCGGCGGCGTAAAATCTTTTGAAGAAATGACGAATCTGCCGAAGGAAATGCGCATGATATTAGCAGAAAGCTGTGAGATCAGGAGTGCGCAGATCCGGTTAAAGCAGGTCTCCGCTCTGGACGAAACGGTCAAATACCTCTTTCGCCTCAATGACCATGAACATGTGGAATCCGTGGTGATGAAATACCATCATGGAGATTCCATTTGCATTTCTACACAGGTTGGGTGTAAAATGAATTGCAGCTTCTGTGCTACGGGGAAAAGCGGGTTCTCCAGAGACCTGCTTCCCTCCGAAATGCTCTCTCAGGTTCAGGAGGCGTCCAGAGATGCGGGAAAGAGAATTTCTCATATTGTTTTAATGGGAATGGGAGAGCCCCTGGACAATTATGAAAATGTCCTTCGCTTTTTGGAGTTGGTGACCTCTCCGGAAGGAATGAATATCGGGATGCGGCATATTTCTCTTTCCACCTGCGGTTTGGTAGACAGGATCTATGATCTGGCAGATAAGAAGCTCCAGCTGACTCTCTCCGTTTCCCTGCATGCGCCTAACGACCGGATCCGCAGCAGTACGATGCCAATAAACCGAAAATGGGGAATGGATGAGCTTTTGCAGGCCTGCCGCTATTACAGCCGCCAGACCGGAAGGCGGATCTCTTTCGAGTATGCCATGATCCGGGATGTCAACGATATGGATTGGTGCGCGCGGGAACTGGCCCGCCGTCTGACCGGGATCCTTGCCCATATCAATTTGATCCCCGTCAACAGCGTAACCGGCGCGGGCTATCAAAAAAGCGGCATTGCACGACAAAAGCAATTTATTTCCATTTTAAATTCCCACGGCTTTTCCGCAACGGTAAGGCGCACGCTGGGAGCAGATATAGAAGCCTCATGCGGTCAATTGAAACGAAGATATGAAAAAGAAGGAGGAATGGAAGATGAGAATTAACTGCGCCACAGATATCGGTCCGGTGCGCACGTCCAATCAGGACTCCTGTGATTGCGGCTCTTTCTCCCTTCAAAGCGCCTGGGCCGTTGTATGCGACGGAATGGGCGGCGCCAACGGCGGAGATGTGGCAAGCACGACAGCCGTCAGGGAGATTCGGGACATCATCCTTTCTGAATTTGACGGTGAGATGACAGCGGATAAAATCAAAGATATGATGCTTCGCGCGGTAGAAAAAGCCAATCAGGCGGTATACCGCCTTTCCAAGGAGCGGGAAGAGCTTTTCGGAATGGGTACTACCGTAGTGCTGATGATCGCAGACCGGGGAAGGCTTTATACGGCCCATGTGGGGGACAGCAGGGCTTACCTTTGCAGCGATCATCAGGTCCGCCAGCTGACGGTGGACCACTCCTATGTACAGGATCTGGTAAATTTAGGGCAGATCACGCCGGAAGAGGCAAAAACACACCCTCAGCGCAATATTATCACCCGGGTGCTGGGTGTGCATGAACAGGTGCAGTGCGACTATCAGGAGTGCGCGTTCTCCAAAGGCGATATGGCCATTGCCTGCTCAGACGGCTTGAGCAATTATATCGAAGAGCAGGAGCTTCTCGCCTATATGGAAAAGTATCGGGAAGACGGAGAGCTTTTGACGAAAGCTTTGATCCGCCACGCAGTGGAACAGGGCGGATCAGACAATATTACAGCCGCTGTATTGGCAGATACTTGAACTGGAATTTCTTTGGAAAGGGTTTTGGTAAACTGGTATGGATAGATTTATCGGGAAACGGCTAGACGGAAAATATGAGATCCATGACCTGATCGGCGTGGGGGGCATGGCCTATGTATACCGCGCTTATGACAGAGTAGAAGACAGATGGGTAGCCGTAAAAATTTTAAAATCGGAGTTTTCCAACAACAGCGATTTCCTTCGCCGGTTCCGCAATGAGAGCAAAGCGATCGCTGTGCTTTCCCATCCCAATATTGTCAAGGTGTACGATGTGAGCTTCGGCGACCAGATCCAGTATATCGTCATGGAATACATCGATGGGATCACCCTGAAGGAGTACATTGAGCAGGAGGGCGTCATCCGCTGGAACGAGGCGCTGCACTTTACTACGCAGATCCTTCTCGCCCTGGAACACGCCCATGAGAAAGGGATCATCCATCGGGATATCAAGCCCCAAAATATCATGCTTTTGCGGAACGGCACCATCAAGGTGGCCGATTTCGGAATTGCCCGTTTTTTGCAAAGTGAAACACAGACTATGACCGATAAGGCCATCGGCTCTGTCCATTATATTGCCCCCGAGCAGGCCAGAGGCGATTATATCACCGATAAGGCCGATATCTACTCTGTGGGCGTGATGCTCTATGAGATGATTACCGGAAGACTTCCCTTTGAGGCGGACAACGCGGTATCCGTAGCGCTGATGCAGCTTCAGGCAAAGCCGGTCATGCCCAGAGAGCTCAACCCCAACATTCCCAGAGGCCTGGAGCAGATCACCATGAAGGCCATGGAGAAAAATCCCATCGACCGGTTTCAGTCTGCCGGAGAAATGCTGGATGACCTGGACGAATTCAAAAGGAATCCCCGGATCATTTTTCGCTATGATCTGCAGGCCGGAGCTTCTTCCTATGACGCCTCCCGCAGCATGGACACCTATGATGCCGAGCGCTTTTCACCCTCCTATAATGACAATTATGAGTATGAAGAGGAGCTGGTGCGCTCCAGAAAGCGCGCCAAGGGCTCTATGGCCGTAAAGGGCGTGTTGGCCGCTGCAGTCATGGTGTTTCTGGCGGTTGCCGCCGTTTACCTTTTCAACCTCTGGAGCAATGCGGAGCCGGAGGAGGACGACCAGGTCCAGCTGCCCAATTTCCTGGGAATGATTTACGCAGACGAGATCGCGGGCAATGACGCCTATAAGGATTTTAAGTTTGTGATCCAAAACGGAAGCAATCCGCAGAAGAAGGACGGCGAGGTCATCCGGCAGGATCCGGAGGGCGGCATCCCGGTCAAAAAGGGCCGCGAAGTGGTGCTGACGGTAAACGGCGGAGTAGAACAGGTGGATGTACCGGTTTTGGAGAACTTCGATCAGTCAGAGGCCATCAGTCTGTTAAACAAAGTGGGGCTGCGCTATAAGGTGGAAAGCGTTCCCTCCGATGAATTTGAGCTTGGAAAGGTGACAAAAACTGATCCTCCGGCAGGGACTCCTGTGAGCATAGGTTCTGAGGTCAAGCTGTTTGTCAGCAGCGGGCCTGCACAGAAAAAGATCAAGGTCCCGGAAAACCTCAGAGGCGAGCTGCTGTTTAATGTCACCGCGCTGCTGGAAGACGCCAAGCTGAAGGTGGGTACGATCACTTGGGATGACAACAGCGAAGAGGCTGCCAATATCGTGCTCAATACCAATCCTGCTCCGGGAAGCAGTGTGTCTGAGGGCTCTGTCGTGGATATCACCGTAAGCTCCGGAAAAGGAGCGCCCAAGGTGCTGCGCTATAATGTGGGGCTGCCCTCTGTCGATCAGGATCTGACAGTCGCCGTTTACCGCAACGGAACTCAGGTGAGCACGGAAACGGTCAATCCCTCCTACAACAGCACCTATACCCTGGAGTTTACCGGGACCTCCGGTGTGGAGACCGTTGTGGTAGAGCTTAACGGGCAGACGTATCAGCGTCTGGAATTTAATTATGACACTCAAAGTGTTTCGCTGGCAGAGGAATTTACCTTTGTTCCCGATTCCGGTTCTTCCGTTCCGGACGCAGGGACGAGCACAGATACCCCTGAGGAATGACGGCAGTGGAAAAGAAGAAGCTGGAAGGATTATTGCGAAAGGGAGTAGGCGGTTTCTATTATGTGGAAACCGCCTATGGCACTTATACCTGTAAGGCGCGGGGAAAATTCCGCAAGGAGAGGATCACTCCCTATGCGGGGGATCGTGTTCTCCTTTCTGAGCAGGAGGACGGAACCGGATGGATCGACGAGATCCTGCCCCGGAAGAATTTTCTCGTCCGTCCGCCGGTGGCCAATATTGACAGGCTCTTTCTTATCGTTTCCACTCAAACGCCATACCCCGATCCTCTGATGATCGATAAGACCATAGCGGCGGCGGAGCTTCGGGAAATCGAGCCGGTCGTCGTCTTTACAAAGGCGGACCTGGAGCTGGCGGAAGATCTGGAAAGGGTCTACCGGCAAGCGGGTATCCCCACCCTCTGCGTCTCTTCCGTTACGGGAGAGGGAGTGGAAGAGGTAAAAAAGCTGCTGTTTGGCTGTGTTTCCGCTTTTACCGGAAACTCCGGGGCGGGGAAATCTACGCTGCTCAATGCGCTTTTCCCCGAGTTTTCTCTAAAGACAGGAGAGGTCAGTGAGAAGCTGGGAAGAGGGCGGCACACGACCCGGGAGGTAGAGCTTTACCAGATCGGGGAGGAAAGCTATGTGGCGGATACCCCAGGATTTTCCACCTTTGATATCCAGCGCTATGAAATGGCGGACAAGGACCAGCTTGCCTATGGATTCCGGGAATTCCTGCCGTTTTTGGATCAATGTCTTTTCTCTTCCTGTTCTCACACCTGCGAAAAGGGCTGCGCGGTGCTGAAGGCTGTGGAAGAGGGGAAGATCAGTCCCTCCAGGATGGAGAGTTACCGCGCTATGTATAAAGAGGTAAAGGATGTGAAAGAGTGGCAGAAAAACAAAAATGCATGATCGTCGGCGCTTCCCCCATAGAAGACGGAAGTATCTTTTCTCAGTACCCGCCGTCTGACTATTTCGTGATCTGCGCGGATGCCGGTTATGAAACAGCTCTGAAATTCAAAGTGACGCCGGATCTCATTGTGGGCGATTTTGATTCCGCCGCCGGGAAGCCTCCCAAATCCCTGAACACCATCACGATCCCGGTGAAAAAGGATGTAACGGACACCATGTATGCTGTCATGCAGGGGATTGCCCGGGGATTTTCCAGCTTTGTATTGCTGGGTTGTCTGGGAGGCGCCAGATTCGATCACTCCATTGCCAACTTAGAGGTCCTGGAGTATCTTTTGGAGCAGGGCGCCAGAGGCGCTTTGGTGGATGAACATACCCAGGTGCTGCTTCTCAGAGGCAGCAGGCTGCGCCTTTCTCAGATGAAGGGGACCATTGTCTCTGTTTTTCCCTATCGCGGAAGCTCCTGCAACGTCTCATATGAAGGGCTTCTGTATCCGCTTTCCCACAGCACTCTTACCTGTGCCGGGACGCCGATGGGAGTCAGCAACAGCGTTATTTCGGATGAGGCGGAAATTTCCGTGCATGTGGGGACCGCTTTGGTCATTCTTTACCGGCCGTAACCAAAATTCCCCCTTGCGTATATACTGTATTGAGCAAGCGAATCGGCAAACAGAAAAACGGAGATGTTCTTATGCTTCAATCCAAGTGCAATATTTCCTGTATGAAGGATTATCACAGCAGATGTATCTGCGCCATTTGCTTTGGACTGGGAATGTCCCTTTCCTGTTTTTGCCCGGCAGGGCTGACACTGTTTCTTTGTGCGGTGATCCTGGTGGCCCTCGGCATTTCGCTGTTACGACACTGAGGCGGAGGTTTTACGATGAAAGTGGTCGTTGTACAGGGCAAAGGCTTCATGGGATTCCTTCTTCGAAAAATGTTTGGCATAAAAAAACTTAACGAGCAATAACCGATCCATAAGGGGAAAGGGTCCGGCAGTGATCACTGCCGGACCCTTTCCTTGTCTCCTTTGCTGTTCCCCGGGGTATTTCCCTGCATATTCCCGTTGTCCGTGCATACATATTGGGTAAGAAAAGAAAAGGAGAGGATTTACTGTATGCAGGCAAAAATAAAAAAGCGGCCATATGAATACTTTGATCCCGTATTTGACGGAACTCACGAAGTCCCCATAGATACCGAATACAATCTGCCGGATTACTGCGCCGATATTCAAAAAATTCTCAAATGCAGAGTGGTTCCGGAAATTTCTGCTTACTTCATTTCAGAGGACACGCTGACCTGTGAGGGGATCTGCGATGTGAGAGTTTTGTATCTCGACGCCAAGTCAGACAGCATCCGCTGCTGCGAATTTACAAAAGAATTTTCCGCCGCCATTAAAATGAAAGCCTCAGAAGAGAAAGCCATTGCCTGTGTAAAGGCGGTAATAGAGCATTGTACCTGCCGGGCCATGAGCGCCAGAAAAATCGATCTGCATCTCACGCTTTCCCTGCAAGTCCTGGCCGTGGTGCAAAAACAGGCGATGATCACCTGTGAGCTGGAGGAAGAGACCATCGAAAAGCGCACGAGGACTGTTAAAGTCTCTCAGGCCGTCAACGCTGTCTGTCACCAGTTTACCCTGGAGGATGAGCTGACGCTGAAAAACGGAAAACCGCCGATCGAGAGTATCCTGAGAAAAGAGATCGCCTGCCGTGTTACCGAGTTCAAAACAGAGGAGGACCGGCTGATCGTAAACGGTACGGCAGAGCTTTCCTTCCTCTACCTTTCCTCGATCGACGGCACAACCACAGAACGGATGTCGGCAAGTATCGACTTCTGCCAGAGCATTGACTGTGTGGGGGCAAAAGAGGGATGCTTCTGTGATATCAGGATCACCGCGGGAGAAAGCACCGTACAGCCTAAGGAAGATAGTGCAGGAGAGTATACCGGCGTCAACGTACTGCTCAAGGTATTTATCGCCGCTTTCCTTTATGAAGAAAAAGAAATCGAAGTGATCGACGACGCTTACTCTATCGCGGCTCCTTTGGAATTGAAATACCAGCAGACAGGGATCACAGAGATCCAAAGGTCCATAAACGAGGTGCTGAAAAAGAAATGCAGCCTGACCGTCAGCGACGACGAGATCCAGAAGGTGATCGACCTTTGGAGCGAGGAAAGCGACGTGCAGTCTTACTGCGATAAGGGAAAGCTCAATTATCGGGTCCGCTGTACCTTATGTATGCTCTACCTGGGTTCTCAGAATCGGCTGCTCTACACAGAAAAGAGCTTTGATTTCAGTTTCTCCACAGACTTGGAGGAACCCCAGCCGAAGAAAAGCGAGACCCGGTTTTTCCTGGATCTTTGGGAATACCGAATCGCCGATAAAAACACGGTGGAGGTCTCTGTGGAAACGACAGTGGTATCTCTGCTGTATACCAAATCTGTCATAAGATATCTGGAGAGCGCTCAGGAAACGGAAGGGGAAAAAGCTTACGAAAAGCATTCCAGGCTTTCCGTGTATTACGCTTCTCAGGGAGAATCGCTTTGGGATATTGCCAAAAGCCATCGGGCGCTGCTGTCTGATATCCGCGCTCAAAACGATCTTTTGGAAGATACGATCCAGGCTTCCGGACCGATCCTGATCTGCAGCCGCTGACAGGAATTTGATTGGAAAGAGGAGTACGCTTATGGAAGAATTTAATGTCTATCGGGATATCCAAAACCGCACAGGCGGAGAGATCTATATCGGTGTCGTAGGGCCGGTGCGTACTGGAAAATCTACCTTTATCAAGAAGTTTATGGATACCGTGGTCCTTCCCAATATTCCCGAAGGGCTTCAGAAAGAGAGAGCTGTTGATGAGCTCCCTCAATCCTCTGCCGGCAGAACCATTATGACCACAGAGCCAAAGTTCATCCCGGAGCAGGCCATTTCCGTTCAGATCGATGATTCTGCCAGCTTTGATGTGCGCATGATCGACTGCGTGGGGTATATCGTGCCAAGCGCGATCGGCTATATTGAGGAAGATCAGCCCAGAATGGTAAAAACTCCCTGGTTTGAGGATCCTATTCCCTTTAATATGGCAGCGGAGATCGGCACAAAAAAGGTGATCACAGAGCATTCCACCATCGGGCTGGTCATCACCACGGACGGGAGCATCAGCGATATCCCCAGAGAGGAATACGAAGAGGCGGAAGAACGGGTGATCGCCGAGCTGAACGAAACAAAGCGGCCTTATGTGATCCTCTTAAACTGCGTAGAACCGGATTCCACAGCGTCAAGGGCGCTGGCAGAGCGGCTTTCCCGGAAGTACAGCGTTCCTGCGATCCCCGTCAACTGCATCGACATCACGGAGGAGGGCATTAAAGAAATCATCGCAAGCCTTCTTTACCAGTTCCCCATCCGGGAGGTGGAGATGGAGCTGCCCGGCTGGGTGACCTCTCTGGAAAACGACCACTGGCTTCTTTCCTCTGTGCTGGATCAGGTCCGCGCCTCCAGCACGGTCTCAAAGATGTGCGAGGTAAAGCCGATGCTGGAACAGATAAGGGAATGTGAATACATCAAGAATATCACTATCGAAAGCATCAATCTGGGAAGCGGGAAAAGCAGGGTGGAGCTTGTCTTCGATCAGTCCCTTTTCTTCCGGGTGCTGAGCGAAAAAACGGAGCTGCAGGTAAATGATGAATCCGAGCTTCTTTCCCAGCTTATCGAAATGACAGAGATCAAGAAAAAATTCCAAAAGCTCCAGCAGGCCTATGACGATGTGCTGGAAACCGGTTACGGCATTGTTATGCCGGAGGTAGAAGAGCTGACCCTGGAAGAGCCGCAGATCCTGAAGCAAAACGGGAAGTACGGCATACGGCTCAAGGCTACGGCGCCTTCCATCCATATGATGAAGACTCAGATCTTTACGGAGATCACTCCCATCGTGGGGTCCGAACAGCAGTCAGAAGAGCTGGTTCTCTACCTGCTTAAGGAATTCGAAGAGAACCCTGTGAAAATCTGGGAATCCAACATATTTGGAAAATCTCTCCATTCTCTCGTCAATGAGGGAATGCATAACAAGCTCTACCGTATGCCGGAGGACGCCAGAGACAAGGTGAGAGAGACCATTGAGCGGATCATTAACGACGGCTGCAGCGGCCTTCTCTGTATCATCCTTTGATCGGGAAGGAAGAGCTTCAGGAAATTGAAATGCTGGGTCGGGAAGAGCCCGGACAGGATAGGGAAGAGTTCGGAGAAACCGAGGGAAAAAAGAAAAGAGGCTCCTTCCTTCCGCTGCTTCAGGCCGCTATTTGCCTTTTGCTGCTTTTGGGGCTTCTGATCTTAAAGTTTTCAGATGCGGAAAAATTCGATCAGTTCTCTTCTTGGTATCGGGCAGAGGCTTTAAGAGAGATAGAGCTTCCGGAATTTCAGACGGCGCCGAAAGAGGAAAAAGGAGAAAGCGGGGCAAGAGAGGAGAAGAATACGAAATACAGCTCTGTAAGCGGTATCATACAGCGGGCGGTATGCTGGAATTTACTTTAAAAAGCTGCTGCTTTCAGATTAAGTTTTCATTTTTCGCGCTGCTTTCCTTCTGCTGTCTCACAGCTGGATCGGAGAGCAGTGCGCTTCTCTTCCTCTGCTTTTTTCTGCACGAGGGGGCTCACCTGGGATGTATGGCGTTGTTTGGCGCGATGCCGCGGCGGGTGACAGTCTCTCTGCTGGGATGCCGTCTTCTCCTTTCTTCTCAAAATCATCTCTCTTATCCGGAGAATATTGCCGTATCTCTTTCCGGTCCCTTTGCAAATCTCCTTTTTGCCGGACTTTTGTGGTGCTTCGGTCGATCCGGAACGCCTCTGTTTTCCATCAATCTTCTGTTAGGCTGCCTTCATTTATGTCCGGTAGAGCCTTTGGACGGCGGTTTGGCCCTGAAAGGGCTGCTGCTGTGGAAAACAGGCGGAAAAAAAGCGGAAACCATCAGCTTATTTCTCTCGCTTTGCTTTTTGCTCCCTTTAGCGGCTCTGGGATTTTGCATCCTGCTTTACAGCAGATATAATTTTTCCCTTCTTGCGCTCAGCGTTTATTTAATGTTTTATCTGGTTTTCGGGGAAAAGGACCTTTCTCTTTAAGAACGGTTGCAAAGTAAAATACAAACGGCTATAATGAACAGGCAGGAAACCGCAGGAATCTTAAAAGGAAACGAGAGTTTTATGTATTCAAAAGATGTGGAAAAGCTTCTTCTGAAGGTTCAGAAGCCGGGCCGTTATGTGGGCGGGGAAATCAATTCCGTGATCAAAAACAAGGAGGAGGTAAGCGTGCGCTTTGCCTTCTGCTTTCCGGATACCTATGAGATCGGCATGTCTCATCTGGGGCTGAAGATCCTTTATGGGGCCATGAACCAGGTACCGGATTTCTGGTGTGAGCGGGTATTCGCTCCTTGGGTGGATATGGAGGCCCTGATGATAGAGGAGGACATCCCTCTGTATGCCCTGGAAAGCGGAGACCCTGTAAAGGAATTCGACTTTATCGGGTTTACTTTACAATACGAGCTCAGCTACAGCAATGTGCTCAATATGCTGAAGCTTGCCGGGATCCCTGTGAGAAGCAGGGACCGGCACGGCCTCTTTAATCTGGTGGTGGGGGGAGGTCCCTGTGCCTGTAATCCGGAGCCTCTGGCCGATTTTTTTGATCTGTTTTTCCTGGGAGACGGAGAAGAAGTGGACTTAGAAGTGATGCGGCTGTATCAGCGCTGCAGGGACCAGGGGATGGAAAAGCAGGAATTTTTACGCCTGGCCTCTCAGATCGAGGGCGTCTATGTGCCTTCTCTCTATGAGGTGAGATATCGGGAAGATGGCACGATCCTTTCCTATACCCCTAAGGACGGAGCTCCGGCAACTGTCAAGAAAAGGGTCATGCTGGATCTTGACAGCGCCTATTATCCGGACTCCATGGTGGTTCCTGTAGTGGATATCGTACACGATCGCATCTCAGAGGAGGTCCTCAGGGGCTGTATCCGGGGATGCCGGTTTTGTCAGGCGGGCTTCCTGTACCGCCCTTTCCGGGAGAAAAGTATTCAGACGATCGATTCTCAGTGCCGGGCGCTGTGTGAAAGCACCGGCTATGACGAGATCTCTCTGGCTTCGCTGAGCACCAGCGATTACAGCAGATTAAACGATTTGATCGACACCCTGCACTGCTGGACAGTGGAAAAGAAAGTAAGCCTTTCTCTGCCTTCTCTTCGGGTGGACGGGTTTTCCCCGGAATTGATGGATCGAATCAATTCTGTAAGGAAAAGCGGGCTTACCTTTGCGCCGGAGGCCGGATCTCAGCGCATGAGAGATGTGATCAACAAAAACGTCACGGAAGAGGAGCTTCTCCATACAGTTGGGGTGGCGTTTCGCGCGGGGTGGAAAAAAATTAAGCTTTACTTTATGATCGGACTTCCCACGGAGACCATGGAGGATATCGACGCGATCTTAAAGCTGGGGCAGAGGGTGGTTGACGCCTTTTATCAGGAAAAGGACAGGCCCGGTGGAAAGGGCGTGGAAGTAACTCTCAGCGCCGCGGCCTTCGTACCCAAGCCCTTTACTCCTTTCCAATGGTTTGGGCAGGACTCCATGGAGACCCTGAGAAAAAAGCAACACGCCTTAAAGGACCATGTTCCTTCTAAAAGGATGACTGTCAATTATCATGACGCCAAAACAAGCTATCTGGAAGCCGTGTTTGCCAGAGGGGACCGGCGCCTGGGGGCTGTGCTGGAGCTCGCTTTGGAGCGAGGGATCCATTTTGACGGCTGGGAAAGCTGCTTCGACTTTGAAAAGTGGATGTCTCTGTTTGAAGAGCTGGGGATCGATCCTGATTTCTACTGTGCCCGGCACCGGGAGTTCTCTGAAGTGCTTCCCTGGGATCATTTGGACTACGGGATCAAAAAAGAATTTCTGGAAAGGGAATGCAGGCGGGCCTTTGAAGGGAAAACGACGCCCAACTGCAGAGAAGAATGTTCCGGCTGCGGCGCGGCCTGCTATGGCGGAGGGCTTTGTGTTGAAAAACGTGCGGATCTGGTTTAAAAAGAAAGACGCGGCAAAATACATCTCCCATCTGGATCTTTCCAGGTGCATGGGGCGGGTGCTGAGGATCTGCCGTATCCCGGTATGGTATACAGAGGGCTTCAATCCCAGAGTGTATATGACCTTTGCCATGCCTCTTTCCCTGGGGATCAGCGGAGAACGGGAATGTATGGACATCCGCCTGACAGAGGAGATCTCCTTTGATGAGATCCGGGAGAGGATGAACCGGCATCTTCCTTTGGGGCTGCAGGTATTTCAGGTGACGGAGCCTGTCTGCAAATTTGATCAGATCCAGTGGGCTCTGTACCGCTATGAATTAATAACCAAAGACAGTGCCCTGCTTTTGAGACAGCTCGGAGAGCTTTTCTCAAAGGAGAGCGTCACGGTATCAAAGCATACGAAAAAGGGAGAAAAGGAATTTGATATCAAGCCCTTTTTTTCTCCGGAAAAGTTCAGGATCCGGTCTGCCGGCCTTTTGATCGGAGAAGCTCAGCTTCCCTGCAGCGTCATAGGAGGCGTCAACCCGGGGCTTTTGTTGGAGGCTTTCAAAAGTAACCAAGTGGTTGAGTTCCAAGCCGATATCTGCCGGCAAATGCTGCTTACAAAAGATTTTACCGAAATCAGATAAAAATATCTTGCAATCTCCCGGGTATCGTGCTAGAATAAAAAAGCATTTGAAATCTGCGGGCTTTCTCAAAGGCTTGCCTGTAGGGTTCAGCGCGCAAAGCGCAAAGAAGCGGACAGTCCGCTGCTGTGTCACAGCATGAATGTCTGAATTATTTTTTGGAGGAATCAGTCAAATGGATGCATTGAAAATGATCTCGCAGGAGTCTCTGAAGGAAGAGATCCCACAGTTTTCCGTAGGAGATACCGTGAAGGTAAGCGTGAACATCCGCGAAGGAGAGCGGGAGAGGATCCAGCTGTTTGAAGGCACTGTGATCGCCCGTAAGGGAAGCGGAGTCAGCGAGACCTTTACTGTTCGTCGTGTTTCTTACGGCGTAGGAGTAGAGAGGGTGTTTCCCCTCCATTCTCCCAATGTCAAGGCAGTGGAAGTCGTTCGTTTGGGCCGTGTTCGCAGGGCGAAGCTTTACTATCTGCGCGATAGAGTTGGTAAGGCTGCCAAGGTTAAGGAACAGCTTCGCTGAGACAGGAATTAAATATTCAAAAGGGACAAGGTTTTGTCCCTTTTTTGCTATTATTTAGGAAGTGGGGAAGTTATGGAAGAGATTTGGGAGTCTCCCCCGAAAGAGCCTGGAAAGGCCGTTAAAACCGTATTGGAGTGGGGAGAAGAACTGGTGATGTCGGTGGTGCTGATTGCCGTTTTCTTTACTTTTTTCTTTCGCATTATCACGGTTACAGGAACCTCTATGGTACCGAATTATAACAATGGAGACCGGGTCCTGGTGGCCGGAACGCCTTTTGGCGTCAAGCAGGGCGATGTGATCGTGATCACCAATGTATTGGAAGAGCCCATTATCAAGCGGGTGATCGCCACAGAGGGACAGACGGTGGATTTTAATGCTCAAAGCCGTTCTGTGCTCATTGACGGCAGACTGCTCAACGAAAGCCAGTTCGGCCTCGAGAGCGGCATTACAGACCTTCCTTACAGTTCTTTCGAAATTCTGGAATTCCCCGCTGTGGTGCCAAAAGGCTGCGTTTTTGTTCTGGGGGATAACCGGGAAGTTTCTGAAGACAGCCGTTACAAAGTGGTGGGAATGATCGATCAGAGAAATATCCTTGGGAAAGCTGTATTTAAAATATTTCCTTTCGGAAAATAAACGCAAGGGCAGTTTCGCAGATCCCGCGGAAAGGAAGGTGCTGCAAAATGGATGAGGAAGCGGTAAAGGAAGAACGTTCGAAAGTTTCAAGGCTTACAGAGTCCGCCCTGGAATGGGCGGGAGAGATCGTGTTCGCCGTTGTGCTGATCTCTGTTTTGTTCACATTCTTTTTCAGGATCATTACGGTAGACGGAAGGTCTATGGAGCCTACCTATTTTGACGGAAACCGGGTCCTGGTCACCGGCCTTGCCGGAAAAGCGAAGCCCGGCGATGTGGTGATCGTGGTCCATGCACTGCAGGAGCCCATTATCAAGCGAGTCATTGCCGTGGAGGGACAGACGGTTGATTTTGACCCTGTGCTGCGTGAAGTCACGGTGGATTCAGTCCCCATAAAAGGGGAGGAATACGGGATCGAGAACTCTATCACCATGATTCCGGATTATCCGGGACAGGTGATGGAATTTCCTCAGACTGTGCCCAAAGGATGTGTTTTCCTATTGGGAGATAATCGGGGCAACTCAAAAGACAGCCGCTTTCTGGAGGTCGGAATGGTAGACAATCGTAATATTTTGGGAAAAGTGATCTTTAACGTCTACCCCTTCTCCATTTTCGGCCCTGCGGCATAAATACAGGTAAATTTCTGATTTTTATTTACACAGCCGGAGAGGAGGGGTTGAAAATGAGTGATATTCAGTCTGTTCAGTGGTTTCCGGGACATATGGCAAAAACCCGCAGAAAGATTGGGGAAGATCTGAAGCTAGTGGATATCGTGGCGGAGATTCTGGACTCGAGGATCCCTCAAAGCAGCTCTAATCCGGTTTTACAGGAGATCATCCGCTCTAAGCCGAAGGTGGCTGTGCTCAACAAAAGCGATCTTGCAGATTCCAAAGAGACGGACCGGTGGATCGCGGAATATCGTTCTCGAAAAATTCCTGCCGTCGCCGTAGACTGTAAAACAGGGAAAGGGATTCCCAATTTTTACCGTGCTGTTCAAGAGCGGCTCGGCGAGCAGATTTCCGCCTGGAAAGAGAAGGGAATGGTGGGAAGGCCTGTCAGGATTATGGTGCTGGGGATCCCCAATGTGGGAAAATCCTCTTTGATCAACAGGATGATAGGGGGCAAAGCCGGAAAGGCTGAGGTACAGGACCGCCCCGGCGTCACCCGCCAGAATCGGTGGTTTACCATAGGAAAGGGCTTCGAGCTTTTGGATACGCCGGGCGTTTTATGGCCGAAATTTGAAGATCCGGTGGTGGGAGAGCATTTGGCGTTTACCGGCGCCGTCAAGGATGAGATCCTGGATGTGGAGGGGCTTGCCTGCCGCCTTTTGGAGCTGCTGAGAGAGCTTTATCCTCAGGCGGTAAACCAGCGGTACAAAACAGAGATCCCCATTGACTGCGCTCTTTCGGGATATGAGATCCTGGAACAGATCGGGCGCAAGCGGGGGATGCTGCTTTCCAAAGGGGAGATCGATCTTGAGCGAGCCGCTATTACGCTTTTGGATGAGTATCGAAGCGGCAAGCTGGGAAGGATCACCTTGGAGCAGGCGCCTCGAAAAAGATAAGCACCACGCCTTTTAATTTTTTGGTGGAAGTGAGACAGGATGCCGGAAACTCAGGATTGGCTTTTTTATGAGAAAAGGGCAAAAGCACAGGGGAAAGTAATGATCTGTGGTATTGACGAGGCCGGCCGCGGTCCTTTGGCAGGACCTGTGTATGCCGCCGCTGTCATCCTGCCGGAGAACTGCGTGATCGAGGGTCTCAACGATTCCAAAAAGCTTTCTGAAAAAAAGCGAGAGCTCCTTTTTCCTCAGATCATTGACCGGGCGGTTTCCTATGGGATCGGATCCGCAACTGCTCAGGAGATCGATGAGATCAATATTTTGCAGGCGACCTTTCTTGCCATGAGACGGGCGGTGGAGGCCCTTTTGCCTCCTGCCGGATGGGCTTTGGTAGACGGCAACCGAATGCCTCCCCTTCCGGTTTCAGGAGAGACGATCGTAAAGGGAGACGGAAAAAGCGCCAGCATCGCGGCTGCCTCTATTTTAGCAAAGGTCAGCCGTGACCGGGTGATGCGGCAGCTGGCAAAGGAGTATCCGGAATACGGCTTTGAACAGCACAAGGGCTATGGGACTAAAGCGCATTATGAGGCGATACGCCGCTTCGGGCTGCTTCCTCAGCACCGAAAAACCTTTTTAAAAAACATCAAATGAGAAAGAATAACGCTTCTGGAGAATTGGGAGAGGCGCATGTGGCAAAGCTGCTGCGCAAAAAAGGCTTTACTGTTGTAGAGCAAAATTATCGCTGCCGTTTTGGGGAAATCGATATCATTGCCCAGAATAGGCAATATATCGTTTTTGTGGAGGTCAAAACCAGAAACAGCGACAGCTTCTTTCATCCGTTTGAAGCGGTCACGCCGGCAAAACAGAGAAAGATCCTCCTTACGGCCGGAATGTATCTGGAACAGCATCATATCTCTTTACAGCCCCGCTTTGACGCCGCTGCCGTCATAACCGAAAACGGAAAGATCGTCAAAACCGAATACCTGGAAAACTGCTTTGCCTGACATAATTTCCTTTTGGAAAGGACGGAATACCATGGATTACTTTGACTTGCACTGCGACACCATAATGGAATGTGCTTTAAAAGAGAAGCCTCTTTTGAAAAACGAGCTGCATATCAGTCTGGAGAGCGCCGCTTCTTTCTCCAGGTATACCCAGTGCTTTGCCGCCTGGATCCCGGATGAGCTTTCTCCGAAGGACGCCTATGACCATTTTCGGAAGCTTTCCGACTGTCTTTTCCGGCAGGTAGAGGAAAACAGCGCGCTGATCTCCTTTTCCTCCGGTAAAAAATGCAGGGCGATCCTGACGGTGGAAAACGGTTCCGCTCTTGGAGGCGACCTGAATAATATCGCGGAATTCAAAAAGCGCGGTGTAAAGATGCTCACCCTTACCTGGAACGGCGCAAACCAGCTGGGAAGAGGCGTTTTGTCTCCGGGAAGCGAAGGCCTCACCGAATTGGGGAAAAAAGCGCTTCCTCTGCTGGAGGAGGCCGGGATCGTTATCGATATATCCCATGCCAGCCCGGAGCTCTTCTGGGATGTGCAGGCCCTTGCAAAAAAGCCTTTCGTGGCGTCTCACTCCAACGCCAAAGCGATCTGCTCTCATCCGAGAAACCTCACTGACGAGCAGTTTTTAGCCGTCAAGGAAGGGGGCGGCCTGGTAGGGCTTAATTTCTTCCGCGGGTTTTTAAACAATACACCTGAAGAAGCCGGAATGACAGACATTCTGCGGCATGCAGAGCATTTTCTCTCCTTGGGTGGGGAAGATGTTGTGGCGATGGGAAGCGATTTCGATGGGGCCGAGCTTCCTAAAGATATGGAAGGGCTTCGTTCGGTAAGCGCTCTTAAAGAGCTGTTTTTGCGTCACAATTACAGCGAGGCCCTGGTTCATAAGCTGTTCTGGCAGAACGCTTCCGATTTCTTTTCCCGAAACGGGATTTTGACAGAATAAGAAAAATGAGATATATTATCTCTTGGTTTTGAAGTAAGGAGTGAGCGGAAAAATGGAATACCAAAGCACACGGGACCCTTCCGTCAGAATGAGCGCTTCCGAGGTGATCATGCAGGGGATTTCCCCCGAGGGCGGACTCTTTGTGCCCGTATCTTTTCCCGACCTGAAAACTTCTTTTGAAAAAATGGCCCGGATGGATTATCAGGAGCTTGCCGAATTTCTCTTTTCCCTGTTTCTGACAGACTTTACCTTAGAAGAGATCAAAAGCTGTGTCAAAGAAGCCTATTCAGAGGAAAAATTCGGCCAGAAGGAGCCGGTTCGGCTGGTGCCGCTGACCTGCACAGGGGAGAACAAATATCTTTTGGAGCTGTGGCACGGACCCACCTGCGCCTTTAAGGATATGGCCCTTCAGATCTTGCCTCATTTTCTGGGAAAGGCTTTGAAAAAAAAGGCTCCCGAAAAGACGGCCATGATCTTGGTCGCCACCTCCGGGGACACCGGAAAAGCGGCTTTGGAAGGCTTTAAAGATGTAGAAAACACCCGCATCCTTGTGTTTTACCCGAAGGATGGAGTCAGCCCTATGCAGCAGCTGCAAATGCAGACTCAGGAGGGGGAAAATGTATTTGTCTGCGCTGTAAAAGGAAATTTTGACGATGCTCAAAGCGGAGTTAAATCTATTTTCACTGACAGACAGGTAAAAGCAGCGCTGGAGGAGCGCGGCGTCTTTTTCTCCAGCGCCAATTCCATCAACTGGGGCAGGCTCCTGCCTCAGCTGGTCTATTATTTTTATTCCTATTTTGAGCTGTACCGTACCGGGGCTCTCCGTTCGCTTTCCGAAAAGATCAATATTGTGGTGCCCACCGGTAATTTCGGAAATATTCTGGCGGCTTATTACGCGGCCAGAATGGGACTGCCGGTGAACAAATTCATCTGCGCCTCCAATGCGAACCGAGTGCTCACAGACTTTATCAGCACAGGCGTTTACGACCGGCGCCGGGAGTTTTATACCACCACTTCACCCTCTATGGACATTCTGATTTCCAGCAACCTGGAACGGCTTTTGTTTGCCCTGTGCGGGGAGGATCATCAAGCGCTTTCCGGCTGGATGAGCGAGCTTTCCGAAAAGGGATATTATCAGGTAGGGGAGAAGCTGAAAGAAAAGCTTCAGACGCTTTTCTTCGGCGGATGCTGTGACGATGACCATACTGCCGCTGTGATCCGGGACATGCTTACCAAGGAGCAATACCTTTGCGACCCCCACACGGCAGTAGCTGTAGATGTTTACCGCCAGTACCTTGCCTGTACCGATGACAACACTCCCACTGTGATCGCTTCCACCGCGGACCCATATAAATTTGCCTCCAGTGTTTTGCAGGCGGCAGGGCAGCAGAGAGAAAAGGACGAATTTGAGAATCTTGTCCGTTTGGAAGCCCTTTCCGGTATTAAGGCTCCCGTGCAGATCAAGCAGCTGAAGGAAAAGCCCGTCCGCTTTACAGCCGTCACCTCAAAAGATCAGATGACACAGACCGTGCTTCGCTGCCTGTCTCAATTTTAGGAGTTGATGTTATGGCGTTGTTTGTCATTGCCGATCTGCATCTTTCCCTGGGCTCGGACAAGCCGATGGATGTGTTCCGCGGGTGGGAAAATTATGTAAACCGATTGGAGAAAAACTGGCGCGCTCTTGTGAGCGAAGAGGATACGGTGGTGTTGGCCGGTGATATTTCCTGGGCAATGAAGCTGGAAGATACGCTTTCAGACTTTTCTTTTCTCCATTCTTTACCCGGCCGTAAAATTTTTCTAAAAGGGAATCATGACTATTGGTGGTCCACGAAAACAAAGCTGGAACAGTTTTTTTCCGAGCACGGATTTTCAGACTTTTCTATTCTCCACAATTGCGCTTACAAAGCGGGCGATCATGTTCTTTGCGGAACTCGCGGCTGGCTTTACAATTCGGAGACGCAAGAGGATCAAAAAATCGTCCTGCGCGAGGTGGGGCGGCTGAAGCTTTCCCTGGAAGAGGGGAAAAGGCTGGGAGGGACCCCGCTGGTGTTTCTCCACTATCCTCCGGTTTATGACGGTATGGAGTGCAGAGAGATCCTGGAATTGCTTGCGGAAGAAAATATCAAAAACTGCTATTTCGGCCATATCCATGGCCAGCGCGCTGCGCAGAAAGCCCCTGCGGGAGACTTTCAGGGAATAGCGATGCACCTTGTCTCCTGTGATTATGTGAATTTTTGCCCGGTTCGGATCGAGTAGTTAAAATTTGTCTTCTTTTTTCCGTTTTTTTCGAAATATTTCTATCGGACATATGGATTCTTGGAGGCAAGTATGCTATAATGGCTCAGTTATCTTTAAGTTTATTTTGAGAGGAAAAAGCGACATGAATTTGAAATCCACCACAAATGTAGAAACCAACCGGTATGAGTTGGAGCTGGAAGTTTCCCCTGAGGAATTCAACGGGGCAATCAACGAAGTGTACAAAAAAGAGAGCAAAAAAATGAATGTGCCCGGTTTCCGCAAAGGAAAAGCGACCCGCGCCATCATCGAAAGATATTACGGGAAAGAGGTTTTCTTTGAAGCCGCGATCGACCATCTCTATCGTCCCATGGTCATGGAGGCCGTAGAAAAGTCGCAGCTTGAGGTCGTGAGCATCGGTGAATTCAAGATCGAGGAGGTCAGCCTGGAAAAGGGGCTGTCCTGCAAGATCAATGTGGTGGTAAAGCCCGAGGTAAAAATTGAAAACTATAAGGGGATCTCTGTTGTAAAGACGCCGGTCACTGTCACGGAAAGCGATATTGACGCGGAGATCGAGCGCGTGCGCGAGCGCAATTCCCGAGTGATGACTGTAGAAGACAGGGCCGCGCAGAACGGCGACATTGCCACCATCGATTTTGACGGTTATGTGGACGGAAAACAGTTTGACGGCGGAAAGGCAGAGGGGTATGACCTCACTTTGGGAGCCGGACAGTTTATTCCCGGTTTTGAGGAGCAGGTCATCGGCCATCAGTCCGGTGAGGAGTTTGATGTCAATGTAAAATTCCCGGAAGATTATCACGCTGAAGAGCTCAAAGGGAAAGACGCCGTTTTCAAGATCAAGCTTCATGAAATCAAGATGAAGGAGCTGCCTCAGGTAGACGACGAGTTTGTAAAGGATGTCAGCGAATTCGACACCCTCGCCGACTATCGCAGCGATATTGAGAAAAAGCTTCTGGAGCAGCGGCAGAAAGCTGCCGACGCCGACGCGGAAAATCAGCTGGTAGACGCGGTGATCGAGAAGGTAGAAGCTGAGATCCCCAACGAGATGATCGAAAACGAGATCGACGAGATCATCAATTCCTTTGCTTACCGACTTCAGTCTCAGGGCCTGAAGCTGGAAACTTATCTGCAGTATACCGGCATGACCACGGATAATCTGAGAGAGCAGTATAAGGTTCAGGCTGAGCGTCAGGTCAAAGTGCGTCTGGGTCTGGAAAAGATCGCTAAACAGGAGGATATCAAGCCCACTGAAGAGGAGACGGAGGCTGAATATCAGAAGCTGGCAGATTCCTATCAGATGCCCTTGGAAAATGTGAAAAATCTTATCAGCGTTGAGGCCATCAACAGTGATATTGCCAACCAGAAAGTAATAGACTTTATTCGGGAAAACGCCGTATTTACGGAGAAGAAGGAAGAAGAGAAGAAAGAGAAGAAGCCTGCTGCAAAAAAGCCGGTTAAGAAAAAGGCCGAAGAGACAGATGCACAGGCTGCTCCTGCAAAGCCCAGGAAGAAGCCTGTAAAGAAGGAACCTGCCAAAGAAGAGGAAAAAACTGAAGGCTGAATTTCCGAAGATTGGAATAAATCCGCTTGTTTGCTTTCATACTATTCAAGGTTCGAAAGGAGAGTCTCTCATGAGTTTAATTCCTTATGTTGTAGAACAAACCAGCCGCGGGGAACGGTCCTATGATATTTTTTCCCGTCTGCTCAATGACCGTATTATCATTCTCAATGAGGAAGTGAATAACGCCTCTGCCGGCGTGGTGGTAGCTCAGCTTCTTTATTTGGAGGGACAGGACCCTGAAAAGGATATTTCCCTTTATATCAACAGCCCTGGCGGCGTCATTACTGACGGGATGGCCATTTACGATACGATGCAGTATATTAAATGTGACGTATCTACCATCTGCATCGGTATGGCGGCCAGCATGGGTTCCTTCCTTTTGGCGGCCGGAGCAAAAGGAAAGCGCTTAGCTCTTCCCAACAGCGAGATCATGATCCACCAGCCCAGCGGCGGAGCTCAGGGCCAGGCTACCGATATCAGCATTCACGCAAACCACATTTTGTCTGTCAAGAAAAAGCTCAATACGATCCTTTCAGAGAGGACCGGCCAGCCCTTGGAGGTAATTGAAAGAGACACCGAACGGGATAATTTCATGACCGCTCAGGAAGCTTTGGAGTATGGGCTGATCGACAAAGTGATCGAAAAACGGTAGAGAAAGGAAGCTCATGGATGGCAGGAAAAGACGAAACTGAGATCTGTTGTTCCTTCTGCGGAAAACCCCAAGCCGCGGCAGATCGCCTGATTGCCGGGGCTGGCGTTTATATCTGTGATGCCTGCGTGAGACTTTGCATGTCTATCATCGAAGATGAAGACCGCTTACGAAAAGGCAGAAGCGATGAAAAGGAAGCGGGAATCCTTCTTCCAAAGCCCCATGAGATCAAAAAAAAGCTGGATGAGTATGTGGTAGGGCAGGACCGGGCAAAAATTGCTCTTTCCGTAGCTGTCTATAACCACTATAAGCGCATTTACTTTTCCAATGAAAGCGTGGAGATCGCCAAAAGCAATGTGCTGCTTTTAGGGCCTACCGGCGTTGGGAAAACTTATCTGGCACAGACCCTTGCGAAGCTTCTGGACGTTCCTTTTGCCATTGCGGACGCAACGACTCTTACAGAAGCGGGCTATGTGGGCGATGATGTGGAGAATATTCTCCTTCGTTTGATCCAGGCTGCCGATTATGATGTATTCCGGGCAGAGCACGGTATCATCTATATTGATGAGATCGATAAGATCTCCCGCAAGTCTGAAAACCAGTCCATAACAAGAGATGTCAGTGGGGAAGGCGTTCAGCAGGCCCTTCTCAAAATTTTGGAGGGTACCACTGCCAGCGTACCGCCTAAGGGGGGCAGAAAGCATCCTCAACAGGACGCGATCATGATCGATACCTCCAATATCCTCTTTATCTGCGGCGGCGCTTTCGACGGACTGGAGAAAATTGTACAGCAGCGCTCCGCCTCTACCATGCTGGGCTTCGGCGGAACGGTGCACGGCAAAAAAGAACTGGATGAAATCGATTGGATGAAGGACGTTGTGCCTCACGATCTTGTGAAATACGGATTGATTCCGGAGCTGGTAGGCAGAATTCCCGTTATCACCTCTCTCAATGCCTTGGATGAGGATTCCCTTGTGCGGGTCTTGACAGAGCCCAAGAATTCTCTGGTCAATCAATACAAGAAGCTTTTCGACTTAGATAAGGTGGATCTGGAATTTACACCCGATTCTCTTGTCAGTATCGCTAGGCGTACTTTGGAAAGAAAAACGGGCGCCAGAGGGCTTCGCTCCATCATGGAAGAAACCTTGATGTCTGTCATGTATGAAATTCCAAGCGACTACACAGTGGAAAAGGTCACGGTCACAAAAGAAATGGTGGAAGAAGGGGCAAAGCCTCAAATTGTCTACAATAAAGATAGAAAGCCGATCAAGATCAAAATTACGCAGCCAAAACGCCGGGACCGCAAGGATTCGGCATCATAAAGAAAAACGGAAAAGGCTGTTGCCGATGGCTTTCGGCACAGTCTTTCCCTGGTTTTAGGAGTACATATTGACAAATGTTTACAGAGGATAAAAACAAAGTGGAAAATAATCTGATTTTGCCTGTGCTGGCGATTCGCGGACTGGTTTTCTTTCCGGGGATGATGCTTCAGTTTGATGTGGCCAGAAAGAAATCCATCGCCGCTGTAAAGCAGGCCATCGAAAAGGATCATCTGATCTTTCTCGTTTCTCAGGTAAATCTTTCTGAACATGAGCCCACAGGCGACGATCTTTATAAAATCGGCGTGATCGCACGGATCAAACAGGCTGTTCACCATGAAGAGGGTGTGAAGCTCCATGTGGAAGGCCTTTGCAGAGGAGAAATCTCTTCTCTGAAGAAGGAAACTCCTTACCTTTTGGGGAACATTGTGAAATGTCCTGTTCTGGCGTACAAAAAGACATATCGTTCTGAAGCTTTGATCCGGATCGTTCACGAAAAGTTCGACGAATACCTGCATCTTTTTAAGCGCGTTCCTCCCGATGTGCTTTTAGGCGTGCTGCAGGAAAAGGATTGCGGCCGCCTGGCAGATTACCTTGCCTCCAATATCTCCATTGATTTCGAGCGAAAACAGTATATTCTGGACGAGCTGCGTCCCTTAAAAAGACTGCAAAAGCTGATTGATGTGCTGACAGAAGAGATCCAGATCCTTTCTGTAGAGGAGGAAATCAACCAGAAAGCACAGGCACAGATCGATGAGAATCAGCGGGAATATTTTCTCAAGGAGCAGCTGCGCGCTATCACCAGCGAGCTGGGGGAAGAGGACAATCCCCAGCAGGAAGCAGACGAGCTTCGGGATAAGGTGTTTTCCCTGCATTTACCCGCCGTGTGTGAGGGAAAGCTTTTAAAAGAGTGCGACAAGCTTTACAAAATGCCCTATGGGTCTCACGAGGCCAGTGTGGTCCGGATGTATCTGGATACCTGTCTGGAGCTTCCCTGGAATGTCTTTTCCAAAGAGCGTCTGGATATTGAGCGGGCCAGAAAGATCCTTGATCGGGATCACTACGGCCTTGAAAAAGTCAAAGACCGGTTTATAGAAATTTTAGCGGTAAAAGCCCTCACCAAAAAGCCAAGCGGGCAAATCATCTGTCTTGCCGGCCCTCCCGGCGTGGGTAAAACCTCTGTCGCCCGTTCTATTGCGGAAGCTACGGGCAGAAAATATGTGCGGGTTTCTCTGGGCGGCGTCAGTGATGAAGCAGAGATCATGGGCCATCGAAAGACTTATGTGGGTTCCATGCCGGGCCGCATTATCAATGCAGTGAAGCAGGCAGGTACACAAAACCCGCTGATCCTGCTGGATGAGATCGACAAGCTGGGTCAGAATTTCAAAGGCGATCCATCCTCCGCCTTGCTGGAGGTGCTGGATCCGGAACAAAACGGAGAATTTACGGATCACTACCTGGATATTCCCTTTGATTTGAGCAATGTGCTTTTCATCACGACCGCAAATGATATTTCTCGGATCCCCGGCCCGCTTTACGACCGGATGGACATCATAGAGCTGGGGAGCTATACGCTGGAGGAAAAGCTCAATATCGCCACAAAGCACCTGATCAAAAAACAGCTGAAAAAGCATGGCATTGAACCCTCTCAACTGAAGTTTTCCCGGGCGGCTGTAAAAGCTGTCATCGAGGGCTACACCCGTGAAGCAGGAGTGCGTACTTTAGAGCGCACGATCGCCTCTATCTGCCGAAAAACAGCAAAGCTTATCGTCTCTGATGAGAACTTTTCCGGTTTTACCGTGAAGCCTGAAGATTTGGAAGAGCTGCTGGGCCCGAAAAAGTTCCTGCGGGACAACCTGACCTCGGAGGATACCGTGGGTCTGGTCAACGGTCTGGCTTGGACCAGCGTAGGGGGAGAGCTGCTTCCCATTGAGGTGGCGGTGATGGAGGGAACAGGAAAGATCCAACTCACCGGTTCTCTGGGAGATGTGATGAAAGAGTCCGCAAATGCGGCCATTACCTGTGTTCGGACTCGCGCCGCATCTTTGGGGATCCCCTCGAATTTTTATGAGAAATATGATATCCATATTCACGCCCCGGAAGGAGCCGTTCCCAAGGACGGTCCTTCTGCCGGAATTGCCATGGCTACTGCGATCGCTTCGGCTTTGTGCGCGATCCCCGTTCGCCATGATGTGGCAATGACAGGCGAGATCACGCTGCAGGGCAGAGTACTTCCTATCGGCGGGCTGAAAGAAAAGGCGATGGCGGCCTATAAGAACGGGATCAAGACCGTTTTGATCCCCTTTGACAATATTCCCGATTTGACAGAGGTGGACGAAGCGGTAAAAAAGCATGTGACCTTTATGCCCGTCAAGCGCATGGATGCCGTATGGGAAGCGGCGCTGACATTCATGCCCCAGGAGGGCACATCTCTTTGTGCCGATCACCCCATTGCTAAACCCCTGGTACAGCAGAAGGAGCGGTTCCGTGAACTTTCAAAATGTGACCTTTGAGCTTTCGGCAGGGAAAAAGGGACAGTTCCCTGAATCGGACTTACCGGAGATCGTGTTTTCCGGTAAATCGAATGTGGGAAAATCCTCTCTCATCAATAAGCTGGTAAACCGGAAAGCGCTGGCGCGTGTCAGCGCCACTCCGGGGAAAACCTCCACCATTAATTTCTACAGGCTTCCCGAGTGCCGTTTCGTAGATTTGCCCGGTTACGGCTATGCAAAGGTCTCCCAAAAAGAGAAAGATCGTTGGGGAGATCTGGTGGAGGGGTATTTTCAGGAAAACCGAAAGATCGCTCTGGTGTTTCAGCTGCTGGATATGCGGCACCCCATTTCGGAAAATGATAACGGTATGATCGAGTTTTTATTGCAGAGGAAGCTTCCCTTTGCCGTTATCTGCACCAAAGCGGATAAATTGAATCAATCACAGAAAAATGCTCAGGAAACCTATTTTTCCGGGCTTTTCAGCGAAGCTCAGATTCCGTTTTACCCTTTTTCCTCTGTAAAGGGGACAGGGGTTCAGGCCGTGCAGATTTTGATCGAACAGGCAATTTCCACAGTGTTTTAAGGAAGGGAGAGGTTTATTTTGCTTTCTGATTGTCTTGCAATAAACAGCCAAGGCCATTTAACGATCAGCGGCTGCGATACCGTCGATCTTGCCCGGGAATACGGCACGCCTCTTTATGTGATGAGCGAGGACAAGATCCGCCAGGTATGCAGGCGCTACGTTTCCTCCTTTCAAAAGAATTATGACGGGTTTGGCTGCCCGATCTACGCGAGCAAAGCTTTTTCCTGTAAAGAGATCTATCGCGTGATCGCCGATGAAGGCCTGGAGACAGAGGTGGTGTCCGGAGGAGAGCTTTACACCGCCCTTTCCGCCGGGATCCCGGCAGAAAAAATTCATTTTCAGGGAAATAATAAAACGCCGGATGAGCTTCGATTTGCCGCAGAAAAAGATGTCGGCGATATCGTGGTGGACAATTTTTACGAGCTGGAGCTTTTGGAAGCAATTGGGGAAAAGATAGGAAAAAGCGTTTCCATCTCTTTTCGCATCAAACCGGGAATCGATGCCCATACTCATGACTTTATCCGAACAGGGCAGATCGATTCCAAGTTCGGCTTGGATCTGCAAAGCGGAGAGGCCTTAGAGGCGATCCGAAAATCACAGAGCATGAAATTTGTTTCCCTGAAGGGGCTGCACTGTCATATCGGTTCCCAGATCCTGGAAAAAGAACCCTTCGTCCATGCGGCCCAGGTGATGCTGGATTTCTTTTTCCGGCTGAAAAAGGAGCTGGGCATCACCTTGGGGCATCTCAACTTGGGCGGCGGCTTTGGAATCAAGTATACCGAAAAAGACGATACGATTCCCTACGAAGATTTCATGGAGTCGGTTTCCAAAGCGGTACATGAAAAATGCGGGGAAGCAAATTATCCTATTCCGAAAATCTATATAGAGCCCGGGCGTTCCATCGTAGGGGAGGCGGGAATCACGCTTTATACGGTTGGAGCCATCAAGGAGATCCCGAATGTGAGAAATTATGTGTCGATCGACGGGGGAATGTTTGAAAACCCGAGATATGCCCTGTATCAGGCTGAATACACCTGCCTTGTGGCCAATCGGGCGAATGCCTCCGCTGACTATTTAGCCACTGTAGCCGGGAAATGCTGTGAAAGCGGAGATCTGATCCAGGAAAACACTCCCATTCAAAGGCCTCAAAGCGGCGATATCCTGGCAGTTTTATCCACCGGCGCCTATAACTACTCCATGGCTTCCAACTACAACCGAAATCCCCGCCCGGCCTGTGTGATGGTCTCAGAAGGGAGTTCCCGCCTGATCATTAAAAGGGAGACATATGAGGATCTGATCCGAAACGATTTATAAAAATTTCTGATTTTTCCGGTTTACTTTTACGCTTTTATATGCTAAAATTCTAAAGTGAACGGATGAGTAGAATAAAAGGAGTAAATCTGATGAACGGCAAGCTGCAGGATAAAAATGTCGACCTTCTGTTTCAGGCGGTTTTGACCTTGAAAACCGTAGAGGAATGCTATCAGTTTTTTGATGATCTGTGTACGATACCGGAATTGAAGGCTATGTCTCAGCGCCTGGCGGTAGCAAAAATGCTGAGCCAGAAACAGGTCTACAGTGATATTGTAGCGGAAACCGGAGCTTCCACCGCCACGATCAGCCGTGTGAATCGTTCTTTGAACTACGGAAGTGATGGATATGAGTTGGTATTTAAGCGTTTAGAGAAAACAGGTCAGGAGCCGGTATGAGCGGTTATTCCCAGTTTGCCCGGTATTATGACAGTCTTACTAAAAATGTAGACTATTCAGAGTATGCTGATTATTATCTGGATTTGTGCAGGAAGCTTTCCCATTCGCCGGGCATTACTTTGGATCTGGCGTGTGGAACAGGCAGTCTTACCTTAGAGCTTTTTCGGCGAGGCGTTGATGTTTACGGGATCGACGCCTCTGTTTCCATGCTTTCTCAAGCACGGGAGAAGTGTATGGAAGAGGGAGCTGATATCCTGTTTCTTTGCCAGAAAATGCAGGAAATGGATCTGTACGGAACAGTGGATACCGTGATCTGTTCCCTTGACAGCCTGAATCATCTTTCCGGGGAGGCAGAATTGAAAAAAGCAATTTCCAAGGTCGCTTTTTTTATGAATCCCGGAGGATATTTTTTCTTTGATATGAACACCCTTTATAAGCATGAAAAAGTCTTGGGCAACCATACTTTTATCTACGACACCGCAAAGGTCTATTGTGTATGGCAGAATCGCTTTACACCTTCTTCCGGGCGGGTGGATATTCACTTGGATTTTTTTGAAAAGGAAAAAAATCATTATTTGAGAAGTTCTGAGCATTTTTCAGAGCGGGCGTACCCTGTCAGAAAAATCGAAGCCCTATTGGAGCAGTCCGGCTTTGAGGAAATTCGCTTCTTTGACGGATTGAGTTTTTTACCTCTCCGGGAAGAGAGTCAGCGCCTGATGGCCGCAGCAAAAAAGAGGAGTTAGAGAAATGGATAGAATCATTCGGTGCATCACTTCAGATGGCAGTCTTATGGCCTCTGCCATTAACTCTACCGATTTTGTCTTTACGGCGCAAAAGCTTCACGGGTTGACTAAAACCTCCTGTGCATCTCTCGGAAGGCTCCTGACAGCTGCCTCCATGATGGGCGCTATGCTGAAAAATGACAATGCCTCCATTACCTTGAAAATAGATGGGAATGGTCCTTTAGGGAATTTAGTCGCCGTTTCCGACAGCAGGGGAAATGTGCGTGGATATGTGGATCATCCGGAAGTGGAACTGCCCGCAAGAGCTGACGGCAAATTGGATGTGGGCAAAGCAGTGGGAAAAGAGGGGCGCCTGGCCGTGATCCGCGACCTGGGCACCGGAGATCCTTATGTAGGACAGGTAGCGCTTGTCAGCGGAGAGATCGCTGAGGATATCACCAGCTATTATGCAAACAGTGAACAGACGCCTACCGTTTGCGCGCTGGGCGTTCTGGTAGATCGGGAAAGCGGGGAGACGCTGCTTTCCGGAGGCCTTTTGATCCAGGCGCTTCCTGCGGCTGAAGAGAAGGCGTTGAACCTGCTGGAAAATAATCTCGCTTCTTTAGAATCTGTCACCACCATGCTCGCCAAGGGGATCACGCCGGAAGAGATGTGCCGCTTGGCCTTAAAGGGCCTCACTGTGGAAAAGCTGGATGAATTCGAAGTGCATTACGCCTGTAATTGCAGTAAGGAAAGATATAAAAGGGCTTTGCTTACGCTGGGGCCAAAAGAGCTTTTGAACCTTCCGCTCAATCAGGAAAATAAAGCGGAAGCAGTGTGTCATTACTGCAGCCGAAAATACTATTTTACCCAAGGTGAGCTTGAAGAATTGGCAAAGGAAGCGTCTGAGCTTTTAAAGGATAAAAATTCTTAAAAATTGTAAGTTTGTCAATGATCTTGGACAGAGAAGGAGGCCAGGAATTCAATA